>NZ_JBHYJC010000014.1:0-176901 GCF_042749045.1 Streptomyces sp. NPDC059008 | reverse complement strand
GCCCGGTACACATGTACCGGGCCGTCGCGCTGTTGTGTGCCGCGGGGGCGGCGGGGTCAGAACAGCCGGAGCTTGTCGTCCTCGATGCCGCGCAGCGCGTCGTAGTCCAGTACGACGCAGCCGATGCCGCGGTCGGTGGCCAGCACCCGCGCCTGCGGCTTGATCTCCTGAGCGGCGAAGACGCCCTTCACGGGCGCCAAGTGCGGGTCGCGGTTGAGGAGTTCGAGATAGCGGGTGAGCTGCTCGACGCCGTCGATCTCACCACGCCGCTTGATCTCGACCGCCACGGTCTGGTTATCAGCGTCCCGGCACAAGATATCCACCGGGCCAATGGCAGTGGGGTATTCACGCCGAATCAGCGAGTAGCCCTCGCCGAGGGTCTCGATACGGTCCGCGAGCAGCTCCTGGAGGTGCGCCTCCACACCGTCCTTGATGAGGCCCGGGTCGACGCCCAGCTCGTGCGAGGAGTCGTGCATGACCTCCTCGAGGGTGATGATGAGCTTCTCGCCACCCTTGTTCTCCACCGTCCACACACTGCCGTCGCCCTCCTTGAGAGTGCAGGGCGGGGACATCCAGTTAAGGGGTTTGTAGGCGCGGTCGTCCGCGTGAATGGAGACCGAGCCGTCCGCCTTCACCAGGATGAGGCGAGGGGCGGAGGGGAGATGGGCGGTGAGCCGGCCCGCGTAGTCCACGGAGCAGCGGGCGATGACGAGACGCATGGGGCGTCACGCTACTCGACCGGAGGCCCGCTGCGCGATTCGCCCTGGACCACGGTGCCTTTACGGGGGAAATCCCCGCACCCCCGGCGTTCGCCATTGGCCGGTTGTATGTGCAATCTCCTGGTGCGGGCCTCTTGCGCGGCATACCGTTGAAGCAGGGGGTCGTGAGGCGAACACGCTCTGTCGCGAAACCCCTTGTCCCATCCCTGAGGCCCTGTCCGTCCCGGCGGGGCCGCGAGAGGAGAACCTCATGTCGCTCGACGTCTCACCGGCCCTCCTCGAACAGGCCGAGCGAGGCGAGGTCGACGAAGCCGCATTTGTCGACTGCGTCCGGAAATCCCTGCCTTACGCATGGGGGATGATCAGCTCTCTGGTGGCCCAGCTGAAGGTGGACGGCGGAGAGTTCGCCGACAATCAGACGCCCCCGCCGGACGAGCAGGCGCGCGGCCAGTTGCTGCGCGCGCTGGCGAGTGACGCCATCCGTGGTTCGCTCGAGCGCCACTTCGGTGTGCGGCTCGCCTTCCAGAACTGCCACCGGGTCGCGGTCTTCCCGCTCGACCCGGCGGTGGACGACCGCCTGTCCCGATTCACCTCGATCCGGGGCCAGCTGCTGAACCAGTCGCCTGAACTCCGCGACTGCTGATCGGAGTTGCTGCCGCTGCGTACGAGGGGTTGGGCGCGCTCCGAAACGCTGTGCCAGCGGCAGCACCACCGCGAGGCCGAACGACGACACCTTCACGGCACGGCGCCCTCGCACCACCGACGGCGCCGCACCGGGCGGGCTCACCCCAGCTGCGGCATGACCTCCGTACCCAACCGGCGAACGTTCTCCTCCGTCGCCGCGAGATCACCGGAGCCCTCGACCAGCAGCGCGAAGCGGGTGATGCCCGTACGCTCCGAGGCCGCCGCCAGGCGGTCCGCGCACAGGCGCGGCGGGCCCACGGGATGCAGCCGGCACAGCAACTCCGTATAGGCCAGTGGATCGCGCATCGCGCGATAGCGGCCGTCGACCGTCACATGCGCGCCCAGCCCCTGCCGAAGCCAGCCGGGCATCGCCTTCGTCAGGGTCTCGGTCGCCCCCGCGCGGCCGTCGGCGACCTGCACCACGCCCGCCGAGACGTGCTCGGCCGCGGCGATCTCGTCGCCGTCGCGGCCGGCCTCCCGCGCGGCGGACCGCCACAGCGCGACCATCTCCGCCTTCTCCTCGTCGCCGGAGTGCATGCCGAGCAGCATCGGCAGCCCGCGCTCGGCGGCCATCCGCACCGACGAGGGGGAGGTGCACGCCACCACCACCGGCGGACCCGGGGGCACCGCGCACGGATCGTCCGGATCGCCCAGCGCCTGGTCCGGCCGCGGCACCACCGCCACCTCCCGGAAGGTGTAGCGCTCGCCCTGCGCGCCGACCCTGGGCTCGCGCAGCCAGCGCAGCAGCAGATCGAGCGACTCGGGGAAGCCGTGGTCGTACGCCGCGAGCCCGGAGCCGAAGACCTCCAGGTCGACCCAGGGGCCGCCGCGGCCGACACCGAGCGTGAAGCGGCCGTCGGAGGTGAGGTGCAGCAGCGCGGCCTGCTCGCCGAGCGCCACGGGATGCTGGGTGGGCAGTACGCTCACCGCCGTGCCGACGCCGATCCTGCGGGTGCGGCCCAGCAGCAGCGCGGCCAGGGTCACCGCACTCGGGCAGACGCCGTACGGTACGAAGTGGTGTTCCGCCAGCCAGACGTCGTCGAGCCCGGCCTCCTCGGCGACCTCCGCGGAACGCACCGCGCGATGCAGTGCCTCCCCCTGTCCCTGACCGGGGAATTGAGCGGCCAGGATGAAAGCCCCAACGCGCATCGCTCTCTGCCTCCTCGCAGCCGACGCGACTCCCCCCTTACAGGCAACAACGGCTGACACGTGCCAAGGGCACGGCCTGGTGCGGAATTTCCCGATGATCGCAGAATCCCTCGGGGCGGCTCCTACCCCCGACGGCGCCGCGTACGCTGGTGACAGCCCGTGACCCCGTACGCATCCCGAGGTGTTCTGTGTCCCCGCGTCGAAACCGCCAGCGCGGCGGTGCGAAGTCCATCGACCGCATGGGCGGTGACCGCTACGGCCTGGAGCAGACCGAGGAGTGGCGGGGCGAGGACTGGGTCGTGCGGCAGGTCGGAGGCGGCGGCGCGGCCAAGCACTACCGCTGCCCCGGCTGCGACCAGGAGATCCCGCCCGGGGTCCCGCATGTCGTCGCCTGGCCGCAGCACGGCGACGTCGACGACCGCCGGCACTGGCACAAGGCGTGCTGGAACGCACGGGACCGCCGGAGCGCGCGGCTCCAGCGGTCCCGGAACGCGCCCCGGTACTGACCGCTGGGCGCGCGGTGCGGCGTCAGACGTCGCGCTGGGCGAGGGCGGCGTAGGCGCCGCCCAGCACCACCGCGGTCACCCCGGCGAGGATCCACAGGGGAGTCCAGCCCGACGGGCCGGTGCTGAGGAACGGAATGTCGTAGAGCGTGGCCAGGGCGCTCGGCACCGAGTACTCGATCAGTGCCCGCTGGAGGTCCTTGACGCTCTCACCCTGCAGGAACAGCGCCAGCAGCATCGGCAGCAGCACCACGGCCATCATGGTGCTGATGGCGCCCGCGGAGTGCCGCAGCAGCGTGCCGACGGCCAGCGCCAGCAGACCGAGCAGCGCCACGTACAGGCCGGCACCGACGGTGGCGCGCAGCCACTGGTCGGTGGTCGGCGCGGGGCCGTTGAGCATCGCGGAGTCCAGCAGCGCCACCAGGGAGGTGGCGACCGTCGTGATCACCAGCGCCAGCGCGAAGAAGACCAGCGCCTTCGCGGTCAGCACCCGCATACGGCTGGGGCAGGCGGTCAGCGTCGTACGGATCATGCCGGTGCCGTACTCCGAGGAGATCGACAGCACACCGAGGGTGATCACGCACAGGCTGCCGAGCAGTACGCCGACGAAGCCGACGCCGAGCAGCGGGTCCATCTCGCGGTCGGAGCCCGCCGCGAGGGTCCCCAGCAGACCGATGCCGACGATCAGCAGCAGCATCACGCCGAGCGTCCAGATGGTCGAGCGCACCGAGCGGATCTTCGTCCACTCGGAGGCCAGCGCATGGCCGAGGTGGGTCGGGCGCACCGGGATCGGCGAGCTGTATCCGCCGACGCCCGCGCCGGCGTAACCGGGCTGGGGCTGGTGCGGGGCCGGCGGCTGCGCCGCCGGGACGGGGCCCTGTGCCGGGGGCTGCGCCGCCACCGGGGGCTGGGCGGCGGCCGGGGGCTGGGCCTGGAGCATCATCGTGCCGGCGTCCTTGCCCGGACCGTGCGCGGCGAGCGGCCGGGGCTCGGGCATCGGCTGCGCCTGGAGCATCATCGTGCCGGCCTGCCCGGCCGGGGCGGGCTGCTCGGGCGCGGGCTGCTCGGGCATCGGCTGGGCCTGGAGCATCATCGTGCCCGCTTCCTTGGCGGGTACGGGCTGACCGGGCGCCGGCTGGGCCTGGAGCATCATCGTGCCGGCCTCTTTGGCGGGTGCGGGCTGCGCCGGCGCGGGCTGCTGGTCGGCCGGCTGCTCCGGCGGGCCCTGCGGCTGGGGCGGTGCGGCCGGCGGTGCGGTGGGCGGCATCGGCGGTGCGGTGGGCATCGGCTGCTGCGGTGTGCCGGCGTCATGCGGTCCGCGCTCAGGCTGCGGCTGGGGCTGCGGCTGCTGAGGGCTGGTCATCGGGCGTCCTCGTTCTGCGGCGTGGGCAGGTCTGCGGGGGCACCGGCCGGCGCGGGCTGACCGGCGGCGGGTGCGGCGGGTGCGGGGGGTGCGGGGTGCGCGGCCGGGGCGCCGGCGGCGGTGGGCGGCATGGGGGACGGCTGCTGCCCGTATGGGTGGGGCGCACCGTACGACGCGGGTGCCCCGTACGGGTGACCCTGCGCCGGCGGCGGATAGCCCGCCCCCGGGGCGGCGGCGGGCGCCTGGCCGTACGGAGCCTGCTGGGCGTAGGGGTTGGGCTGTTCCTGACCGGGCATCGCGGGCTGACCACCCGCGTACCCCGGTACGCCGCCCTGCGGGGTGTACCCGCCGGCGGCCTGCTGCAGACCGGCGCGCGGATCGCTGGTCGAGCGGTAGTCCACGGCGGCCTGGGTCATCCGCATGTACGCCTCCTCCAGGGACGCCTGGTGCGGCGACAGCTCCCAGAGCCGGACGTCGGCCTCGTGCGCCAGGTCGCTGATCCGGGGCAGCGGCAGCCCGGTCACCCGCAGCGCGCCGTCCGGCTCCGGCGTCGCCTGGCCGCCCGCCTCACCGATCGCGGCGGTCAGCTTCTCGCGCTGCTCCGGCTCGGTGTCCGGAGTACGGACCCGGGCGAAATCGGCGGAGTTGGCCGAGATGAAGTCCTTGACCGACATGTCCGCCAGCAGCTGCCCGCGGCCGATCACGATCAAGTGGTCGGCGGTCAGCGCCATTTCACTCATCAGGTGGGAGGAGACGAAGACCGTACGGCCCTCGGCCGCCAGCTGCTTCATCAGGTTGCGCACCCACAGGATGCCCTCGGGGTCCAGGCCGTTGACCGGCTCGTCGAAGAGCAGCACCTGCGGATCGCCGAGCAGCGCCGCGGCGATGCCCAGGCGCTGGCCCATGCCGAGCGAGAAGCCCTTGGAGCGCCGGCCCGCGACGTCCTGGAGACCGACCACGCCGAGCACCTCGTCGACCCGGCGGGCGGGGATGCCGGACAGCTGGGCGAGCGAGAGCAGGTGCTGGCGCGCGCTGCGGCCGCCGTGCACGGCCTTGGCGTCGAGCAGCGCGCCCACCTGGCGCGGCGCGTTGGGAAGGCTGCGGAACGGGCGGCCGGCGATGGTGGCATGCCCCGAGGTCGGCGCGTCCAGGCCCAGGATCATGCGCATGGTGGTCGACTTGCCGGAGCCGTTGGGCCCCAGGAAGCCGGTCACCGCACCCGGCCGTACCTGGAACGACAGGTTGTACACGGCCGTCTTGGCGCCGTAGCGCTTCGTCAGGCCGACTGCCTCGATCATTCTCCGCCCCTCGCGAGATGGTCGGGGCAGAGGTGCTCTCGTACCCCCGTGAGGGTTAGGAGGCTATCCGGGCGTTGACGGTTCCCGTCAATTTCGCTGCGTGCTGCCCGACCGCCGTGCGGGGACGGGCGCGGGCGGCTATGCGTCCCGTCTCTTCAGCAGTACGTAGCCGCCGATCAGGGCGGCCGCGGTCCAGGCGACCATGATGCCGAAGCCGCCCCACGGGCCGTACGGCACATCGCTGCCGACGGGCGGCACCACCTCCATGATCTTCTGGCCCGCCTGGTCCGGCAGGAAGCGGCCGACCTTGCGGGTCGCGGAGACGTTGCCCAGGATGCGCGAGATCAGGAAGAAGAACGGCATCAGGATGCCCAGCGAGAGCATCGGGCTGTGCAGCATCGTGGCGACCGCCATCGAGAACAGCGCGATCAGGGTCATGTAGAGGCCGCCGCCGATCACCGCGCGCAGCACCCCCGGATCACCGAGGTGCGCGCGCAGGTCCTCGCCCAGCGCCGCCTGCCCGGTGAAGAACGCGGCGAAGCTGGTCGCCAGGCCGACGACGAAGACCAGGGCGGTGGCCACCAGCAGCTTGCAGAACAGGAAGGTGCCGCGCTGCGGTACGGCCGCGAGCGAGGCGCGGATCATGCCGGTGCTGTACTCGTTCGAGACCACCAGCACCCCGAAGACGATCATCGCGAGCTGGCCCAGTCCCATCCCGGCGAAGCTCAGGTTGGTCGCGTCGAACGACAGCCGTTCCCGGGCCGGCATGGCGGCGAAGTCGTTGCCGACCAGCGTGCAGATCAGCACGCCGAGCGCGAGGGTGACCACGACGGCGGTGCCCAGCGTCCACACAGTGGACCGCACCGACCTGATCTTGGTCCACTCCGAACGGATGACCTGCCCGAACACCGCCATCGGTCAGCTCCCCTTCTTGCGCCAGTCGGCGCCCCAGCCGGTCGGCCGGAGCGCTTCGGGCCCCGCTCCGGCCGGTCCCGGGGGCCGCGGCGGCCGCTCCGGCGCGGTGTGCGGTTCGCCGTCGTGCGCGTGGTACTCCACCGACCCGGCGGTCAGTCGCATGAACGCCTCCTCCAGGGACGCCTGCTGGGGGCTCAGCTCGTGCAGGATCAGGTGGTGGGCGGTGGCCAGTTCACCGAGCCGCTCGGCGGGCACCCCGTCGACCTCCAGCGAGCCGTCGCCGACCGCCACCGCGTGGATGCCCTCGTCCCGCAGCACACCGAGCAGCCGCTCCCGCTCCGGGCTCCGCATCCGGACGTACGACCGCGAGTTCTGGTGGATGAAGTCCTTCATGGACGTGTCCGCCATCAGCCGGCCCTGCCCGATGACCACCAGGTGGTCGGCGGTCAGTGCCATCTCGCTCATGAGGTGGGAGGAGACGAAGACCGTACGGCCCTGGGCCGCGAGGTTCTTCATCAGGTTGCGGATCCAGTGGATGCCCTCGGGGTCCAGGCCGTTGACCGGTTCGTCGAAGAGCAGCACCCGGGGGTCGCCCAGGAGGGCGGCGGCGATGCCGAGCCGCTGGTTCATGCCGAGGGAGAAGCCCTTGACGCGCTTCTTCGCGACCGAGCTCAGCCCCACCGTGTCGAGCACCTCGGCGACCCGGCTGCGGGGGATGCCGTTGCTCTGCGCCAGGCACAGCAGATGGTTGGCGGCGCTGCGGCCGCCGTGCACCGCCTTCGCCTCCAGCAGCGCGCCTATGTACGTCAGCGGATCGTGCAGCTGCCGGTAGTGCCGGCCGTCTATGCGGACCGTACCGGAGGTGGGGTTGTCCAGATCGAGCATCATCCGCATGGTCGTGGACTTGCCCGCGCCGTTGGGGCCGAGGAAGCCGGTGACGATGCCGGGCCGGACCGTGAAGGTGAGGTCGTCGACGGCGACCGTGTCGCCGTAGTGCTTGGTCAGCCCGTCGAGCTCGATCATGTACAGCACGCTAGGGGCGGCGCACGGGCCCTGCCACCGGGGCGGGGCCGCCCGGTCGACCCCTACGACGGCGCCCCCGTATCCGCCTCGATGGGCGCAATACGGGGGCGCGGTCGCACGGGGGAGTGGTGAAACCTTCCGACAGTCAGCGGGTCTGCTGGGCCGGGACGCCGCGGGAGATGGCCTCCTCGTCGCCGGGGGCGCCGGCCGCGGCCACCGCCGCGCCGGTCAGCGTCGCCAGCATCTCGCGGACGTTGGTCAGCTGCGCGTTGATCGAGTCGCGGCGGTTGGTCAGCGCCGCCAGCTCGCGCTCGGATTCGCTGCGGATGCGGTCGGCCTTGGCGTTGGCGTCCGCCACGATGTCCTCGGCCTGGCGCTGCGCGGTCTCCACCGTCTGGCGGGCCCGGCGCTCGGCGTCCGTACGCAGCTTCTCGGCCTCCAGGCGGAGCTGCTCGGCGCGGTGCTCGATCTCCGCGAGCCGCTTCTCGGCCTTGGCCTGACGCGAGGCCAGGTCGCGCTCGGACTGCTCGCGGCGCTTGGCGAGGTTGGTCTCGAAGTCCGCGGCGGCCTGGGCGGCCTTGGCGCGGGTCTCCTCGAAGAGGGAGTCCGCCTCCTCGCGCTTGGACTGCGCGTCCTTCTGCGCCTCGGCACGCAGCGTGGACGCCTCGCCCTTGGCCTTCTCGACGATCCGGGCGCCTTCGTCCTCCGCCTTCGCCTTGCGCTCGGCGGCGAACGCCTCCGCGTCGTTGCGGACCTGCTGGGCGGCCGACTCGGCCAGCTCGCGGTGCTGCTCGGCGGCCCGGCGGGCCTCCTCGCGCAGATCCTTCGCCTCCTCCTCGGCGAGACGGAGGATCTTCTCCACGCGCGCCCCGAGGCCCGCGTAGGACGGTTCGGCGTCATTGACCTGCGCCTGGGCGTTCTGCGTCTCGAGGTGCAGCTCCTCGATCCGCTTTTCCAGCGACGTGATGCGGGCCAGCGCGCTGTCGCGGTCGGCGACGAGCTTCGTGATGCGGTCGTCCACCTGACCGCGGTCGTACCCACGCCGCACGAGCTCGAAGCCGAAGGGGGAGGAAGTGTCGCTCATGGGGTTCCTGTCGAAGAGACCGGTGAGGTGATAAGGAGAATCCTAGGGGTCACAACGGCGTGTCATCGAGTCATTGCCCGTTTGATCTGGAGAATGACCCCTCATTTGAGTGGCTACCCTTCAGACTGCTTGCCACTCGAACGAGTTGCACCGGCTCCCGCGCCCGCTTTCACCCCGTTGGTCTTGCCTTCTGCGCCCCCACCGGGTGCCTCGAACGACTCCAGGGCTTCCAGAACGTCCTGAACGCGGGAGATTTCGGCGTTGATGTCCTCCCGCCGGCGCACCAGGACCTCCAGCTCCCGCTTGCCCTCGTCCACGATGCGGGCAGCCTCCGCCTCGGCCTCCGTACGCCGGCGCTCCGCGTCGCGCACCGCCTCGGCCTTCTTGTTCTCGGCCTCCTTGATCAGGCCCTCGGCCTTCTTCACCGCCGCGATCCGGACCTTGCTCGCCTCGCTGTTCGCGTCCGCCATCATCCGGTCGGCCTTCTCCTCGGCCTCCACCTGCTGGGCCGTGGCCTGCGCGATGAGCTTGTCGACGCGTTCGCCGGCGTTCTTCATCGTCTCGGCCGACTCCCGGCGGGCCCGCTCGTGCAGCTCCTCGACCTCGGACTCGATGCGCTGGCGCAGCTCTTCGGCGCGCTCCCTTATGGCCGTGGCGTCCCCGCGGGCCTCCTCCAGCAGCGAGTTGGCGTCCGTACGGGCCTTCTCGACCCGCGCGTTGCCGTCGGCGGTCGCCTCCGTGACGATCCGCTCGGCCTCCTTGCGGGCCGCCCCGACCATCGTGTCGGCCTGCTCCTCGGCGGCGGTGGCCGCCTTCAGCGCCTCCTCCTGCGCCTTGGCGACGAGCTGGTCGGCCTGCTCGGCGGCGTCCCCGCGGCGCTTGGCGGCGTCCTTGCGGGCCTCGTCGAGCAGCTGCTCCGCCTCCTGCTGGGCCTCGGCGCGCATCCGCTCGGCCTCCGCCTCGGCGTCCTCCTTGACCTTCGCGGACTCCCCGCGGGTGCGGTTGGCGTGCTCCTGCGCGGCGGTGACCGTCTCGGCCGCCTCCGCCCGGAGCCGGTCCGCCTCCGCGGTGGCCGTCGCGATCATGCGGTCGGCCTGCTCACGGGCGTCGGCCCGGGTGCGGTCCGCGTCCCGCTCGGCGTCCGCGGTGGTCTCGGCCGCGTCGTTGCGCAGCCGCTCCGCCTCGGTCGCGGCCTCCGACATCAGCTCGTCGGCCTGCTGCGCGGCGTCCGAACGCGTCTTGTTGGCCGCCTTGCGCGCCTCGTCGCCGGTCTGCTCGGCGTCCTTGCGGGCGCCCTCCAGCACCTCGGCCGCCTCGGCGCGCAGCCGCTGCGCCGTCTCGGTGGCCTCCGCCACCAGGGACCGGGCCTGCTGCTCGCCCTCGGCGCGCAGCCTCTCGGCGGCCTCGCGGCCCTCGGCGAGGGTGCGGTCCGCCTCGTCCTGTGCCGAAGACGTCAGCTCGGTGGCCTCGGTGACGATCCGTTCGGCCTCCGTACGGGCCTCGGTGATCAGACGGTCGGCCTGCTCCGCGGCGTCCGAGCGCATGCGGTTCGCGTCGTCCCGCGCCTCCGCACGGGCCCGCGCCGCGTCCTGCTCGCCGGACGCCAGCGCGTCCGAGGCGTCCGTACGCAGCTGCTGGGCCTTCGCCGAGGCGTCCGCGACCAGCTTCCCGGCCTGCGCGGTGGCCTCCGACACCAGCCGGTCGGCCTGCTCGCCGGCCTGCGTCCGCGCCGTGTCGGCTTCCCGGCGCGCCTCGTCCAGCACCCCGGCCGCCTCGGCGCGCAGCCGCTCGGACTCCTCGATCGCCTCCGCGACCGACCGTTCGGCCAGGGACTTCGCAGCCTCCGACGCCTCCTGCGCCTCGCGCCGGATCCGCGCCGCGTCCTGCGAGGCGCGCTCCCGCTCGTCGTAGGCGTCGGTGCGGACCCGGTCGGCCTCCTCCTGCGCCTCCGTCCTGGTGCGGTCGGCCGCGTGCTCGGCCGCCGACCGCAGTCCGGCGATCTCCTCGGCGGCCTGCTCGTGCAGCCCGGCGACCGAATCCCGCACCTGCTGTGCGGTCTGCTCGGCCGTCGCCACCAGCTCGGCGGCGCGCCGGTCCGCCTCCTCGACCAGCCGCGCGGCCTCCTCCTGGGCCTCGCTGACCCGCGTACGGGCCGAGGCCAGCAGCTCCTCGCTCTGCTCGCGGGCGGCGGTGCGCTCCTGGTGGGCCTCCTCGCGGGCCTCGCCCAGCAGCTGCTCGGCCTCCCGGCGCCGCCGCGCGGCCTCCTCCTGCGCCTCGGCCAGCGCCTGGGTGGCCTCCGTGCCCGTGCGCTCGGCGGCGGCCGCCGCCTCCGCGCGCACCCGGTCCGCGGTCTCCTGGGCCTCCGCCTTCAGCCGCTCCGCCTCGGCCGCGGCCTCGCTGCGCAGCCGCGAGGCGACCGACTCGCTCTCGGCGCGTGCCGCCGAGGCGTCCGCGGCGGCCTCCGTGCGCAGCCGCTCGGCCTCGTCCTCGGCCTCCTGCTGCAGCGTCCGCCGCCGCTCCGCGGCCTCCGCCTTGAGCCGGGCCGCCTCCTCCTGGGTCTCCCGGCGCAGCCGCTCGGCCTCCGCGCGGGCCTCGCGCAGCGACTCCTCGGCGGCGGCGACCTTGTCGTCCGCCTCACCGCGCAGCCGGTCAAGCTCCGCCTGCGCCTCGGTGCGCCGCTCCTCGGCGGCCGCCTCGGCCTCCGCGCGCAGCCGCGCCGCGGCCGCCTCGGCCTCGTCGGTCACCAGCTCGGCGGCCTCGGCGCCCTCGGTCAGCAGCTGCTCGGCCTCGGCACGGGCCCGCTCCAGCGCGTCCTCGGCCTGTCGGCGCAGCGCCGAGGCGCGCTCGATGGCCTCCGTCCGCACCCGCTCGCTCTCGGTGACGGCGCCCGAACGGGTCTCCTCGGCATCGGACTTCGCCTTGGCCAGCAGGTCCTCGGCGGTACCGGCCGCCTCCTCGATCTGCTGGACCGCCTCCCGGCGGGCCTCGCTGCGGATCCGCTCGCCCTCGGCTACCGCGTCGGCGCGCAGCTGCTCCGCCTCGCCGCGCAGCCGCCGCGCCTCCTCCTGGAGCTCGACGGTCTTGGCGCGGTACTCCTTGGTGTCGTCCTTCGCCGCGCCCTTGAGCTGCGCCGCGGTGTCATGGGCCTCTTCGCGCAGCCGGTCCGCCTCGGACTCGGCCTCCCTGCGCAGCCGTTCGGCCTCCTCGGCCGCGGCCTTGGTGGTGGCCTTGGCGTCCTCCGAGGCCTTGGTCAGCACCTCCTCGGCGGTGCGCGCGGCCTTCGCCAGCTGCGCCGCGGAGTCCTCGGCCACCTTCGACCGCGCGGTCTCCTGCGCCTCGGCGACCAGCCGCTCGGCCTCCGTACGGGCGTCGGAGCGCAGCTGTTCGGCCTCCGCCTTGAGGGCCTCGGCCTCCTTGGTGGCCTCACCGACCAGTCGGGCGATCTCCGCCTTGGCCGTACGGGTGCGCTGCTCGTTCTCCGACTCGGCCGCCGACAGCCGCTTGGTGGCGCTCTGCTGCGCCTCCTCGACCAGCTTCTCCGCCTCGGCGCGCGCCTCGCGCAGCGCCGTGTCCGCCTCCTGGACGCGGGACTCGGCGGTGCGGGTGAGCTCCGTCGCCTGCCGGCGGGCCTCCTCCGCGTCGGTGCCGGCGCTGGTACGCAGCTGCTCGGCCTGGTCGGTGGCCTCCTGGGCCTGGTTGGAGGCGGCGGTCAGCAGCCGCTCGGCGTCCGTACGGGCCCGGCGCAGGATGGATTCCGCCTCGGCGCGGGCCTCTTCGGCCTCGGTGCCGAGCCGCTCACGGGCCCGTTCGACCAGCCGCTGGGCCTCGGCCCGCGCGGAGGCCAGCGCCTGCTCGGACTCCGCCCGGGACTCCTCCATCAGGCGGCGGGCCTGCGACTCGGTACGGGCGCGGAGTTGTTCGGCCCAGGCGACGTTCTCGTTGACGTGCGATTCGACGGTCTGCCGGCGCTCGTTGAGCTCCTCGTCGAGGCGCTGGCGGCGGCTGACCGCCTCGGCGTGCAGCTCGGCCTCCAGCCGGGACTGCCGCTCGGCCTGCTCCTGCAGCAGTCGCTGGGTCTGCGCTCGCGCCTCGCGCAGCTCGCGCTCGGCGTCCGAACGCAGCTGGTCGGCCTGGATCTGCGCATTGCGCAGCAGCTGTTCGGCCTGGTGACTGATGTTGTCGTAGGCAGGGCGGGTCGCGAGGTTGCGGCGCGCCTCATGCAGCTTGGCGCGCAGCACCTCGACCTGGTAGCCGAGGTCGTCGGCGTGCTGGACGGCCTTGTCCCGCTCGGTCTTCAGCCGCTCCATCTCGGCTTCGAACTGCGAGAGGTGGTCGTCAGCCTCGTAGCGGTCGTTGCCCCGCACTGCGCGGTCCCATCCGTCCCCTGGTCATGGTGGCGGCCGGCTCCGGTCCTGCAGTGGTCGTCCCGTACACGTCACGTCGTACCGGACTCACACCCGTTGGAGCCGACCCTTCCGAAGAAATGGTGTCAGATCATCGGCAGAGTATGGATCGAGCCCCATTCCCGTACCCCGGCCGAGGCTGCACTCTACCGGCCGGGGAACGCGAAGGTCAGTGGTCCGTCGCGGCGGGGGGCGCGGCGGTGACGAGTTCGGTCAGCACGCCGTGGCAGTCCTTGGGGTGCAGGAAGGTGATCCGCGACCCCATCGAACCCGTCCTGGGCTCGTCGTAGAGGACCCGGACGCCCTTGTCGCGGATGGCCGCGGAGTCGGTGTCGACGTCCGCGGTGCCGAAGGCGATGTGGTGGACGCCCTCACCGTTCTTGGCCAGCCATTTGCCGACCACGGAGTCCTCGCGGGTCGGCTCCAGCAGCTGCAGGTACGTGGCGCCGCCGTCCGACGTCTCGTTGATCTTGAGCATGGCCTCCCGCACGCCCTGCTCCTCGTTGACCTCGGAGTGGAACACCTCGAAGCCGTACGTGGCACGGTAGAACTCGGCAGTCTTGTCGAGGTCGAAACAGGCGATCCCGATGTGGTCGATTCGCGTCAGCATGGCTCCAGTGCACCCCTCTCACGGCTGGTTACGCAACGTGCGCGCGATCACACCCGCTTGCCGGTGACCCGGCGCGTACCGCTCAGTACATTGACGGGAACCCTCGTTAACTTCCCTGCAAAGGAAGGCCGCATCGCATGTCTGCAACGAACGGCACCACCTCAGTCATCGTGGCGGGAGCACGCACCCCCATGGGGCGGCTCCTGGGATCCCTGCGGACCTTCTCGGGCGCCGATCTGGGCGGTGTCGCCATCAAGGCGGCGCTGGACCGGGCGGGCATCGGCGGCGACCAGGTGCAGTACGTGATCATGGGCCAGGTGCTGCAGGCCGGCGCGGGACAGATCCCGGCACGCCAGGCCGCGGTCAAGGCCGGCATCCCCATGAACGTCCCCGCGCTGACCGTCAACAAGGTCTGCCTCTCGGGCCTGGACGCCATCGCACTGGCCGACCAGCTCATCCGCGCAGGTGAGTTCGACGTCGTCGTCGCGGGCGGCCAGGAGTCCATGACCAACGCCCCGCACCTGCTCCCCAAGTCCCGTGAGGGCTTCAAGTACGGCGCCATCGAGATGCTCGACGCGATGGCCCACGACGGCCTGACCGACTCCTTCGAGGGCATCGCGATGGGCGAGTCGACCGAAAAGCACAACACCCGGCTGGGCATCGCCCGTCCGGAGCAGGACGAGATCGCCGCGCGCTCCCACCAGCGGGCCGCCGCGGCCCAGAAGAACGGGCTCTTCGAGGCCGAGATCACCCCCGTGGAGATCCCGCAGCGCAAGGGCGAGCCGGTCGTCTTCAGCAAGGACGAGGGCATCCGCGCGGAGACCACGGCGGAGTCGCTGGGCAAGCTGCGTCCGGCGTTCGCCAAGGACGGCACGATCACCGCCGGCACCTCCTCGCAGATCTCCGACGGCGCCGCCGCCGTGGTCGTCATGAGCAAGGCCAAGGCCGAGGAGCTGGGCCTGGAGTGGATCGCGGAGATCGGCGCGCACGGCAACGTCGCGGGCCCGGACAACTCGCTGCAGTCCCAGCCGTCCAACGCCATCAACCACGCGCTGGACAAGGACGGCCTCACCGTCGACGATCTTGACCTGATCGAGATCAACGAGGCGTTCGCGGCCGTCGCCGTGCAGTCAATGAAGGATCTCGGGGTATCCCCGGAAAAGGTGAATGTCAACGGCGGAGCGATCGCGCTGGGGCACCCGATCGGCATGTCCGGCGCCCGCATCGTGCTGCACCTCGCGCTGGAGCTGCGCCGGCGGGGCGGTGGCGTGGGTGCCGCCGCGCTGTGCGGTGGCGGTGGCCAGGGCGACGCGCTGATCATTCGCGTACCGGGTAAGTAAGCGCGTACGGGCGGGCCGGACGCGGACGAGCGAGCCGAAGGAGACGGGCAGCGATGGTGGACGTCCCCCAGCTGGTGGAGCAGGCACGGCAGGGCCGGCCCCGGGCCGTGGCCCGGCTGATCTCCCTCGTGGAGGGGGCGGCGCCGGAGCTGCGCGAGGTGATGGCGGCGCTGGCGCCGCTCACCGGCAACGCCTATGTGGTCGGGCTGACCGGCTCGCCCGGAGTCGGGAAGTCCACCACCACCTCCGCGCTGGTGACGGCCTACCGCAAGGCGGGCAAGCGGGTCGGCGTCCTCGCCGTCGACCCGTCCTCGCCGTTCTCCGGTGGCGCGCTGCTCGGTGACCGGGTCCGGATGAGCGAGCACGCCTCCGACCCCGGCGTGTACATCCGCTCGATGGCCACCCGCGGCCATCTGGGCGGCCTGGCCTGGGCCGCGCCGCAGGCGATCCGGGTCCTGGACGGGGCCGGCTGCGAGGTGATCCTCGTCGAGACGGTCGGCGTCGGCCAGTCCGAGGTGGAGATCGCCTCGCAGGCCGACACCAGCGTGGTGCTGCTCGCGCCCGGCATGGGCGACGGGATCCAGGCCGCGAAGGCCGGAATCCTGGAGATCGGCGATGTCTACGTCGTCAACAAGGCGGACCGGGACGGCGCCGACGCCACCGCCCGCGAGCTCAACCACATGCTGGGGCTGGGCGAATCCCGGGCGCCGGGGGACTGGCGCCCCCCGATCGTCAAGACGGTCGCGGCACGCGCCGAGGGCGTCGACGAGGTCGTCGAGGCCCTGGAGAAGCACCGCGCCTGGATGGAGGAGCACGGCGTGCTGTCCGAGCGCCGCCGCGCCCGGGCCGCCCACGAGGTCGAGACCATCGCGGTCACCGCGCTGCGCGAACGCATCGGGGACCTGAGCGGCGACCGCCGTCTGGACGCCCTGGCCGAGCGCATCGTCGCCGGCGAGACGGACCCCTACCGGGCGGCGGACGAGCTGGTGGACGGGTTGACGAACGGGGGCTGACGCCCGGCGTCCGGCCCGTCGGACAGGCCTGGAGGCCGGGGCGCCGTGGTGCCCCGGCCTCCGCGCGGTCCTCAGTCGTCCGCGCCGTCGTTGTCGTCGTCGTCCGCGTCGTGTGCGGGCGCGGCGCTCAGCTTGCCGGTCTGCGGGTCGACCAGCAGCTTGTGCTCCTTGCCGTCCTTGGTGACGGTCTCGACCTCCCAGACGGCCTTGGCCCGGTGGTCGCCGTCCAGCTCGACGGAGGTCACCGTGCCGTGCGACGCGGCGCTGCGGGCGGCGGCCGCGGCGTCGGTGCGCGCGCCCTTGAGGGCGGCCTGGGCACGGGCGTGATCGTCGTCGTCGCCGTGCTCGACGTGCTGGTTCAGCACCCGTGCGGTGCCCGCGTCCAGCGTGAGCTCGTGCCACTTGCCGTCCTTGCCCAGGACGTCCGCGTCCCAGACCAGGCCGGGCCGGTCGGTGTCCAGGTCCAGGCCGGTGACGGCGCCGGGGACGGCCTTCAGGGCGGCGGCCGCGGCCTCGGGCGCGGTCACCTTGGCGGCGCCGGCCTCGCGGACCTCCTCCTGGCCGTGGTCGTCCGCGTCCCGCAGCTGGACGCTGGACTCCTTCGCCAGCTGCGCCGAGGTCTGCGCACCGGACTGGGCGCTGCCGGGGCCGCTGTCGTTGTTGACCGCGACGGCGGTGACCGTGCCCCCGGCGATCAGGGCGGCCGCGGCGGCGGTGGCGATGACGAGGTGGCGCTTCATGTTTCTCTCCCCTGAGGTCGGTGGTGCCAGCGCTTTCGAACGCTGTGTCCCCACCATGGCCGGGCGAAGCTGAAGGGGAGCTGAAGGCACCTGAAGGGGTCTTCAGGTTCGGCCTGGCAAGGTACGTGTATGCGCCCTCCCGTCACCCACCACCACCCTGACCGAGGCGCTGCGCGCCGCCCCCTTCGACTGTTGATCGTGGAGGACGAAAAGCGGCTGGCCCTGTCGCTGGCGAAGGGCCTGCGGGCCGAGGGGTACGCGGTCGATGTGGTGCACGACGGCCGGGAGGGACTGCACCGGGCGGGTGAGGGCGACTACGACCTGATCGTGCTCGACATCATGCTGCCGGGCATGAACGGCTACCACGTCTGCGGGGCGCTGCGCGCGGCCGGCAACGAGGTGCCGATCCTGATGCTGACCGCCAAGGACGGCGAGTACGACGAGGCCGAGGGGCTGGACACCGGCGCCGACGACTACCTGACCAAGCCGTTCTCGTACGTGGTGCTGGTGGCGCGGGTGAAGGCGCTGCTGCGGCGGCGCGGGCGCAGTGCGCAGCCCGTGCTGCGGGTGGGGTCGCTCGCCATCGACCAGGGGGCGCGCCGGGTCGAGCGGGACGGCGCGGAAGTGGCGCTGACCACGAAGGAGTTCGCCGTACTGGAGCAGCTTGCGTTGCGGCCGGGCGACGTCGTCTCCAAGGCGGAGATCCTGGAGCACGTCTGGGACTTCGCCTACGAGGGCGATGTCAACATCATCGAGGTCTACGTCAGCGCGCTGCGGCGCAAGCTCGGCGCCGGGCACATCGCGACGGTGCGCGGCGCGGGATACCGGCTGGTGGCCGGTGACTAGGGCGCCGGGGTCCGTACGGGCCAGGGCGGCGGCCGGCGCGACCGTGGTGGTGGCGCTGGCGCTGATCGCGGCGGGCACCGCGGTGCTGCTGGTGCTGCGCGGCAATCTGCAGCAGCAGGCCGGGCTGCGGTCCGAGGTCGCCGCGCGCGAGGTCGCCGCGCAGATCGCCACGGGCACCGGGTATCCGAAGCTCGATCTGCCGGACGGCGACGATCACCCGGTGGTGGTCACCGACGAGGACGGCCGGGTGCTGGCGGTGGGCGAGGACGTACGGGCGGTCGACGGCAGGCGCGTGGCGGGCGGGCAGCAGGGCGCGGGGCACGCCCCGCCGCCGGACGAGGACGACGACGGCGGGGATGACGACGACGCGACCGGGCTCAGGCCCGGCGAGGTCGACGAGGACGTCCGCTATCTGGACGGCACCGCGGACGTCGACGGTACGGTCGGCGACTACCGGTTCGCGGTGGTCGAGGCCAAGGACAGCCGCGGGGAGAAGGCCACGGTGCGGGCGGGCTCGGCGCTGGCGCCGGAGCGGGACGCCGTCGGGTCGGTGCGCGACGCCATGCTGGTCGGGCTGGTGCCGCTGCTCGCGGTGGTGGCGGGGGTGACCTGGCTGGTGACCCGGCGGGCGCTGCGGCCGGTGGAGGGGATCCGTGCGGAGATGGCGGCGATCACGGCGAGTACGGACCTGTCGCGGCGGGTGCCGGAGCCGGCCGCGCGGGACGAGATCGCCCGGCTGGCGCGGACGACCAACGAGACGCTCGCCGCGCTGGAGACGAGCGTTGAGCGGCAGCGGCGCTTCGTGGCGGACGCCTCGCACGAGCTGCGCAGCCCGATCGCGAGTCTGCGCACCCAGCTGGAAGTGGCGGTGGCGCACCCGGAGTTGCTGGATGTGCCGGGAGCGGTGGCCGACACCGTACGGCTGCAGCGGCTGGCGGCGGATCTGCTGCTGCTGGCCCGGCTGGACGCGGGGGAGCGGCCGGCCGACGCCCGCGTGGACCTGGCGGCGATGGTGCGCGAGGAGAGCTCGCAGCGGGTCGGGGACCGGATCCCGGTGCGGGTGGGCGAGTCGGCGAGCGTGGAAGTGGCCGGGTCCCGGAGCCAGTTGGGGCGGGTACTGGGCAATCTGCTGGACAACGCGCAGCGCCATGCGGACTCGTCCGTGCGGGTGGACGTGGTGCGCGCGGGGGAGTGGGCGGTGCTGCGGGTCGAGGACGACGGGCCGGGGGTCCCGGAGGCGGAGCGGGAGCGGATCTTCGAGCGGTTCGTACGGCTCGACGACGCGCGGGCGCGCGACGACGGCGGGGCCGGGCTGGGGCTGGCCATCGCGCGCGATGTCGCGGTGCGGCACGGCGGCTCGCTGGCCGTCCGCCAGGGCGCGGTGTTCGAGCTGCGGCTGCCGGTGGCCGGGTGATCCGGCGCCGCGGCCCCGGGGCGGGGCCGCGGGGCTGATGGGTCAGAGGCCGCCGCGATGCGTGCGGAGGTGTTCGGCCACCGGAGTGAGCGAGGCGCGCAGCGCTTCGAGGTCGTCGGGGGCGAACAGGTCGATGAAGTGCTTGCGGACCGATGCGACATGGTGCGGGGCGACTCGGCGCATGGTGTCCCAGCCCTCCTCCGTCAGCACGGCGTACAGGCCCCGACGGTCCGACTCGCAGCTCTCGCGGCGCACCAGACCGGCGTTCTCCATCCGGGTGATCTGGTGGGAGAGACGGCTCTTGGACTGCAGGGTGCTGGCTGCCAGGTCGCTCATCCGCAGCCGGTGGTCCTCGGCCTCGGAGAGGTTGACCAGGATCTCGTAGTCGTTGTTCGTCAGGCCGAACGGCTGCAGATCCCGCTCCAGTTGGTGCATCAGCAGCCTGCTGACGTCCAAATGGGTGCGCCAGGCACGCTGCTCCTGGTCGGTCAGCCAGGGGGTGTCGCTGTCGGTCGTCATGGATGAATTCTATCCGTAAAAGTTGAATAATTAATTAATCGTGCCGGGATGGCGGCGCCGGCCGGTCGGGGTCGGACGTTGGTCATTCGTTCGACGTCACCGTCCGCAGACTACCGCTCACAGCCCGAAGCGGCGTTGGAGGCTGCCGAGGTTGCCGGGCAGTTGGGGCAGTTGTGAGCCACTTTGCGGGGGGTGTCCGCCGCCGTGCGGGCCCTGCCCGCCGCCGCCCGGCACACCCGCCTCCGCGGGAATCTCGCCGGTCGCCAGCTCCGGCATCAGCTGCTCCGTCGACTGCAGCAGGACCGTGCCGGCGCCGACGAACTCGAACTGGTGCTCCTCGCCCGACGCACCGCCGATGCCAGTGTGCGCCCGCAGCCCGCCCAGGAATCCCCGCAGGTACTGGTGGTCGTAGTGGTGGCAGGGGGAGGGGCAGTCCGCCCAGCCGACGAGCGCCTGCGGGTCCACCCGGAGCGGCGGCTCCATGAAGACCACCGGGCCGTTGGAGGCGGCCACGAACTTGCCCGTACCGATGAGGGTGAGGAAGCCCGGGATGATCGACTGCTTCAGCGACAGAGATGGCTGAAACGCGAGCAAGTTGCCCGAGCGAATAGTGAGGTTGCCCTCATCCAGATCGAAGGAATTCACATCGAACGCACGGTCCGCGAGCAGCATCTTTCCCTGCCCCTCGGCGACGACCCAGTCCGCGGCGTGCAGTGGCGAATGAAAACTTCCGGCGATCAGCCGGTCCAGCCGGCCGTGCCCGATGCCGTGGAAGTCGATCCGCCCGTAGTAGGCGATCATCTTCCCCTTCTGCAGGAACCACTGGCCGTTCAGCTCGACGCTGAAGGCGTACGGATTGACGTTGTCGTCGGCGGGGAGCGAGGAGACGTCGTGGACGACGGGACCGGTCACAGCTTCTCCTCCGACGCCTGTACGTAGACGGTGCCCTGGCCCGACAGCTCCAGCTGGAAGGCCTCGCCCGAGCCGCGGCCGACCATGTCGCGCCAGCCGAGCGCCGTGGACAGTTTGTTGCGGACGTCGCCGCGGTGGGCGACATAGGCCTGCGGGTCGACATGGACCGGGCGCTGGGGCGTGATCGGCAGCTCGATGACACCGCCGTGCGCCATCACCGCGGCCGACCCGACGCCCTTGAGGGTCGTGGTGAACAGGCCCTGGCCGGTGACCTGGCCGCGCACCATGCCCATCACCCCGCCCTGCGAGCCCATGAACATCGTGCCCTGCTGCAGCGAGCCGTCGAAGGCCAGCAGCCGGTCGGCCTCGACGTACAGCGTCTCGCCGGTCAGGTCGACGACCTGGACGTGGTGACCGCCGTGCCCGAACATCACCGTGGCGGTGGGGGCACCTCCCTGGTCATTAAGACCTTGGGGGACTTCTACTGTCATCAGGGGCGTGGCCTCACCGGCGATCCGGCGGCCGATCATCGAGCCGACGCCGCCCTGGCCGCCCTGGATGTTCGGGGTGAAGCTGACCTCGCCGCGGTAGGCGAGCATCGCCCCGCGCTGGCTGAACATCCGCTGGCCCGGACCGATCCTGGCCTCCACCATGCGGGAGTTGAGCGCTGTGAACGGCATCAGACCTCACCGCCCACGGTGTTGCGCTCGCTGGGCTGCACGTACACCAGGCCCTCACCCTCGAAGCGGATCTGGAAGGCCTCGCCAGAGCCCTCCCCTATGAAGCTGCGGAAATTCACCCCGGACTGGAAGTGCTGCTTCAGCTCGCCGGTGTGCGCGACATACGCCCCCGGGTCGACCTGGAGCGGGTACTGCTTGGTGACCCGCAGCACCACCGCGGGGCCGTGGGACATGAGCGCCGCCTGGCCGCTGCCCTCGACCGTCGTGGTGAACAGGCCGTGGCCCTGCGAGGCGCCCCGCAGGCCCGTGAACGTCGTGCCCGTATGCAGCGAGGCGTCCGTGCACAGCAGGTTGCTGGCCTCCACGTACAGCTTCTCGCCCCGCAGCTGCACCAGGCTGATCTCGCTCGCGCGATCGGCGAAGTAGCACGTGCCGTGGCCCTTCACCTCCATCACGGCCATCTGCTCACCCGTCAGCCGGCGGGTGACCATGCCGCGCAGGCCCTCGCCGCCGCCGGTCATCTTCTTGAACGACATCTGGCCGTCGTACGCGACCATCGCACCGTTTTTCGCCTTGACGGCGTCGCCCGTCATATCGACGGCGAGCACCTTGCTCCCCTGGAGCCGAAACTGAGCCACGCGTCAGACGGTAGTCGGCCCGGGCCGCACAGGGCAGGTCCCATGCCCCTGACACCGCCCTGAGATCTCCCGGACGCCGGGGCAGGGGCGCTCCCGGCGGCCCCGCGCGCGGTGATCACCGGGGCGGCTGTAACAATGGGACGCGCTTGTGAACCCTTGCACAAGCATGCGCCCGCCCGTCGCCCGACCTCCACCCCAGAAGACGGCGCCGCGCGCCGACCGCCCATCTGCACCCGAACGAGGTTGTTGTGGACATCAAGACCGCCGCCGCCCTGCACCGCCTGCGCCTGGCCTCCATCCCGGAGGCGATCTCCTTCCCGGCGCTGCTGATCTTCGGCACCGGCTTCCGTCTGGCCTTCGACTACGACGCCCTGGTGATGCCGCTCGGCCTGATCCACGGCCTGCTCTTCATCACGTACGTGGTGCTGCTGCTGGACGTGTGGAACCGCACCAAGTGGTCCTTCAAGCGGGTCGCCTTCTTCTTCCTGCTGGCGATCGTGCCGTTCGGCGGCCTCTACGGCGACCGCGTCCTCAAGCGCGAGGAGGAGGCCGGCGTGATCGCCGCCCGGGCCCGCAAGGAAGGCATCGTCAACGCATGATCGTCGCCTTCTCCGTGAGCCCGCTGGGCGTCGGCGAGGACGTCGGCGAGTACGTGGCCGACGCGGTCCGGGTCGTCCGCGAGTCGGGGCTGCCCAACCGTACGGACGCGATGTTCACCTCCGTCGAGGGCGAGTGGGACGAGGTCATGGACGTCGTCAAGCGCGCGGTCGCGGCCGTCGAGGCACGCTGCGGACGCGTCTCGCTGGTCCTCAAGGCCGATATCCGTCCCGGGGTGACGGACGGCCTGACGTCGAAGGTGGAGACGGTGGAGAGGTATCTCTCCGAGGGGTAGGCCGGGTTGGCCCCCGACGCTTTCGGCTGGCCCGCCGTGGGGGTTTCGCTTGGTTCGCCTGCGGCGGGCTGGTTGCCGCTGCGCGGGGCGTTTTCGGCAGCGGGTGCGGCCCTCCGGACTCCGTCCTGCGGTCCGCCCCCTCCCGTGGGTGGGAGGGGAGGAGACCGGTGGGGGTGAACGTCAGCGTTCGTGTGCCGGTAGTCGACGGACGGGGCCCGCCCCCACCGGCCGTCTTCCACCCACCCACGGGAGGGGACAGACCGTAGGACGGAGTCCGTAGGGCTGTCACCGCACCCGACAAACAAACGCCCGCCGCAGGCGCAACGGCGAAAAACCACCACGGCGGGAAAGCCAAAAACGTGGGAAGCAGCAAAGCGCAGCGAAAGGGCGCAACGGCGAACAACACGCACGGCGCCGCAGCCGACAACGTGGGAATCAGCCGCGCGCAAGCGCGATCCCCAGCGGGGTGCGCTCGTACAGCACCTGGTGCCCCCGGCGACGCGAGGTCAAAAGGCCCGCGTCGCGCAGGACGGACAGCTGGGCCGAGACCGACGAGGGCGCCAGTCCGAGGCGGTGGGCCAGGGCGGTCGTCGTCGACGGGACGTCGAGCGCGGCCAGTACCGCGGCGCGGTTGACTCCCAGCAGGCGGGCCAGCGCCGGCCCCGTCTCCGGTTCGCTCCACAGCCCGCCGATGCCGCGCGCCGGATAGATGACGGTCGGCTGCCACGGCGGATCGAAGCCGCTGACCACGTCCGGCCATACGAAGACGCTCGGCAGCAGCAGCACACCGCGGCCCTTGAGGTCCTGCGTCTGGACGAAGTCGATCCGGGTGCGGACCGTGAGGGTCTCGCCCGACCAGGACACCAGCGGATGCAGATCGGCGAAGAGCCGCTGCAGCCCGCCGCCGGCCAACTGGTGCGACCGGTAGGCGATCTCGGCCTCCAGCAGCGCCCGCAGCCGCGGCCAGTCCGGGGCGAGCAGCGCGTGCCAGGCGCGCTCGGTGACCTCGGCCAGTTCCTGGATCGCCGCCGCCGGATCCGCCAGCGCGGCACGGCCCCGCGCGGAGTCCAGGGCACCCGGCGTACAGGCCAGCGACTTGGCCATCTCTGCGCGGGCGAGCGCCGGATCGGTGGCCCGCAGCAGCGCCAGCTCCTCGTCGAAGGAGGCCATCGGGGTCTTCGGCGGGCGGCCCAGGAAGTCCGGTGTGTAGCCGGGTGGCGGCGACGGCATGAACAGCCACAGCGGCGTCAGATCCAGCCCCGCCAGCGCCCGGCGCATCCGGCGCAGCCACGGTGTGTGGTAGCCGTGCCGGTCGGCGCGCCGCAGGGTGCGTACGGCCTCGTGCGTCTCGCACAGCGGCGAGACGGCGAAGCGGATGCGGAGCAGGTCATCGGCGCCGAATTGCAGATGCAGCGGCATGGTCGCCGGCCCCCTCCCCAGGATTCGGCTGTAGCCGAAAGACTAGGGGGCCCGGTCCGGCCCCGGCAGGCTGCCGTCATGTCCGCGACCACGGGGCCCGTACCGCCGGGCCGCACTCCCCCCTGCCCCGGCGAGGGCCGGGCCGTCGGCGCCGGGCCGGACCGCTCGTCCGGCTACCGTGCCGTCTTCGCCGTCCCCGAGTTCCGCCGGGTCTTCGCCGCGCACCTGCTGTCCTCGCTCGGCGTGGTCGTCTGCGAGATCGCGCTGTCGGTCCTGGTCTTCCGGCTCACCGGCTCGCCGCTGCTGAGCGCCCTGACCTTCGCGCTGGGGCTGCTGCCGTACGTCGTCGGCGGCACGCTGCTGTCGGCCGTCGCCGACCGGTATCCGGCCCGCCGGGTGCTGGTCGGCTGCGATGTGCTGTGCGCGCTGGCCGCCGCGGGCATGGTGCGGCCGGGCACGCCGGTCGGGGCGCTGCTCGCGCTGCGCTGTGTGATCGCCGCCATCGCGCCGGTCTTCGCCGGTACCCGCGCCGCGACGCTGGGGGAGATCCTCGGCGAGGGCGAACTGTTCGTGCTGGGGCGCTCGGTGATCCGCATCGTCAACCAGAGCGCGCAGCTCGCCGGGTTCGGGGCCGGGGGCCTGCTGCTGGCGGTGGCGTCGCCCGGGGCGGTGCTGGGGATCACCGCGGGGACCTTCGCGGGCTCCGCGCTGCTGCTGTGGCTGGGGACCCGCGCCCGCCCGCCGCGCCGGGCCCCGGGTGCCGGTCGCGGGACGCTGCTGGGGGCCTCGCTGGGCGGCCTTCGCCGGCTGCTGGCCGACCGTCGGATCCGGGCGCTGCTGCTGCTGATGTGGCTTCCGCCGGCGTTCGTGGTCGTTCCGGAGGCGCTGCTGATCCCCTACGCCGACCGGCTCGGCGCCGGTCCGGCCGCCGTGGGCCTGCTGATGTGCAGCATGCCCGTCGGCGCGGTGCTCGCCGAGAGCCTGGCCGGCTCGTTCCTCGGCCCCCGGGCGCGCGGTCGGCTCACCTTCCCCATGGGCGTCTTCGCCGTACTGCCCTCGCTCGGCTTCGCGGCGCAGCCCCCGCTCGGCTGGGCGGTGCTGCTGCTGGTGCTGACCGGTACCGGGATCTCGTACAACTTCGGCGTCGACCGCTGGTTCGTCGCCGCGGTACCCGAGCAGCTGCTGGGGCAGGCGATGACGCTGACGCAGGCGGGGCGGATGACGGTCATGGGCCTGGCGATGGGCGCGGCCGGCCTGGCGGCGGAGTACGCCCCCCTGCGGGTGGTGATGCCGGCGGCGGGGGTGGTCGGCCTGGTGAGCGTACTGGCGGTGATCGCCGAGGTCCGCCGTACGCGGCCCGGCCCCCGGTCGCCCGGTCTCCGGGCGACCGAAAACTGAGACAAGGCTGACCACAATATGACCGCCGGGTAGGGTCGGATGCGTGCCGAAGCCGCTCAGCCTTGCTTTCGACCCCATCGCGCGCGCCGACGAACTGTGGCAGCAGCGATGGGGTGCCGTGCCGTCGATGGCCGCGATCACCTCGATCATGCGCGCCCATCAGATCCTGCTGTCCGAGGTGGACGCGGTGGTCAAGCCCTACGGGCTGACCTTCGCGCGCTACGAGGCGCTGGTGCTGCTGACCTTCTCCAAGGCCGGTGAGCTGCCGATGTCGAAGATCGGCGAGCGGCTGATGGTGCATCCGACCTCGGTGACCAACACCGTCGACCGGCTGGTGAAGTCCGGTCTGGTCGCCAAGCGGCCCAATCCGAACGACGGGCGCGGCACTCTCGCCTCGATCACGGACAAGGGGCGCGAGGTGTGCGACGCGGCGACCCGGGACCTGATGGCGATGGACTTCGGGCTCGGGGCGTACGACGCCGAGGAGTGCGCGGAGATCTTCGCGATGCTGCGGCCGCTGCGGGTCGCGGCGGAGGACTTCAAGGACGAGTGACGGGCGCCCGGTCTCCCAGGGGGCGGTGAAGATCGCCCCGGATCGGGTGGTTACGCTCGGGGGCATGAAGCGAAGCGTCCTGACCCGTTACCGGGCGATGGCCTACATCACCGCCGTGATGCTGCTGGTGCTCTGCACGTGCATGATCTTCAAGTACGGCTTCGGGATGGGCAAGGACCTCACCCTCGTCGTCTCGCAGGTCCACGGCGTGCTCTACATCATCTACCTGATCTTCGCCTTCGACCTGGGCTCCAAGGCGAAGTGGCCGTTCGGCAAGCTGCTGTGGGTGCTGGTCTCGGGCACGATCCCCACCGCCGCGTTCTTCGTCGAGCGCACGGTCGTGCGGGAGGTCGAGCCGCTGCTCGCCGGTGACGCTCCGGAGCCGGTCAAGGTCTGACGGCGGCCGCAGCCGCCGCTCCTCACGCGCCCGTCCCCCTTGCCTGGACGGGCGCGTTCGCGTTTCCCGGGTGCCCGCGCCGGTCACGCACCGTGATCCACCCCGACTTGTCACCTCCTGCCGTCGACAATTACTTGGACGTCCTAGTAAATTCGAAGGTATGGACGCTGACGCGATCGATGAAGGCCGCCGTCGCTGGCAGGCTCGGTACGACGCTGCCCGGAAGCGGGACGCGGACTTCACCACGCTCTCGGGTGATCCCGTCGAGCCGGCGTACGGGCCGCGGCCCGGCGACACGGTCGAGGGGTTCGAGCGGATCGGCTGGCCGGGCGAGTACCCCTTCACACGGGGGCTGTACCCGACCGGCTACCGGGGGCGGACCTGGACGATCCGCCAGTTCGCCGGCTTCGGCAACGCCGAGCAGACCAACGAGCGCTACAAGATGATCCTGAAGGCGGGCGGGGGCGGCCTCTCCGTCGCCTTCGACATGCCGACCCTGATGGGCCGCGACTCCGACGACCCGCGTTCGCTGGGCGAGGTCGGGCACTGCGGCGTCGCCATCGACTCGGCGGCCGACATGGAGGTGCTCTTCAAGGACATCCCGCTGGGCGATGTCACGACCTCCATGACGATCTCCGGGCCGGCCGTTCCCGTCTTCTGCATGTACCTGGTGGCCGCCGAGCGGCAGGGCGTCGACCCCGCCGTCCTCAACGGCACGCTCCAGACGGACATCTTCAAGGAGTACATCGCGCAGAAGGAGTGGCTGTTCCAGCCGGAGCCGCATCTGCGGCTGATCGGCGACCTGATGGAGCACTGCGCGCGCGGCATTCCCGCGTACAAGCCGCTGTCGGTGTCCGGCTACCACATCCGCGAGGCCGGAGCCACGGCCGCGCAGGAGCTGGCCTACACCCTGGCGGACGGCTTCGGCTATGTGGAACTGGGTCTCAGCCGCGGCCTGGACGTCAACACCTTCGCCCCCGGCCTGTCCTTCTTCTTCGACGCGCACGTCGACTTCTTCGAGGAGATCGCCAAATTCCGCGCGGCCCGCAGGATCTGGGCCCGCTGGATGCGCGACGTCTACGGCGCGACCAGCGAGAAGGCGCAGTGGCTGCGGTTCCACACGCAGACGGCCGGTGTCTCGCTGACGGCTCAGCAGCCGTACAACAACGTCGTACGGACCGCGGTCGAGGCGCTGGCGGCGGTGCTGGGCGGCACCAACTCGCTGCACACCAACGCCCTGGACGAGACCCTCGCCCTGCCCAGCGAGCAGGCCGCGGAGATCGCGCTGCGCACCCAGCAGGTCCTGATGGAGGAGACCGGGGTCGCCAATGTCGCCGATCCGCTGGGCGGCTCCTGGTTCGTCGAGCAGCTGACGGACCGCATCGAGGCGGACGCGGAGAAGATCTTCGAGCAGATAAGGGAGCGCGGCGCGCGGACGGTGCCGGACGGGCAGCACCCGATCGGGCCGATGACCTCCGGAATCCTGCGGGGCATCGAGGACGGCTGGTTCACCGGCGAGATCGCCGAGTCGGCCTTCCGCTATCAGCAGGCGCTGGAGAAGGGCGACAAGAGGGTCGTCGGTGTCAACTGCCACCACGGCTCGGTCACCGGCGATCTGGAGATCCTCCGGGTCAGCCACGAGGTCGAACGGGAGCAGGTGCGGGTGCTCGCGGAGCGCAAGGCGGCCCGTGACGACGCCCGGGTCGAGGCCGCGCTGAAGTCGATGCTCGCCGCGGCGCGGGACGGCGGCAACATGATCGAGCCGATGCTTCAGGCCGTACGGGCCGAGGCGACGCTGGGCGAGATCTGCGGGGTCCTGCGGGACGAGTGGGGCATCTACACCGAGCCGGCCGGCTTCTGACGCGCCCTCACCGTGTGCGACGCCCCGGGGGCAGTGCCCCCGGGGCGTCGCCCGTGTGGCCCGCCGGCAGGCCCGCTCAGCCGAGTCCGGGCAGGACGTGCCCAAGGGCCGTGCTGACGACGAACATGCCGACGAGGACCCCGATCGTGCTGGTGAGCACGATCGTGCGGGTTCGTGTGCCCCTGGTCGCGTCCCAGGTCTCCCGGAACCGGCGGAAGGTGACGCCGTCCGAGCCGAAGCCGGTGAGCCTGACGAACAACGCCACGGGGAGGTAGAGCAGGACCCCGAAGGCGCACAGGAAGTTCGTCGAGACCTGCGCGCCGTCGGCGAGGAGGTAGCCCGACGTCAGGAGTCCGAGAACGCCGGCGTCGTTGTGCTGGACCGACAGGCTGGTGCCCGCGTCGTAGTCCTTGTTGAAGCTGTCCAGGGACGCCTTGTCGTCGACGGTGCTGCCGTCGTCCGGGCGGAAGACTCCGGCGCATGAGAATTCATTCGTGGGCTTATTCGAACGCCTGGTGGCGGCCTCTTCCGTGCACTCCTTGACCGTGAATGTTCCGTGCGTGCCCGTGAGGCCCGCCGCGGTCAGCCCTTTCATGACAAACACGGCGCTCGCCAGGAGAACGATGACGAGGAGCCCCCATCCGATCCATCGCATCCTGAATGAGGTTTTTCCGGACATGCGGCGGGGCGTGGGCATGGCGGATTGTTCCCTTTCCTGGTCACTGACGGGGGGTGACGTCCATTTCCGGTGGCGCGTCGGACGGAGGTGATCTGTCAAATGTGAAAAGGATCTTCACGGCTCGGTCACTTCCGCCGCGGCGGGCATCGGATACCGTACGCCATGCGATTTATCCGATCCTTACGCCGCAGGTGGAGGAGGACTCATGGCAGGCTCCGGGTACGACGTCGATCCGGCCGTCCTCAAGACGCAGGGCGGTGTTTTCGGTGATATCGGCTCCGAATTCAGTACGGCCGCGAAGAAATTGAAGGCGACTCTCAAGGATGCCGAGGAGTGGGGCAGCGACGAGTTCGTCACGATCTTCAATGACTTCTACAAGCCGGTGAGCGAGGGCATCGTCGATTCGATGCCGCATCTCGGTGAGGAAATCTCCAAGATCGGCGAAAAGCTGGCGGCGATGGGCGCGCGCTATGCCGCCACCGAGCACGACCAGCAGCAGCGCCTCGACACGTACGCGGCCGGCCGTCCCGACATCACGGGCTGAGGCGGCATTCGCTCGACCCGCCCGCCCTTGCCCACCGCACCGACGTTTTCACCGCACCGACGTTCCAACGCTCACGCGCTTCCGGGGGAGTGACTCACCGTGGCCACCATCATGCTTCCGACAGAGGTCGACTGGATCCTCGACCTCCTGGGCTTCCAATGGCCCAATGTCGACGAAGACAAGATGCGGGAGGCGGCCGAGGCCTGGAGTCACTTCGCCGAGGCCTGCCGGCAGGCGGCATCGGACGGTGCCACCGCGGCGAACACCGTGCGCGGCGCCAACTCCGGTGAGGCCGTCGAGGGGTTCGACAACCACTGGAACAAGTTCGCGGGCGATGCCGGGTTCCTCGACGACGCCGCCGATGCCGCCGAGACCATCGCCGTCCTGCTCCAGGTGGTGGCCATGATCGTCATGATCATGAAGATCGCGGTGATCGTGCAGCTCATCGCGCTGGCCATCGAGCTGGCGATGGCCCAGGCCGCCGCGCCGGTCACGCTGGGCGCCTCCGAGGCCGGGGCGGCCGCGGCCACCGCGACCACCCGGACCATCGTCCGCAAGATCTTCGACGAGGCGAAGACGAAGATCGTCCAGGCCGTCAAGGAGGCCCTGGCGAAGGAGCTGCGGAAGAACTGGAAGGACATGCTCAAGGACCTGGGCCTGGACCTCGCCAAGGACGCGGCCAAGAAGCTCGGGGGAAACCTCGCCTCGCAGGGGATCAAGAACTACTTCGGGGCGCAGGACGGGTTCGACGTCAAGGACGCGGCGAAGGCGGCGGTCAACCCCGTGGTGGAGAAGGCCAAGGACGTCGGCAAGGTCGGCACCGGCGCGTACCACATGGCCGAGGGCGTCGGCGAGATGGCGCAGGGGGACTTCGCCAAGGGCGGCAAGGACTTCCTCGCGGGGCAGCAGGAGACCGCCGACGGCGCCAAGAGCGTCTACGACATCGCCTACAAGAAGAAGGGGGAGGCGCCGGCCGAGGGCGACGGTACGGGCGGCGGCTCGTCGGCCGACGGTGATTCGGGCTCCGGGGGGTCGTCGGGCTCGTCGTCCGAGGGCGGTTCCGGCTCCGGAGGGTCCTCGGGCTCGTCGTCCGACGGCGGGTCGGGCGGTTCGTCCTCCTCCGGCGGTTCGTCCTCCTCGGGCGGTTCGTCCTCCTCCGGCGGTTCGTCCTCCTCGGGCGGTTCGTCCTCCTCCGGCGGTTCGTCCTCCTCCGGCGGCGGCTCCGACGGATCGTCGGCCGCCCCGGCGGGCGGGACGAGGTCCCGGCTCGCGGACGGCATCCCCGACACCGAAGCCGCCGACCAGGACGGCGAGAGCAACCAGGGCGAGGCCGCGCGCGTCCGCAACGCCTTCGGCTGACACACCGGCCGGCACCCACGGAGAGGAACCCCCAGAACCCCATGAGCACCGACAGCGCCTTCACCTCGCCCGGCGACCGCGACTACCCCGTCGAGGAGCGGGACCTCTCCGAGGAGCAGAACGAGCATCTGACGACGTCCCTGCGGGCCGTACGGAACAACCCCTCCGCGCCGCCCGCTCTTCAGGACCTCGCGCGCAAGATGCTGGGCGGGCGGCTGGAGATGAAGGACGTCCTCGACGATCCGGCCGGGTACCGGGTCCTCACCGACGGCATCGCCGGGATGCGGGAGAGCTGGCGGTCGATGTCCCCGCAGGACCGGCAGACGCTGCGGGGACAGGTCGAGGAGCGGGCCGAGGAGGCGGCGGCCGACGGCGTCGGTGCCGCGTACCGGCCTCGTTGAACGCTTCGGCGTCGCTGTGAACGGCCCGGCCCGCTGAACGGCCCGGCGTCCGCCACGCCGGGAAGCGCGCCCGGCTACGGCTTCCCGGTCGGCATCCGCAGCCGGAACAGCGCCCCGCCCCCCGGCGCCTGCGCCGCGGTGAGCTCGGCGTCGTGGGCGCGGGCGATCTGACGGGCCATGGCCAGCCCCAAGCCCGAGCCGGGCAGGGCGCGGGCGGACTCGGCACGGTAGAAGCGGTCGAAGACATGGGGGAGGTCCTCGGCGGCGATGCCGGGGCCGTGGTCCCTGATGGTCAGCTCCAGCGCGCCCGGTACGGCGCCGAGCGTGGTGTCCACCGGGCCGCCCGGCGGGGAGAACTTCGCGGCGTTGTCGAGGAGGTTGGACAGCAGCCGGGTGAGGCGGGCCGGCACGCCGGGGACGGCCACCTCGGTGGCGGCCGGTTCGACGGCGGCGGTGAAGGCGACCTCCGGCCAGTGCTCGCGGGCGGCGGCCACCGCGTGCTCCAGGAGGGCGGCCGGGCGCACCTGCTCGACCAGGGGCTGCGGCTCCTCGTCGCGGGCCAGCTCGATCAGATCGTTGACGAGCGTGGTGACCTCGCGCAGCTGACGGCCCAGGGCGGACGAGGCGCGGTCGCGCTGGGCGCTCGTCAAGCGGTCGGCGCGGGCGAGGAGTTCGGCGTTGGTGCGCAGCGCGGTCAGCGGTGTGCGCAGCTCGTGGGAGGCGTCGGCGACCAGCCGGCGCTGAGCGGCGACGGACTGCTCCAGCTCGCCGAGCATGGTGTTGAAGCTGGCCGCGAGGCGGGTGATCTCGTCCGCGCGGTCGGGCGGGCCGTCCGGGATGTCGATGCGGTGGCGGGCGTCGCGGGTGCTGGCGATGCGCTCCGCGGTGGCGGTGAGGCGGGCGACCGGGGCCAGGCCCGTACGGGAGACCCAGTAGCCCAGCGCGGCGGCCAACAGCACGCCGGCGCCGCCGACCGCCAGTAGTGCCGCGGCGGCCTGCCGTACGCCGCGGTCGACGGTGTCGGAGCGCAGCGCGACCTGGAGTGCCAGGTCCTTGCCGGGGTGACGGGTGGTGTAGATGAGGACGGGGTGGCCGGCGACGGTGAACTTGCCGTAGTACGCCTCCTGGCGGCCGGACGCGACCGCGCGGGTGGCGTCGGTGACGGGGAGGGCGTAGGGCTCTCGCGGGTCCTTGGCCCGGTCGGCGGGGACGATCTGGATGCAGGGCGAGGCCGGGTAGCGGCAGGTCGTCTCGCCCACCATCGGCCCCCAGCTGCGGGTCTGCTGACGGAACTGGGTCGCCGTCTGGGCCAGATTCAGTTTGAGCTGACGGGTCATCTGGTACTGGATGACGACGAACGCGGCGGCGCAGACGCCGACGGCCACCAGCGCCACCGCGGCGGTGGTGGCCAGCGCGAGGCGGGTGCGCAGTGGCCGGCGGCTTCGCCACTGTGATCGGGGGTGGCGGGACCCGCACCGGCGCCGCCGCCACCGGGCCCCCAGGCCGCGGGTGCCGGTCACCGGTCCTCCGCGTGGCCCAGGCGGTAGCCGACGCCGTGCACCGTGTGGACCAGGCGCGGCTCGCCGCCCGCCTCCAGCTTGCGGCGCAGATAACCGATGTACACGGCCAGGGAGTTGGAGTCCGGCCCGAAGTCGCGGCCCCAGACCCGCTCCAGGATCGTCTCGCGCGGCAGCACCTGGCCCGGGTGCAGGAGCAGGAGTTCCAGCAGCGCCCATTCGGTGCGGCTGAACTCCAGGGGGCGGCCCGCCCGGTGGCCGCTGCGGGTCACCGGGTCGACGACCAGGTCGTCGAAGGAGAGCCGGGTGTCCTCGACCGCGCCGAGCGAGGCGCGGCGCAGCAGCGCCCGGACCCGGGCCACCAACTCGTCCAGCGCGAACGGCTTGACGAGGTAGTCGTCGGCGCCCGCGTCGAGCCCGTCGACCCGGTCGCTGACCGAGTCCAGGGCGGTCAGCACGAGGATGGGCGTACGGTCGTCCAGCGCGCGCAGCCGACGGCAGACGGCCAGGCCGTCCAGGACGGGCATCATCACATCCAGCACGAGTGCGTCCGGCTGCCAGGCCGCGACCTCCGAGAGGGCGGCCAGGCCGTCGGCCGCGCCGCGTACCGCATAGCCCTCCACGGCGAGGCCGTCCGCCACGGCGGCGCGCACCTCCGGTTCGTCGTCGACGACCAGGATCTTGGGGGCCGGAGTGGCGCCGGGCGTGGGCGGCGGGGGCAAGGGGTTGGACATAGGCTGCCAAACACCTCTCTTAGAACGTTCTTAGGGCGCCTCGCGAGCGTGGCGGCCATGCGCACACCACTCTCGGTCGTGATCGGTGCGGGCGGCACCGGCGGCCACATCTATCCCGGTCTCGCCCTCGCCGACGCACTCCGCCGGGCCGTCCCCGATGCGGTGATCTCCTTCGTCGGCACCGAACGCGGGCTGGAGACGCGGCTGATCCCGCAGGCCGGGTACCGGCTGCACACCGTCGACATGATTCCCTTCGACCCCTCGCTCGGTGCCCGACGCTATCTTCTGCCGGCCGCGCTCCTTAAGTCGGGCGCCCAGTGCCGGGCGATCCTCAAGGAGCAGAAGGCCCAGGTCGCGGTCGGTATGGGCGGCTACCCGAGCGCTCCGGTGATCGTCGGGGCGCGGCTGGCGGGGCTGCCGAGCCTGATCCACGAGTCCAACGCGGTGCCCGGCCGGGCCAACAGGTTCGCCGCCCGGCTCACCCCGCACCTCGCCCTCGCCTTCGACCGCAGCCGCCCCCATCTGGCCGGCGGCGAGGGGGCCGAGACGGTGGGGATGCCGCTGGTCGGACCGCTGGCCACACTGGACCGTACGGCGTTGCGGCCGGCCGCCCGGCGGGCCCTGGGCATCCCCGGCCCGGCGCGGCTGCTGCTGGTCAACGGCGGGAGCCTGGGCGCGGCCCGGCTGACCGAGGCGGCGGTGGGACTGGCCGGCCGCTACCGGGGGCGCACCGACCTGCGGCTGCTGATCAAGACCGGGCCCGCGGCCCTGGAGGAGACCCGGGCCCTGCTGGCGGCCAACGGCGGGGACGCGGTCGCCGAGGCCGTGCCGTATCTGGACCGGATGGACCTGGCGTACGCCGCCGCCGACCTCGTGGTGTGCCGGGCCGGTTCGGCGACCGTCGCCGAGCTGGCCACGATCGGCATGCCGGCCGTCCTCGTGCCCTACCCCCACGCGCCGGGCGACCACCAGACCCATAACGCGCGGGTGCTCTCCGACGCCGGGGCGGCGCTGCTGCTGCCCGACGCCGAGGCCTCGGACGAGCGGCTGGACGCGCTGGTCACCCCGCTCCTCGACGACCCCGGCCGGCTCGCCGAGATGGGCGCGGCCGCCGACCCCGGCACCCATGCGCGGGCCGCCGATCTGCTCGCCGCCAAGGCGTTGGCCCTGGCCGGGCACGCCCACACACCCCACCCGAGCACCAACCTGAAGGAGTCAGCATGAGCAGCAGCAGTACACAGCAGTGGGCGGGCCGCACGGTCCTGGTCACCGGGGCCGAGGGCTTCATCGGCTCGACCCTGGTCGACCTGCTCGTCGAGGCGGGCGCCGACGTACGCGCCCTGGTGCACTACAAGCCGGCCGTACGCGGAGAAGGGCAGCCTGGCGCGCTACCTGGGGCCGGGCAGCCCGGTCGAGATGATCGCGGGGGACGTCCGGGACGCGGGCCGGGTGATGGACGCGGTCGCGGGCTGCGACACCGTCTTCCATCTGGCCGCGCTGATCGGCATCCCGTACAGCTACGACTCACCGGGCGCCTATGTGCAGACGAACGTGGTGGGTACGGAGAACGTCGCGGAGGCCTGCCGGCGGCACGCCGTGCGGCGGCTGGTGCACACCTCCACCAGCGAGGTCTACGGCACCGCGCTGACCGCGCCGATCGGCGAGGACCACCCGCTGCAGCCGCAGTCGCCCTACTCCGCCTCGAAGATCGGCGCGGACATGATGGCGCTGTCGCACTGGCACGCCTTCGAGCTGCCGGTGACGGTGGTGCGGCCCTTCAACACCTACGGGCCCCGGCAGTCCGCCCGCGCCGTGATCCCCACGATCCTGGCCCAACTCCACGCCGGTGCCCGGCAGATCAAGCTCGGGTCGCTGACCCCGACCCGGGACTTCACCTACGTCACGGACACCGCGGCCGGGTTCCTGGCGATGGCGGACTGCGACCGGGCGCTGGGAGAGGTCGTCAACCTCGGTACCGGGCGGGAGATATCGATCGGGGCGCTCGCCGAGGCGCTGATCGCGGCCTCGGGCCGGGAGGCGGAGATCGTGGTCGACCCGGCCCGGTTGCGGCCCTCGGGCAGTGAGGTCGAGCGACTGCTTTCGGACAACTCCCGGGCGCGGCAGTGGGCTTCGTGGCAGCCCGAGGTCTCCCTGGCGGACGGCTTGAAGCGGACCTCGGAGTGGGTCGCGGAGCATCTGCACCTGTTCGCCGCGGACCGCTATCAGGTGTGACCCCCGGGCCCGGGTGCCGAGGTGCCCGGGCCTTCGGGCGCCCCCAGCCCCGCCAGCCCGCCGAGGAAGAGCGCGGCGAAGTCGCGCCCCCACTCCGCGTCCACGGGTTCGCCGCTGACCAGGGTGCGGTGCACCACCGCACCGGCGATCACATCGAAGATCAGGTCCATGTTGCGGGCGGCCGCCCGGGCGCCGTCCTCCCCGGGGGTGTCCGGCGGCAGCTCGCCGCGGTCCTGGGCCCGTGCGCGCCCCAGCAGCACCAGCCGCTTCTGGCGGTCGACGATCGCCGAGCGGATCCGTTCGCGCAGCGCCCCGTCGGTGGTGGACTCGGCGACCACGGCCATCAGTGCCGTCTTGGTCTCGGGCCGCGCGAGCAGCGCGCCGAACTGGAGCACCACGCCCTCGATGTCGGCCCGCAGGCAGCCCCGGTCGGGGAGTTCGAGCTCGTCGAAGAGGACCGCCACCGCGTCCACGACCAGCTCGTTCTTGTTGGCCCAGCGCCGGTAGAGGGTGGTCTTGGCGACGCCGGCGCGGGCCGCCACATCGCTCATGGTCAGCCGTCCCCAGCCCAGGTCGACGAGCGCGGCACGGGTGGCGCGGAGGATCGCGTGATCGGTCTCGGCGCTGCGCGGGCGGCCCGTGCGGCCCTTCCGGGGGCTGGCGGAGTCGTGCATGCGGGCGACCATACCGGCCGGTAGTCGAGCGGCGGCCGTGAGGGAGATCACCCCGCATGGCGCGAGGCCCGGTGTCGCGCGGGGGCGACGGCGAGTTACGCTACGGGTCGTAGCGTAAGAGTGATGACCACTGGCCGTGGGTGGGGACCCATGGCCGCACCCGGCCCCGCTCAGGCCGATCGCAGTACCGAACACCACACATACCGCGTCGCCGGCCACATCGCTTTTCCGGATCGCTTTTCGGAACGGACCGCCCAGGGGGGAGGATGGACCCATGCAGCCACGCAATATGTCCATGAGTGGAGTCGTCGACCTCGCAGCGGTGAAGGCGGCGGGCGAAGCGAAGCAGAAGGCGGAGCAGGCCCGCGCCGAGGCCGCCCGCACGGGTCAGCCGCCGGTGAGCGGTGCCCGCCTGGTGTTCGACGTCGACGAGGCAGGGTTCCAGCAGGAGGTCCTGCAGCGCTCCACCGAGGTCCCGGTCGTCATCGACTTCTGGGCCGAGTGGTGCGAGCCGTGCAAGCAGCTGGGTCCGCTGCTGGAGCGTCTCGCGGGGGAGTACGCCGGCAAGTTCGTGCTGGCCAAGATCGACGTCGACAGCAATCAGATGCTGTTCCAGCAGTTCGGGGTGCAGGGCATCCCGGCGGTCTTCGCGGTGGTCGCCGGCCAGCCGATCCCGCTGTTCCAGGGCGCGGCCCCGGAGGCGCAGATCCGGCAGGTCCTCGACCAGTTGGTGCAGGCCGCCGAGCAGCAGTTCGGCATCGTCGGGGCGCCGGTCTCCGCACCGGACGCGGACGAGCAGGCGGCCGAGGCGCCGGTGCCGGCCGGTCCGTACGACGCACTGCTGGAGGCCGCGAGCCAGGCGCTGGACTCCGGCGATCTGGGCGGCGCCATCCAGGCGTACAAGAACGTCCTCGCCGACGACCCGGCCAACCCGGAGGCCAAGCTCGGCCTCGCGCAGGCCGAACTCCTGCGCCGGGTGCAGGACCTCGATCCGCAGGCGGTGCGCAAGGAGGCCGCGGACAACCCGGCCGATGTGCCGGCGCAGATCCGGGCCGCGGACCTGGACCTGGTGGGCGGTCATGTCGAGGACGCCTTCGGGCGGCTGATCGATGCCGTGAAGCGGACGGCCGGCGAGGACCGCGATGCCGCCCGGGTGCGGCTTCTGGAGCTCTTCGAGGTGATCGGGGCGGAGGATCCGCGGGTGACTGCGGCGCGTACCGCGCTTGCCCGGGTGCTGTTCTGACCCGCTGTTGTACTGGGCGTCCGCTTCTGACCAGTACGGGCGCCACGGGTTGACCAAACAAACGAAGCAGCGGCCACGTTTTACCAAAACTTGGTAAACGTGGCCGCTGTTACTTGGAGTAAGACTCACCCACCCCCTTGCGGCATTTTGTCCGCAATTGCCGCGTGTCTGTGCGCGGTCAGCGACGACCCTGTGTACCTGGCCGATCCCGGTCCGTCGAACCTTGGTTATCAGGCCGTTACCCGCAAGTAACGAGCCTCTTGTGTCCAGAGCGTGAATGGACCACGATCGGCGACGCTCGGTCCATTCCCGCAGCCCGACATCCGGTCGGCGCGGCGGGGCACTTGGGTCCCCACCGAGTGGTCGGCGGCAGTGCTGCCGGCCATGGACAGGGGGGTCTCTGCCCCATCCGGCAGGGCCTGTCCAGAGAGGTTGCGCGAGAGCGTGGCCAGTGGTTGTCGCTCGGGGGTGATCGCCGGTATTCGGAACACGATGTGCCTCCGAGAACAGGCGCTCTCCTTCCCGAGGACGTAGCACTTCTCCCATCCCAGGTACCGCCGGCCCTCCCACGGCGGCCGGTACCGGAGATGTACGTCCGAGAAGGAGGAAAGTCATGGAGTCCCTGGCTCGTGGCGGGACCAGATGGAAGCGGTTCGCCGTTGTCATGGTGCCGAGCGTGGCGGCGACCGCCGCGATCGGCGTCGCCCTCTCGCAGGGTGCGCTCGCGGCGTCGTTCAGCGTGTCCGGCCAGCAGTTCAAGGTCGCTACCGACCGGCTGGACGGCACCGGCTTCGTTCAGTACGGAGCGATCGACGCCCAAAAGGGCGGCAAGCAGATCCCGGTGGCGGTTTCGGGATTCTCCAGCGCCAAGATCAGGAACCTGTGCCAGTCGGTAGTGGTGCCGGTCCCGGTCTTCGGCGATGTGTCGATGAAGCTGTCGGCCGGTGGCGACGGCACGCCCGTCGAGGCGAAGAACCTCTACATCGACCTCGACCAGCTGGACGCGGACGCGACCTTCAACAACATCGACATCGGTGTTGCTGCGGGCTCGACGACCAAGGGTCCGGGCATGCACAAGGGCGACAAGGCCGACCCGGGCTCGTTCGCCCAGCAGGCCGACTCGGCCACGCTGACCCACGTCAAGCAGACGGCGTGGGCCACGACGGCCGGCACGTTCAAGCTCAGCGGCCTGAAGATGAGCGTCGCCAAGGGCAAGAGCGAGTGCTTCTGACGCACTGAGCGTACGGGTGCGGGGCGTTTTTGCCCGCGGCGCCACCAGCCGTTCCCCGCACCCGTGCGCCCGGTAGCGCAAAGTACGACACTCCAGCTCAGAACCACCGATTTGCCAGTCCCGAGGAGCTGTACGACATGAGCGAGCCTCGCGAGCGAATTATCGACAAGTGCGCGCCGCGCGAATGCAAGGCCGAGCGAAGCGAGGTATCGGCATGAGCGCCGAAACGCGACCACGGCTGATCGAGGGCATCGGCCGGAAGCGGACTTCGTTCCGGGAGTGGCGCGGACACCGCCCGTTCTGGGGCGGATTGCTGACACTGCTGGCCGGTATCCCGATCATGTACATCCCTTACGCGAATCTCACGATCGGATCCCTGACCGTCCGCATGGCGACCACCGCCGGTGCCGGCTCGCTGATCATCGGCGTACTGCTGGTGGTGCTGGGTCTGACCATGTGGTTCCAGCCGGCCTCGCGGGTCTTCGCGGGCGTGGCGGGGATCCTGCTCTCCCTGGTCTCCCTGGTCGTCTCGAACTTCGGCGCCTTTTTGGTCGGCTTCCTGATGGGGCTGATCGGCGGTGCGCTGGGTGTCGCCTGGGCGCCGGGCAAGGCCGAACGCAGCGGCGACGACGCCGACGCCGAACCGGCCCGCACCGTCGCCGGACCGGTGGTCGCCACCAACCCCGCGCCGGCCGGACCCGGGTTGGGCAACGGACTGGACGACCTGTCAGGAACGAGCCCGACCAACGACGGGAGGCACCGTGCCGGGTGACGAGCTGCATGAGGAGAACGCAGCCGCCGGGGCGACCAGGAACTCCCCGCGCCGTTCAGGCATGGGGAACGGGCCGAGGCACGCGGCGCCCAAGAAGCCGCTGCTGACTCGGCTGCACGTGCCCGCGGGCAAGGCGATAGCCATCGCCGCCATGCCGTCCGCGGTGCTCATGGGGATGGGGCTGACACCCCAGATGGCGATCGCCAAGCCGACGCCGCCCCAGAGCCCCTTCAAGGACGGCCCCTGCGTCACCGCCCCGGACAAGGTGGAGGGCAAGGACGCCAAGTCCGAGGACGAGGCGAAGGACGACAAGGCCACCGCCCAGCCGTCCGCCACGCCCTCGGCCAAGCCCTCCGCCTCGCCCTCGCCCTCCGCCGGCAAGGAAGCGGACAAGGCTCCCGAGCCCACGCCGTCCGACTCCGCCGAGACCGACGAGCCGTCGGGCTCCGCGACGCCGTCGCCCTCGCCGTCGGCCTCCGAGGAGGAGAAGGACGGGGGCCTGCTGGGCGGCATCGGTGATGCGCTCGGCGGTCTCCTGGGCGGCGACGATTCCGAGGAGTCCAGCGCTTCGCCGAGCCCCTCGCCGTCCGCGTCGGAGTCCGAGGCACCGAAGGCCGCGGACACCGCGGACGAGGACTCCGTGGCCGACAAGGTCACCGAGCCGGTCGACAAGACCCTCGACGGGGTCAAGGACGGTGCCGACAAGGTCACCGAACCCGTCAAGGACGGTTCGAAGACGGTCAACGACACCGTCCACGGCGCGGTGGGCGCGGCGGACAACGCGCTGCCCGGCGGCGGTGTGGACGGCAAGGACGCCGACGGCAAGCAGTCCTACCCCTGCGTCGTCGAGAACAAGCAGCAGGGCAAGGACGAGCAGACGCCCGTCACCCTGCCCGACGCCCCCTGGCACCTGGAGTCCAGCGGGCTCACCCTGCGCGGTCTGGACTACGTGGGCGTCGTCAACGTCACGACGCAGGGCGGCCGTACCAAGCAGGCCCTGAAGTTCACCGCCGACAGCATCGACATCGGCGATCTCCACCAGATCGTCGACGACCCGTCGTCCGGGAAGAAGTACCACGTCCGGTCGACGCCGGGGTCCACCTCCACCATCCGCGGCGGCAAGGTGACGCTGTACACCGAGCGGCTGCAGGGCAACCTCTTCGGTCTGATCCCGATCGTGTTCGACCCCGAGCACCCGCCGCCGCTCAATGTCCCCTACGCCTACTTCACCAAGGTGAAGCTGGACCAGGCGGGCCAGTTCGGCGGCAATCTCCATGTCCCGGGCATGCATGTGACCATCGAGGACTGACCCGGCCGAAGCCTTTCCGGGAGCCGCGAGAACGGCGGTGGGCCGCCCCCTTCAACAGGGGGCGGCCCACCGCCGTCTTCGCTGCCGGGCGGGTCAGGCGCGCCGGCCGCCCAGGTGGTGCACCCGGACCATGTTGGTGGTGCCGGGCACGCCGGGGGGCGAGCCGGCGGTGATCAGCATGGTGTCGCCCTCGCTGTAGCGCTTGAGCTTGAGCAGCTCGGCGTCCACCAGATCGACCATCGCGTCGGTGTTGTCGACGTGCGGGACGAGGAAGGCGTCCACGCCCCAGCTCAGCGTGAGCTGGTTGCGGGTGGCGACGTCGGTGGTGAAGGCCAGGATCGGCTGGGCCGCGCGGTAGCGGGAGAGCCGGCGGGCGGTGTCACCGGACTTGGTGAAGGCCACCAGCGCCTTGCCGTCCAGGAAGTCGGCCATCTCGCAGGCCGCACGGGCCACCGCGCCGCCCTGCGTACGCGGCTTCTTGCCGGGCACCAGCGGCTGCAGGCCCTTGGACAGCAGCTCCTCCTCGGCCGCCTCGACGATCTTCGACATCGTCTTGACGGTCTCGATCGGGTACTGGCCGACCGAGGACTCCGCGGAGAGCATCACCGCGTCGGCGCCGTCGAGGATGGCGTTGGCGACGTCGGAGGCCTCGGCGCGGGTCGGCCGGGAGTTGGTGATCATCGACTCCATCATCTGGGTCGCGACGATCACCGGCTTGGCGTTCCGGCGGCACATCTCCACCAGGCGCTTCTGCACCATCGGGACCTTCTCCAGCGGGTACTCCACCGCCAGGTCACCGCGGGCGACCATGACCGCGTCGAAGGCCATCACGACCTCCTGCATGTTGGCCACCGCCTGCGGCTTCTCCACCTTGGCGATGACCGGGACCCGCCGGCCCACCTCGTCCATGACGCGGTGCACGTCCTGGACGTCCTTGGCGTCGCGGACGAAGGACAGCGCGACCATGTCGCAGCCCATCCTCAGGGCGAACTTGAGGTCCTCGATGTCCTTCTCGGACAGCGCGGGGACGTTCACCGCGGCACCGGGCAGGTTGATGCCCTTGTGGTCGGAGATGACCCCGCCCTCGATGACGATGGTGCGCACCCGCGGGCCGTCGACCTCGACGACCTGGAGCGCGACGTTGCCGTCGTTGATCAGGACCGGGTCGCCCTTGGAGACGTCGCCGGGCAGGCCCTTGTAGGTCGTACCGCAGATGGTCTTGTCGCCGGGCACGTCCTCGGTGGTGATGACGAACTCGTCGCCGCGCACCAGCTCCACGGGGCCGTCGGCGAAGGTCTCCAGGCGGATCTTGGGGCCCTGGAGGTCGGCCAGGACGCCGACGGCGCGACCGGTCTCCTCGGAGGCCTTGCGGAGGCGGTGGTACCGCTCCTCGTGCTCCGGCTGGGTCCCGTGGCTCATGTTGAATCGGGCCACATTCATGCCGGCCTCGATCAGCGTCTTCAGCTGGTCGTAGGAGTCGACGGCGGGGCCCAGGGTGCAGACGATTTTGGAACGGCGCATGGCGGAATCCTATCGGTTTGTTTCTGAGCGGAATATTCCGGTAGGTGGAAACGCCAATGTCTAGGCGTTGACCAGGGCGTATGTCTGCTGGGCGATCTCCAGTTCCTCGTCGGTGGGTACGACGGCGACCGCGACCCGGGCGTACTCCGGCGAGATCAGCCGCGGCTCGCCGGACCGTACGGCGTTGAGCGAGGCGTCCACGGCCATGCCCATCTCCTCCAGTCCGGCGATGGCGGCCTCCCGTACCGGGGCGGCGTTCTCACCGACACCGGCGGTGAAGGCGACCGCGTCGACCCGTCCGAGCACCGCGCTGTAGGCGCCGATGTACTTCTTCAGCCGGTGGATGTAGATGTCGAAGGCGAGCCGGGCGCGCTCGTCGCCCTCGTCGATCCGGCGCCGGATCTCCCGCATGTCGTTGTCGCCGCACAGTCCGATCAGCCCGCTCTTCTTGTTGAGCAGCGCATCGACGTCGTCCTCGGACATCCCCGCCACCCGCTTGAGGTGGAAGGTCACCGCCGGGTCGATGTCGCCGGAGCGGGTGCCCATGACCAGGCCCTCCAGCGGGGTCAGCCCCATCGAGGTGTCCACGCAGCGGCCGCCGGCCACCGCCGAGGCGGACGCGCCGTTGCCCAGGTGCAGCACGATGACGTTGACCTCGGCGGGGTCCTTGCCCAGCAGCTCGGCGGTCTTGCGGGAGACGTACGCGTGCGAGGTGCCGTGGAAGCCGTAGCGGCGGATGCGGTGCGCGTCGGCGGTCTCCACGTCGATGGCGTAGCGAGCCGCGTACTCCGGCATCGTGGTGTGGAAGGCGGTGTCGAAGACCGCGACCTGCGGCAGGTCGGGGCGCAGCGCCCGGGCGGTCCTGATGCCGGTGATGTTCGCCGGGTTGTGCAGCGGCGCGACCGGCACCAGCCGCTCGATCTCTGCCAGCACCGCGTCGTCGATCACGGTCGGCGCGGTGAACTTCAGCCCGCCGTGCACCACCCGGTGCCCGATCGCGGCCAGCTCCGGGGAGTCGAGCCCCAGGCCGTCGGCGGCCAGCTCCGCGGCGACGGCCTTCAGCGCGGCCGTGTGGTCGGCTATCGCGCCCTCGGTCTCGCGCCGCTCGCCGCCGGTGGCCAGCGGGGTGTGGGCCAGGCGCGAGGACTCCTCACCGATCCGTTCGACCAGGCCGACGGCCAGGCGGGTGCCGTCATGCATGTCGAGCAGCTGGTACTTCACCGACGAGGAGCCGGAGTTGAGGACGAGGACGCGGGTGGCGTTGGCAGTCATGTAGCGCTTTCCGGTGGGGTGGGGGAGGGCTGGGGGATCAGGCGGTGTGTCCGGCGCCGGGCCGGGCGCCCTGCGCCTGGATGGCGGTGATGGCCACGGTGTTGACGATGTCCTGGACCAGGGCGCCGCGCGAGAGGTCGTTGACCGGCTTGCGCAGACCCTGCAGGACCGGGCCGACGGCGACCGCGCCGGCCGAGCGCTGCACGGCCTTGTAGGTGTTGTTGCCGGTGTTGAGGTCCGGGAAGATCAGCACGGTGGCCTTGCCGGCCACGTCGGAGCCGGGGAGCTTGGTCTGGGCGACCGAGGCGTCCACCGCCGCGTCGTACTGGATCGGACCCTCGACCAGCAGGTCGGGGCGGAGCTCGCGGACGATCTCGGTGGCCTTGCGGACCTTGTCGACGTCCGCGCCGGAGCCGGAGGTGCCGGTGGAGTACGACAGCATCGCGATCCTGGGCTCGACACCGAACTGGGCGGCGGTGGTGGCCGACTGGATGGCGATGTCCGCCAGCTGCTCGGCGTTCGGGTCCGGGTTGACCGCGCAGTCGCCGTAGACCAGCACGCGATCGGCCAGGCACATGAAGAACACCGAGGAGACGATCTGGGCGTTCGGCTTCGTCTTGATGATCTCGAAGGCGGGCCGGATGGTGGCCGCGGTGGAGTGCACCGCGCCGGAGACCATGCCGTCGGCGAGGCCCTCCTGCACCATCAGGGTGCCGAAGTAGGAGACATCGGCGACCACGTCGTAGGCCAGCTCGTAGCTGACGCCCTTGTGGGCGCGCAGCTTGGCGTACAGCTCGGCGAACCGCTCGCGCAGCTCGGAGGTCTGCGGGTCGATGATCTGCGCGTCCGCCAGGTCGATGGCCAGGTCGGCGGCGCGCTTGCGGATCGCCTCCTCCTCGCCCAGCAGCGTCAGATCGCACACGTCGCGGCGCAGCAGGACGTCGGCGGCGCGCAGCACCCGCTCCTCGGAGCCCTCCGGCAGGACGACGCGGCGGCGGCCGGAGCGGGAGCGCTCGATCAGCTCGTGCTCGAACATCATCGGCGTGACCCGGCCGGAGCGGGCGACGGAGATCCGGTTCGTCAGCTCCGCGGTGTCCACATGCCGTTCGAACAGTCCCAGTGCGGTCTCCGCCTTGCGCGGCGAGGCGGCGTTGAGCTTGCCCTCGATCGCGAACAGCTCGGCGGCGGTCGGGAAGGATCCGCCGGGTACGGAGACGACCGGGGTCCCGGGGGCGAGCCGGTTCGCCAGCGCCATGATGTCCGGGCCGGGCCGCTCGTCGAGGGTGAGCAGCACCCCGGCGATCGGCGGCGCACCGGCGCTGTGCGCGGCGAGCGAGCCGATGACCAGGTCGGCCCGGTCCCCGGGGGTGACGACGAGGCAGCCGGGGGTGAGCGCCTTGAGGAAGGTCGGCAGCATGGCGCCGCCGAAGACGAAGTCACGCGCGTCCCTGGCGAGCCCGGAGTCGTCGCCCAGCAGCACCTCGGCGCCGAGGGTGTGCACGATCTGGCCGACGGTCGGCGCGGAGAGCGAGCCGTCCTCGGGCAGTGCGTAGCAGGGGACCGGGAGGCGGGCGGAGAGCCGCTCGACGACCGCCTGGCGCAGCTCGGGGGCCACCCGGTTGACGATCATGGCCACCACGTCGCAGCCCAGCGAGTGGTAGGCGCGGTAGGCGTTGCGGGCCTCGGCGCGCACCGACTCGGCCTCCTGGCCCTGGCCGCCGACGACGGCCAGCACCGAGGCGCCGAACTCGTTGGCGAGGCGGGCGTTGAGGTTCAGCTCGGCCGGCAGGCTGGTGCCCGCGTAGTCCGAGCCGAGCACCAGGACGTACTCGTAGTCCCTGGCCACGGCGTGAAAGCGGTCGACGAGCCGGGAGACCAGCTCGTCGGTGCCGCGCTCGGCCTGGAGCGTGGCGGCCTCCTCGTAGCTGAGGCCGTAGACGCTCTCGGGCGACTGGGTGAGCCGGTAGCGGGCCCGCAGCAGGTCGAAGAGCCGGTCGGGTCCGTCGTCGTGCATCAGCGGGCGGAAGACCCCCACCCGGTCGACGTGGCGGGTCAGGAGCTCCATGACTCCCAGCTCGATGACCTGGCGGCCGTCGCCGCGGTCGATACCGGTCACGTACACGCTGCGCGTCACGCGTGCTCTCCGATCCATTCCGTTGGTCGCAAGGTCAAAATCAGCCGTTATTGTGGGCCTGCCCCTCTTGACAATACCTGCGAGGCTGGCTAAGCCGCTCTCCCAGTTTCCCTTGTGGAGCCCGTGCGGGGACAGTAGGGGGCAGGTGCGCGGGTGCGGCCGGGGCCCGTCGGACCATGAAACAATCGGACCGGGTCAGGGAACCGACGAGCGAGCACAGGAGACACAGCACGATGCGTATCGGAGTCCTCACCGCAGGCGGCGACTGCCCCGGCCTGAACGCTGTGATCCGGTCTGTCGTCCACCGCGCCCTCACCGGCCACGGCGACGAGGTCATCGGTTTCGAGGACGGCTTCAAGGGCCTGCTCGACGGCCGCTTCCGCAAGCTCGACCTCGAAGCGGTCAGCGGCATCCTCGCCCGCGGCGGCACCATCCTCGGCTCCTCCCGGCTGGAGCGGGCCCGCCTGCGCGAGGCCTGCGAGGACGCCAAGGACCACTCCAAGGACTACGGCATCGACGTGCTGATCCCGATCGGCGGCGAGGGCACCCTCACCGCCGCCCGGATGCTGTCGGACGCCGGGCTGCCGGTCGTCGGGGTGCCCAAGACCATCGACAACGACATCTCCTCCACCGACCGCACCTTCGGCTTCGACACCGCCGTCGGCGTCGCCACCGAGGCGATCGACCGCCTCAAGACCACCGCCGAATCGCACCAGCGCGTGATGGTCGTCGAGGTGATGGGCCGGCACGCGGGCTGGATCGCGCTGGAGTCCGGTATGGCCGGCGGCGCCCACGGCATCTGCCTGCCCGAGCGCGGGTTCGACGTCAACGACCTGGTCACGATGGTCGAGGAGCGCTTCGCGCGGGGCAAGAAGTTCGCCGTGATCTGTGTCGCCGAGGGCGCGCACCCGGCCCCCGGGACGATGGACTACAAGAAGGGCGCCATCGACCAGTACGGCCACGAGCGGTTCTCCGGCATCGGCACCGCGCTCGCCCACGAACTGGAGAAGCGCCTCGGCAAGGAGGCCCGCCCGGTCATCCTCGGCCACGTCCAGCGCGGCGGCACCCCCACCGCCTACGACCGGGTGCTCGCCACCCGCTTCGGCTGGCACGCCGTCGAGGCCGCCCACCGCGGCGACTACGGCAAGATGACCGCGCTGCGCGGCACCGACATCACGATGGTGCCGCTGGCCGAGGCGGTCACCGAACTCAAGACCGTGCCCGGGTGGCGGATGGACGAGGCGGAGTCGGTCTTCTAGGGCCTGACCCATCGGACAGGCCCTAGGACCCGGCCGGATCCACCGGGCCGCGCCCCGGCCCGCTCCCGCAGACGCACCGAAGGCGGCGCGCCGCCCCTCGACCGAGGGAAGGCGCGCCGCCGTCGCGCGTGGGGCCTCACTGCGCCCCGATCGCCTCCAGCATGTTCAGCCGGGCCGCCCGGCGGGCCGGCCACAGCGCTGCCAGCACTCCCACGACCAGCGCGATCAGCAGGAACAGTCCCAGCCTGCCCCAGGGCAGCACCATCTCGTACGTCGGGAACGACGAGCCGACCAGGCTGCCGCCGGCCCAGGCCAGGAAGATCCCCACGCCCATGCCGAGCACCGCGCCGAACAGCGAGATGACCACCGACTCCAGCCGGACCATCTGCTTGATGCCGCTGCGCGCCAGGCCGATCGCCCGCAGCATCCCGATCTCCCGGGTCCGCTCGAACACCGACATCGCCAGGGTGTTGACCACGCCGACCACCGCGATGATGACGGCCATGCCCAGCAGCCCGTAGACCATGTTCACGACGGTGTCGATCTGGCCGGCGTTCTCCTTGCGCAGGTCCTCGCGGCTCTGGACCTTCAGCAGCGGGCTGTCGCCGAGCGCGTGCCGGATGTCCTTGACCAGTGCGGGGGAGGGGTCGCCTGCGGCCTTGACCAGCAGTTCTTCGTTCTTGAACCGGAGCAGGTGCGGGTCGACCAGCGAGACGTCGCCGAAGGCCTCGCCCAGCGCCTCGTTCTCCTTGTAGACGGCGGCGACCTTCAGCCTGGTCTTCTTCTTCTCGTCGAAGCTGACGCTCACCGTGTCACCGACGTGCCAGCCGTGGTCCTTGGCGCCCTTCTCGGAGACGGCGATGGCGCCGGCGGCCCGGACGGCGTCCAGCGAACCGTGGGTGAAGGTCAGCCGGGCGACCTTGTCGATCTGGGTGAGGTCGGTGCCGCGCAGGTAGCCGAAGCCGCCTTCGCCGGGGGCGCCGTCGCCGGTGCTGAAGCCCGTGCCGCGCAGCGGGGCCATCGCCGCCACGCCCGGAACCTTCGCGACCTTCTTCGACAGGGCGGGGTCCAGGCCGACATAGGTCGAGGTCGTCACCTTGTAGTCGGCGGCCAGCCCGTTGGCGGCCATCTTGTCCATGCCCAGCTGGGCGGAGTGCCCCACGACCGTCATCCCGGTGATCAGGGTGAGCCCGATCATCAGCGCGGACCCGGTCGCCGCCGTACGGCGCGGATTGCGCAGCGCGTTCTCCTTGGCCAGCTTGCCGCCGACCCCGAACAGCCGGATGGTGACCAGGCCGGCCAGCGAGACCAGCGGACGGGACAGCAGCGGCGCCAGGATGATCACGCCGACCAGCGTCAGCATCGAGCCCAGCATGGCGATCGGCAGATCGTCACCGGACTTCAGGGTGGAGACGTAGAACATCACCGCGACGCCCAGCCCGGTGATCACCGCGCCGATGGTGTTGCGCAGGACCAGGCTGCGCATCGCGGGCGGTGCCTCGACGCTGCTCAGCGCCTCCACCGGCGCGATCTTCGCCGCCTTGCGGGACGGCAGCCAGGCGGCCAGTACGGTCACCACGACGCCCACCGCCAGCGCGGCGCCCACCGTGGACGGGCTGATGACGACCGGCCCGTCCGGGAAGCCCGCGCCGTTGGCGTCCAGCACCGCCCGCAGCCCCACCGCGATCCCGAGGCCGAGCGCGAAGCCGACGACCGAGGAGATCAGGCCGAGCAGCGCCGCCTCGGCGAGCACCGAGCGCACGACCTGCCGACGCGAGGCACCGACCGCGCGCAGCAGCGCGATCTCGCGGCTGCGCTGGGAGATCAGCATGGTGAAGGTGTTGGCGATGATGAACACCCCGACGAACAGGGCGATACCGGCGAACGTCAGCAGCGTCTTGCTCAGCGCGCTGTTCTGCTCGGCGATCATCCGGGACTGCTCGGCGGCCAGCTCGGCGCCGCTGGTCGCCTCGGCCCGGTCCTTGGGCAGCACCTCGCGGACCTTCGCGGTCAGCGCCCGCTCGTCGGTGCCGGGCGCGGCGGCCACGACCAGCTCGTCGAACTGGCCGGGGTGCAGATACAGCCGCTGCGCGGTGGCGGTGTCGAACAGCGCCAGGCTGCCGCCCGCGGTCACCTGCGGATCGTCGCTGGCCACGATGCCGACCAGCTTCTTCTTCAGCACCGGGCCGTCGGTGGCGAACCGCACGGTGTCGCCGAGCCGGACGCCGGCCGCCTTCGCGGTGCTCTCGGCCAGCGCGATCTCGCCGCCGTCGGCCGGGCCGCGGCCCTGGAGGAGCGGATAGCGGCTGTCCTTGCCGTCCTTGCCCGGCTGGTAGTTGACGGCGCGGTTCTGCCAGCCGTTGCCGACGGGCTGGTCGTCGGGGCCGGCGAGGGTGGCCTCGCCGGTGACGTTCGCGCGGACGGAGGCGACGCCGGGCAGTGCGCGGATGCGGTCCGCGATCTTGTCGTCGAGGGCGGTGGCCCGCTTGCCGTCCTTCTCCGCGTCGACGGCGTCGGGCGCGTCGGGGGCGCTGTCGGTGGCCTGGACGGAGACGGCCACGTCCTTGAGGTTCTTGGCGGAGGCGTTCTTGACGGCCTCGCCGACGCTGTCGCTGAAGATGAGGGTGCCGGCGACGAAGGCGACGCCCAGCAGCACCGCCAGCGCGGTCATCATCAATCGGGCTTTGTGCGCAAGGACGTTGCGCAGGGCAGTACGGAGCATGGTGGTGGTGTCAGTCCTGGGTCCGGTTCTCGGGATGAAGGGCCGCGCCCGGGGCACGGCGGGGGGCGCGCGGCGCCCGCGTGGGCTCGTTCGGCCCCCGGCTAGCTCGTCCGGCCCTTGGCGTCGAACAGCCGCATCCGGTCGAGGACGGCGTCCGCGGTCGGCTCGTGGAGCTCCTCGACGATCCGGCCGTCCGCGAGGAAGACCACCCGGTCCGCATAGCCGGCCGCGACCGGGTCATGGGTGACCATCACCACCGTCTGCTCCATCGCCCGCACCGACTCCCGCAGGAAGCCCAGCACCTCGGCGCCGGAGCGGGAGTCGAGGTTGCCGGTCGGCTCGTCCGCGAAGATGATCTCCGGCTGGGCGGCCAGTGCGCGGGCGACCGCGACCCGCTGCTGCTGGCCGCCGGAGAGCTGCGCCGGCCGGTGGGCGAGGCGTCCGGACAGGCCGACGGTCTCGATGACGGCGCTGAGCCACTCCCGGTCGGGCTTGCGGCCCGCGATGTCCATCGGCAGCGTGATGTTCTCCAGCGCGGAGAGCGTCGGCAGCAGGTTGAACGCCTGGAATATGAAGCCGATCTTGTCCCGGCGCAGCCGCGTCAGCTGCTTGTCGTTGAGGGACGCCAGCTCCACGTCGCCGATCCGGGCCGAGCCTGCGGAGATCGTGTCCAGGCCCGCCATGCAGTGCATCAGCGTCGACTTGCCGGAGCCGGACGGGCCCATGATGGCGGTGAACCGGGCCTTGCCGAACTCGACCGAGACGGAGTCCAGCGCCACGACACGGGTCTCCCCCTGGCCGTAGACCTTGCTCAGCTCGGTCGCGCGGGCGGCGACGCCGGCGGCGGCGCGGGTGGACGTGGGGAAGCCGGGAACGGCTGCCGCGTGGGACACGGGTACTCCTGGGAAGGGGGCGGAAGATTCGACCGTCCCATTCTTTCTGCGCAGGTCAGCGCCTACCTCAGCCAGGAGGACCGAAAGCCGCACCGGCCGGAAGTGCCATCACCGTCCTCGGCGTCATCCTCTGGGGGGACGCCACTCCGACCTGGGGCCGACGGGATCCCTCGGGGTTGCCCCGGACCCCGGGGCCGCTACTGGCCGACCCGCTTCCAGAACTCGGCCAGGATGTCGTCCACAAAGGCGCGCCCCGTCTGCCCGGACTCCTCGGTACCGCCCCCACCGCCCCAGTTGAGCGTAGCCGTCATCGACGCCTGATAGTCGGCGTGCAGCTCCTGCAGGACGTCCTGGACGTCCTCTTTGGGGAGGGAGGTGAGCTTGCCGACCGGCCGGACGTAGGCCTGCCAGCGGGTGGTGACGGCGCTGGTCAGCAGCTCGGTCAGCTTCTCGGCGCGGCCGGTGAAGCGGAGCAGCGCGGGCAGCGGCAGCGTCAGCGTCCGGGCGAGCGCCGCGGCCTGCCGGTCGTTGCCGCGCCAGGACCCGCCGGCCTCCAGCCGCTCGTACGCGGCCTGGTCCATGCCGATGGCCAGCGCCAGACCGTCCGGGGACAGGCCGTGCGCGAGGCGGTATTCGCGCAGGGTGTTCGGCGCGCCCAGCAGGTCGCCGGGCGCGCACCACAGGGCGCCGGCCAGCGCGGTCAGCTCGGGCTCGGTGGGGGCGGCCTCCCCCAATTCCCAGGACGCCACCGTCGCCGGCGATATCTGTATTCCGAAGGCGGCCCAAATTCCGTAGGCGACATGGGCGGGGGTCATGCCGAGGTTCTCGCGGAAGCGGCGGGCGGCCTCGGCGTTGAAGGGGGGCCGGCGCGGCTCTGCGGCGTGCGTGTTCACCGGCACACGGTAAGTGACGGGGTGGCTGGAAACCTATGGTGCGGATAGCCAAGGTTGAATGTCGTAGGAAGCTACTAACTGGACGGTTTTACCCGGTCGGCGGAGTTCCCTTTGCCGGCATCCGGCCGCTCACCAGCGCCGTCGAGGCCACGGAAGTTTCACCGGCCTTCACTAGCCCTTCACCGCCCCGCCGAGCGCGAAGCCGCCTCCCAACCGACGCGAAATAAGGATGTACAGCAGCACGACCGGTGTCGAGTAAAGGATCGAAAATGCCGCGAGTTCACCGAAGGCGATGGCGCCGTAATTACCGAAGAAATTGAAGATGCTCACCGAAGCGGGCAGTTGCTCGGGCGAGAGCAGCAGCATGAAGGGCACGAAGAAATTGCCCCACATCATGATGAAGGTGTAGATCGCGACGACGCCGAGACCGGGCCCCATCAGCGGCAGGATCACCCGCAGCAGCGTCTGCGGCCAGGAGGCGCCGTCCGTCCACGCCGCCTCCTCCAGGACCTTCGGGACCCCGTCCATGAAGTTCTTCATCAGCCAGATGGCGAACGGCAGTTGGGCGGCGGCCAGGAACAGCGCGGTGCCGTAGCGGGTGTCGATCAGGTCGACCTGCACGAACAGCCCGTAGACCGGGACCATCACCGCGGTGATCGGCAGACAGGTCGCGAACAGGATCGTCAGCAGGTACGGGCGGGCGAAGCGCGAGCGGTAGCGGGACAGCGGATAGGCCGCCAGCGCCGCGCAGACCACCGTGAGCAGCGTGGCGCCGCCGCAGATCAGCAGGCTGTTGAGCATCGGGGTGAAGGTGATCTCGTCGGTCAGCACCGCCGAGAAGTTCGCCGTCGTCGGGGACTGGGGAACCCGCACCCGCAGCGTCGCCTCCGCGTCCAGCGACGACAGCACCAGCCAGACCAGCGGCACGGCGAAGGCCGCCGCCGCGGTGAGCGCCGCGGCGTCGGCGGCGATCCGGTGGCGGACCCGGCGGGGCAGCGGCACGGCTTTAGACCTCCTCGCGCAGCAGGCGAAGATAGACCACCGAGAACAACCCGCCCACCAGCAGCAACAGCAGCGCCACCGCGGTGCCGTAGCCGATCAGCGACTTCATGAACGCCTGGTCGTACATGAACACCGGGAGCGTCTGGCTGCGGCCTCCGGGACCGCCCCGCGTCATCGCCCAGATGAGGCCGAAGACGGAGAGCGTCTGCAGGGTGTTGAGCATCAGATTGGTGCCGATGGAGCGGCGGATCATCGGCAGCGTGATGTGCCACAGCCGCCGCAGCCCGCCCGCGCCGTCGACCTCGGCGGACTCGGTGACCTCCCGGGGGATCCCGGAGAGCGCCGCGGAGTAGATCAGCATCGAGAACGCCGTACCGCGCCAGACGTTGGCGAACGACACGGCCAGGACGGGCAGCGTGAACAGCCAGTTCTGGGCGGGCAGATGGAGCCACTCCAGCAGGGCGTTGAGGGTGCCGCGCCGCTCGAAGAAGGTGTAGAGCAAGAAGCCCACGACGATCTCCGGGAGCACCCAGGCGGTGATCACCATCGCGCCGGTCAGCGACCGTACGGGCCGCGAGGCGCGGCGCAGCAGGCCGGCCAGCGCCAGCCCCAGGGTGTTCTGCCCGAGGATCGAGGAGAGCACGGTGAAGACCAGGGTGAGCGCGACCGCGTTGCGGAACGCCGGATCGCCCACGGCGCGGCGGAAGTTGGCCAGCCCGACGAAGGATGCCGACTCCTGGCCGGTCAGCTGGGTGTCGGTGAAGGCGATCCAGGCGCAGTAGCCGATCGGGCCGGCGAGGAAGAGCAGCAGCAGGACGGTGGCGGGGACGATCGGGGACCACCGCAGCAGCCGGCCGCGCACCGGGACGGCACGAGGCGTACGGGCGGCGGCCGGGCCCCGCGCGGCGGCGCCGGCCGTCATGGCTTGGCGACCGTCCGGCCGTCCACGAGGGACCCGAGCGCCTGGTCGTAGTCCTTGGCGGCCTTCTCCGGCGAGGAGTCGTCGGCGGTGACCGCCTCCATCGCCTCACCGATCGCCGCGGCGACCTTCGGGTAGGCGGGCAGCGCCGGCCGGTAGCGGCTGATCTCGACCAGGCCGGTGAAGAAGCCGATGCCGGGCACGGACCTCAGATACCGCGGATCGGCCGCGACGTCCTTGCGGACCGCGATCTGCGCGCCGCGTACGCACCACTCCAGCGCGTTGGCCCTCGTCTGGAAGGTTTTGATCAACTTCCAGGCCAGCTCGGGCCGCTGGGCCTTCCGCGGCACCGACCACGTCCAGCCGCCGGCCAGGCTGACCTTGCCGGGCGGGGCGCCGTGCTGGGTGGGGAACGGCGCCTGGCCGAGCGTGGTCGACCACTCGGGCCAGGGATTGCCGCCGCCCGTCTTCTGCCACTGCTGGCCCAGCCAGGAGCCGTCGAGGTCGATCGCGAGCTTCTCCTCGGGCAGCAGCTCGGCGGCCACGTTCGTCTGGATGTTGGGGCTGAGGGCGTCGGAGACCTCCGGCCCGAGCCCCTCCTTGTAGACCGTGTCGATGAAGGTCAGGCTGTCCTTGAAGCCCTTGGTGCCGGTGACCCACTTCTTGCTCGCCGGGTCGTAGAGCTGGTGCTCGCCGGTGCCGTACAGCAGCATCTCGAAGCCCTGCATCACGGCGGCCTCGCCCGCGCCCTTGCCGGTGAAGACGTTCAGCGGGACGACCCCGGGGACCTCGCGTTTGACGGTCCGGGCGGCGTCCAGCACCTCGGCCCAGTTCCTCGGCCGCCAGTCGGCGGGCAGTCCGGCCTTCTTGAAGATCTTCTTGTTGAACCACAGCCCGCGGGTGTCCGTACCGTCCGGGACGCCGTAGGTCTTGCCGTCCTGGCCCCTGGCCGCGGCCTTCGCGGCCGGCTGGAACTGCCGCCAGTCGTCCCAGTCGTCGAGGTAGGGGTCCAGCGGCCGCAGCAGCCCCGCCTTGATGTCGGAGTTGACCAGGAAGGTGTCCTCGTAGACCAGGTCCGGCGCGGTCCTCGGGGAGCGCATCATCTGCTGGATCTTGGTGTAGTAGTCGTTCTCCGACGCCTGGATGGGGATGAGCCGGACCTTCTTGCCGGGGTTGGCCTGCTCGAACTGCCGGGCCACCAGGCGGATGTAGTCGTCCCGGACGGTGACCTTGGCGTTGGTGTCCTTGATGAAGGCGACCTTGACGGTGTCGCCGTCGCTCCCGGACCCGCCGCCGCAGGCGGTGAGCGTACCGGCGGCCACGACGGCGGCGGCGAGCAGAATCTGCGGGGCGGTGGGGCGCACGGCACGACCTCCAGCGACGAACCACGGTCAACGGCGACGGTCAACTGGCCACGGTGTACTGCCAGCTGAAAGTAAGTCACCGATCACAGTGGGTCAATGCCCCGACCAGCGGTAGCGCAATTCGGGGCGGCCGACCTGGCCGTACTGCGGGGCGCGGGCGGCCCGGCCGCTCTCCACGAGGTGTTCGAGGTAGCGGCGCGCGGTGATCCGGGAGATGCCCACGTCGGCGGCCGTCTCGGTCGCCGTCAGCCCGCCGCCGGAGGCCCGCAGCACATCGGTCACCGCCCGCAGGGTGGCCGCGGTCAGGCCCTTGGGCAGTGCGGCCGGGCGCGGTGCGCGCAGCGCGGCGATCGCCCGGTCCACCTCGTCCTGACCGCTGGCCTCGCCGGTCGTGGCGCGGAACTCCGCGTAGCGGGTGAGCCGGTCGCGCAGGGTGGAGAAGGTGAACGGCTTGAGCACGTACTGCACCACGCCCAGCGAGACGCCCTCGCGCACCATGGCCAGATCGCGGGCCGAGGTGACCGCGATGATGTCGGCGGTGTGCCCGGCCGCCCGCAGCGTACGCACCAGCTGCAGACCGTGGCCGTCGGGCAGGTACAGGTCCAGCAGCAGCAGGTCGACGGCGTGCTGGTCGAGGTGGCGACGGGCGTCGCCCATGGAGTGCACGGTGCCCGAGACGGTGAAGCCGGGCACCCGCCCCACGTACAGGGCGTGCGCGGCGGCGGCCACCGGGTCGTCCTCGACGACCAGGACCCGGATGTCACAGGGGCTCACCGGGCACATCCTCTCGCGGCCGGACCGTCCTGGCCCGTCGGTCCGCTCATGTCGTGGCCTTGGTCCGCAGCGGCAGCCGTACGGTGAACCGCGCGCCGCCTTCCGGTGCGCGGTCCAGCGCGATGGTGCCGCCGTTGCGCCGTACCGCCTGCTGGACCAGGGCCAGGCCCAGGCCGTGGCCGTGCCCGGGGCCCCGGTCGGGCGCGGGGGCCGGCTGCTTGGTGGTCCAGCCGCGCCGGAAGATCTCCTCGGCGTCGTCCGCGGCCACCCCGGGCCCGTTGTCCGCCACCGTCAGCAGTAGCTCGCCGCCGGTCGCCCGCGCGGTGACCCGCACCCGCGGCGGCACCGCGGCGCCGTGTCCCGGCGTCGGGGCGGCGGCGTCGATGGCGTTGTCGAGGAGGTTGCCCAGTACCGTCACCAGATCGCGGGCCGGCAGGCCGGGCGGCAGCAGCCCGTCGTCGATCCGGCTGTCGGGCGTCAGCGCCAGCTCGACGCCGCGCTCGTTGGCCTGCGCCGCCTTGCCGAGCAGCAGCGCGGCGAGCACCGGCTCGGCGACCGCGCCGACGACCTGGTCGGTCAGCGCCTGCGCCAGCTCCAGCTCCGCGGTGGCGAACTCCACGGCCTCCTCCGCCCGCCCCAGCTCGATCAGCGAGACCACCGCGTGCAGCCGGTTGGCCGCCTCGTGGGCCTGTGAGCGCAGCGCCTCGGCGAAGCCGCGTACCGAGTCCAACTCGCCCGACAACGCCTGGAGTTCGGTGTGATCGCGCAGGGTCACGACGCTGCCGCGCTGCTCGCCGCCGGAGATCGGGGAGGAGTTGACCACCAGCACCCGCTCGCCGGTCAGATGCAGCTCGTCGACCCGCGGGCCGGGCGAGTGCAGCGCCTCGGCCAGCGGCTGCGGCAGCCCCAGCTCGGTGACCGGCCGACCCACCGCGTCCCCCGGCAGCCCCAGCAGCTCCCGTCCGCCGTCGTTGATCAGGGCGACCCTGCGCTGCCCGTCGAGCATCAGCAGCCCCTCGCGCACGGCGTGCAGCGCGGCCTGGTGGTAGTCGTGCATCCGGCTCAGCTCCTGGGCGTTCATCCCGTGCGTGTGCCGCCGCAGCCGGGCGTTGATCACATACGTTCCCGCGCCGCCGAGCGCCAGCGCCGCGGCCGCCACCCCGACCAGCGCCAGGACCTGGTCGCGCAGCTGCTCGCTGATCGTCTCGATGGTGATCCCCGAGCTGACCAGCGCGGTGATCTTCCCGCCGCGCCGCGGGTCGTGGACCGGCGCGACGACCCGCACGGACGGGCCGAGCACGCCCATGTGCGTCTCGGGGAAGATCTCGCCGCGCAGTGCCGGGCCGATGTGCCCCAGGTACTTCCCGCCGATCGCGGACGGCTCCGGGTGCGTCCAGCGGGTGCCGTCCGGCGCCATCACCACCACGAAGTCGACGCCCGCATCGCGCCGCAGCCGTTCGGCGTACGGCTGGAGCGCCGCGGTGGGGTCCTTGGTGCGGGCCGCCGCGACGACGGCCGGGGAGTCGGCGACGGCGGTGGCGGCCGCGGTCGCCTGCCGTCGCGCGGTCTCCTCCGCCTGCCGGCCGGCGCTGACGTACGCGAAGACGGCGCAGCCCACGACGACCGCCGCCACCAGCACGACCTGCATCGCGAAGAGCTGCCCGGCGAGGCTGCGGGGGCCGCGCAGCCGGCGGGGCGGCCGGGGTCGGGGGAGTCGCATACAGAACAGTCTGCCCGGTCACTTTTACGTGAACGAAATGCACGTAAGGGTGACGGGCGCCACACGGGCGTGCATAGTCGCCGGGACTTGTTGTGCGCCGGAGCCTCCCCCAGTGCCTGAACGGCCTGGGGGCCCGGACCGGGCGCAGAGCCGTAGACGAGGAGGCAGCCGTGGCTGCACAGACCCCGCCGTCCGGGGGCACCACCGAGGACAGAGCGCCGGCCAAGCGGGACCGGACCCACTTCCTCTACATCGCCGTCATCGGGGCGGTGCTGCTCGGCATCATCGTGGGCTTCGCCGCCCCCGGTGTGGCCGTCCAGCTCAAGCCGCTCGGCACCGGCTTCGTGAACCTGATCAAGATGATGATCTCGCCGGTCATCTTCTGCACCATCGTGCTGGGCGTCGGCTCGGTGCGTAAGGCCGCCAAGGTCGGCGCGGTGGGCGGGCTGGCCCTCGGCTACTTCATGGTGATGTCCACCGTGGCGCTCGCCATCGGCCTGGTCGTCGGCAACATCCTGCAGCCCGGTTCCGGGCTGCAGCTGACCGAGACCGTGCGGCACGCGGGCCAGGCGCAGACCGAGGGCGGCGGCGAGTCGCTCCCCGACTTCCTGCTCGGCATGATCCCCAAGACGCTGGTCTCCGCCTTCACCCAGGGCGAGGTGCTGCAGACGCTGCTGGTGGCGCTGCTGGTCGGCTTCGCCCTGCAGGCGCTGGGCTCGGCGGGCGAGCCGGTGCTGCGCGGCATCGGGCACATCCAGAAGCTGGTCTTCCGGGTACTGGCCATGATCATGTGGGTGGCGCCGGTGGGTGCCTTCGGCGCCATCGCGGCGGTGGTCGGCGAGACCGGCCTGGACGCGCTGAAGTCCCTGGTCATCATCATGGTCGGCTTCTACGTCACCTGTCTGCTGTTCGTGCTCGTGGTGCTCGGCACGCTGCTCCGGCTGGTCGCCGGGATCAACATCTTCATCCTGCTGAAGTACCTCGCCCGCGAGTTCCTGCTGATCCTCTCCACCTCCTCCTCGGAGTCCGCGCTGCCCCGCCTCATCGCCAAGATGGAGCACCTGGGCGTCAGCAAGCCGGTGGTCGGCATCACCGTCCCGACCGGCTACAGCTTCAACCTCGACGGCACCGCCATCTACCTGACGATGTCCTCGCTGTTCGTGGCCGAGGCGATGGGCAAGCCGCTCTCGCTCGGCCAGCAGATCTCGCTGCTGGTCTTCATGATCATCGCGTCGAAGGGCGCGGCCGGGGTCACCGGCGCGGGCCTGGCCACGCTCGCCGGCGGCCTGCAGTCGCACCGCCCCGAACTGGTCGACGGCGTCGGCCTGATCGTCGGCATCGACCGCTTCATGAGCGAGGCGCGCGCCCTGACCAACTTCGCGGGCAACGCGGTGGCCACCGTCCTGGTCGGCACCTGGACCAAGGAGATCGACAAGGCCAGGGCGGCCGAGGTGCTGGCCGGCCGGATCCCGTTCGACGAGAAGACGCTGGTCGACGACGCCCACGCCGAGCCGCTCGCCCCGGAGGTCGTCGAGCCGCGCGACGGCGGCGCGAAGGAGTCCGCCAAGGTCTGAGCCACACCACGCAGGAGGGGAGAGGGGGCGGGCGCCGCACAGGGCGCCCGCCCCTTCGCGATCCGCGGTCCGGCGCTCAGGCCGGCGTGAACCAGACCGTCGCCAGCGGGGGGAGGACGGTCGTGACGGAGGAGCCGCGACCGTTCCAGGGGGTGGGCTCGGTCTTGAGGAGGTCGGGGTTGGCGACGCCGCTGCCGCCGTAGCGCGGGTCGTCGGTGTTGAGGACCTCGCGCCAGGCGGGGATGTCGTCGGGGACCCCGAGCCGGTAGGCGTGGCGCACGACGGGGGAGAAGTTGCTGACCGAGATCAGGGGGGAGCCGTCGGCGGCGAAGCGCAGGAAGGAGAAGACGTTGTCCTCGCTCGCGTCGCCGTCGATCCAGCGGAAGCCGGCCGGATCGGTGTCGCGCTCCCACAGGGCGGGGGCGGCCGCGTACCGGCGGTTGAGGTCGCGGACGAGGTCGCGTACGCCCCGGTGGTCCGGCTCCGCCTCGTAGGAGGAGTCGAGCAGCCACCAGTCCGGGCCGTGGCTCTCCGCCCACTCCGCGCCCTGCGCGAACTCCTGCCCCATGAAGAGAAGTTGCTTGCCCGGGTGGGCCCACATGAAGCCGAGGTAGGCCCGGTGGTTGGCCCGCTGCTGCCACCAGTCGCCGGGCATCTTCGACACCAGTGCCCGCTTGCCGTGCACGACCTCGTCATGGGAGATCGGCAGCACATAGTTCTCGGAGTAGGCGTAGATCATGGAGAAGGTCATCTCGCCGTGGTGGTACTTGCGGTGCACCGGCTCCTTGGAGACATAGCCGAGCGAGTCGTGCATCCAGCCCATGTTCCACTTCAGGCCGAAGCCGAGGCCGCCGAAGCCGCCGGGCCCGACGTGGTGTGTGGCGCGGGTGACGCCGTCCCAGGCCGTGGACTCCTCGGCGATGGTGACGACTCCGGGGCAGCGGCGGTAGACCGTCGCGTTCATCTCCTGGAGGAAGGCCACCGCGTCGAGGTCCTCCCGGCCGCCGTGGACGTTGGGCGTCCAGCCGCCGTCCTCGCGCGAGTAGTCGAGGTAGAGCATCGAGGCCACGGCGTCCACCCGCAGTCCGTCGATATGGAACTCCTCGCACCAGTACACCGCGTTGGCGACCAGGAAGTTGCGGACCTCGGTGCGGCCGTAGTCGAACTCCAGGGTGCCCCAGTCCGGGTGCGCGGCGCGGGCCGGGTCCTGGTGCTCGTAGAGCGGGCGGCCGTCGAACTCCGCCAGCGCCCAGTCGTCGCGCGGGAAGTGGGCCGGCACCCAGTCCATCAGGACGCCGATCCCGGCCCGGTGCAGCGCGTCGATCAGGAACCGGAAGTCGTCGGGCGTGCCCATCCGGGCGGTCGGCGCGTAGAACCCGGTCACCTGGTAGCCCCAGGAACCGCCGAAGGGGTGCTCGGACACCGGCATGAACTCGACGTGGGTGAACCCCAAGTCCTTGACGTACACCGGAAGTTGATCGGCGAGCTGGCGGTAGGTGAGGCCGGGCCGCCAGGAGGGCAGATGCACCTCGTAGACGGAGAACGGCGCCTGGTGCACCGGCCGCCTGCCGCGTCGGGCCATCCACTCGGCGTCCTGCCAGCGAAAGCGCGACGCGTCCACCACCGAGGCGGTCGCGGGCGGGCACTCGGTCCGCCGGGCCATCGGGTCGGCGCGCACGGTCCGGGAGCCGTCCGGCCGGGTGATCTCGAACTTGTACAGCTCGCCGGCGCCGATCCCGGGCAGGAAGAGCTCCCAGACACCGGAGGAGCCCAGCGACCGCATCGGGCCGGCGGTGCCGTCCCAGTAGTTGAAGTCGCCGACGACCCGGACGCCCCGGGCGTTGGGCGCCCAGAGGGTGAAGCGGGTGCCGGTCACGCCCTGGTGCTCCATGGTCCGCGCGCCGAGCGCCTGCCACAGCTGCTCGTGCCGGCCCTCGCTGAACAGGTGCAGGTCCAGCTCGCCGAGCGCGGGCAGGAAGCGGTAGGGGTCGGGGACGGTCAGGGCGTGTTCGCCGTAGTCGACCAGCAGCTCGTACTCCGGGGCGGTGCGCAGCGGCAGCACCCCGGCGAACAGGCCGTCGCCCTCGGAGGGCAGCTCGGCGCGCAGCCCCTTCGCCACGACGGTGACGCTCCGGGCGTGCGGCCGCAGGGCGCGGACGAGCAGCCCGCCGCGTACGGGGTGCGCGCCGAGCAGCGCGTGCGGGTCGTGGTGCGCGCCGCCCAGCAGCCGGGCGCGGTCCTCCTCGGGCAGCGGGGCGGCGGGCCGCACCCCGTGCGTGCCGGCCGGCGGCTCGGTGTCGCGGGCGCGGGCGCGGGAGCGGGCCGCGGGCCCGGCGGTCGGCCCGGTCGCCGCGGCCTGTTTGGTGCGCGCGGGGGCGGAAGGGGTACGGCCGGACGGCGGCGGTCCGGTGGCGGGAGACGGGCGGGCGGTCACGAGTGGAGCCTCCTCGGGGTGGTGGCGGGCGACGGGCGGGCGGATCACGGCGAGTCGTACGGGTGGGCCCCCACGGCCGGCTCCCCGCCCGCCGCCAGCCGCCGGACGGCGGCCATCGGGACGGCCAGCCAGTCGGGCCGGTGGCGGGCCTCGTAGAGCACCTCGTAGACGGCCTTGTCGGTCTCGTAGGCGCGCATCAGTTCGGGCGCGGAGCGCGGATCGAGCCCACCGGCCTCGGCGTAGCCCCGGCAGAAGGCGGCACGGGTGCGCCGCGCCCACTCCAGCGCCCAGGGGTCCCCGCCGGCCGGCCCGCCGCGCGCCGCGTAGTCGAAGGAGCGCAGCATCGCCGCGACATCGCGCACCGCCGGCTGCGGCCGTCGCCGCTCGGCCAGCGGGCGGGCCGGTTCGCCCTCGAAGTCGATCAGCGACCAGCGGCCCTCGTCGGCGGAGCGCAGGGTCTGCCCCAGGTGCAGATCGCCGTGGATGCGCTGGGCGGCCCAGCCGCGGCCGTCCCGGCCCATCGCGGCCAGCGCGTCGAAGGCGGTGCGCAGCCGGGTGCGGTAGGGCTGCAGCACGGGCACGGCGCGGGCGGTGGCCTCCAGCCGCTCGATCATCTGGGCCGCGATCACCTCCAGCTGCGGGCGGTGCAGCTCGGTGGTCGGCAGCGTCTGGGCGAGCGCGGTGTGCACCTCCGCGGTGGCGTGCCCGAGCGCCCGCGCCGAGCCGGTGAAGTCGGCGCGTACGGCCAGCGCGCCCCGGGCCAGCTGCCAGCCGTCCGCCGACCCCGGCAGGAACGGCTGGAGCACGCCCAGCGTCGTCGCCTCGCCGCTCTCCTCGGGGGTCGCCGACTCGAACCACGCGGCGGGCGCCGGTACCCGCGCGCACTTGGCGTCCGCCAGCGCTCGCGGCAGCTCCAGATCCGGGTTGACGCCCGGCTCGACCCGCCGGAAGACCTTCAGGATGAACGAATCGCCAAAGACGATGGAGGAGTTGGACTGCTCGACGGCGATCGGCCGGGCCGGCAGTCCGGTGGGGATGTCCACCCGCGGCTCGCGGCAGAACCGCAGCCCGCCGAGCCGCCCCGGTACCCGCAGCCGCTCCAGCAGCAGCCCGCACAGCCGGTTGTCCAGCAGCGCGTCGTAGACCGTACGGCCGCGCAGCGGACCGCCCCCCGGCCGGCCGATCACCGCCGGTGCCAGCTGCGGTGCCGGCGCCGGATGCACCCCCAGCAGGAGCTGGTAGCAGTCGCCGCCGGCCGGTGTGCGGCTCGGCGGGGCGCTCTGCTGGGCACGCACGAGCAGCTGCAGCAGCCCCGGAGTGGTGCCCGCGCCGGTGCACGGCAGCAGCTCGGTGGCCGAGAGCAGCGTGAACCCGGTCAGCGGCCGCCCCTTGCCGGCGAACCAGCGCTGGCGCGGCACCCACTCGGCGAGCAGCGGGGCCAGCGAGGACAGCAGATCGGGGGCGGTCACGAGCGGGCGGCGGTCAGGGGTGTTACGGGTGGCACGGGTCGGGGCGGTGTCCGACATGGCGTCGCGTCCTTTCCCCGGGCACACGACAGGTAGGGCAAAGTGTCCCGGAATGCGGCCTTCACTATGCGGTGGCGCGGTGGCGGTACCCCCGTACGGAGGCGGTGCGGGTCCCCCCGAAGGGAGCGGCTTGGGGAGTGTCTTCGGCGTGCGCGCTTCCGCCGTGCGGCGGTCACCCTCCCGAGCCGGGGGGACCGGCGATGGTTCGCCCGGCCGTGCGGTAGTAGGGAGACTGCCCGAGCGAAAGGTCGAAAAACGCCCGTACGCGCCATGCGGCCGCGTACGGGCGGGATGCTCGGCGCCCGTGCCCGGTCAGGGCCCGGGTACTAGGCGGAGTTCTTGCGCAGTCGGAACCAGTAGAAGCCGTGGCCCGCCAGCGTCAGCAGGTACGGCAGCTCCCCGATGGCCGGGAAGCGGACGCCGCCGATGAGCTCCACCGGATGCCGACCGCTGAACGAGCGCAGGTCCAGCTCCGTCGGCTGGGCGAACCGCGAGAAGTTGTGCACGCACAGCACCAGGTCGTCGTCCGCGCCGCCGGTGCCCGGCGACTCCCGCAGGAAGGCCAGCACCGCCGGATTGGTGGAGGACAGCTCGGTGTAGCTGCCGAGCCCGAACGCCGGGTTCTGCTTGCGGATCTCGATCATCCGGCGGGTCCAGTGCAGCAGCGAGGAGGGGGAACTCATCGCCGCCTCGACATTGGTGACCTGGTAGCCGTAGACCGGGTCCATGATGGTCGGCAGGAAGAGCCGGCCGGGGTCGCAGGAGGAGAACCCGGCGTTGCGGTCGGGCGTCCACTGCATCGGGGTGCGTACCGCGTCGCGGTCGCCGAGCCAGATGTTGTCGCCCATGCCGATCTCGTCGCCGTAGTAGAGGATCGGCGAGCCGGGCAGCGACAGCAGCAGGGCGGTGAAGAGCTCGATCTGGTTGCGGTCGTTGTCGAGCAGCGGGGCCAGTCGCCGGCGGATGCCGATGTTGGCGCGCATCCGCGGGTCCTTGGCGTACTCCGCGTACATGTAGTCGCGCTCTTCGTCCGTGACCATTTCCAGGGTCAGCTCGTCGTGGTTGCGCAGGAAGACGCCCCACTGGCAGCCGGACGGGATCGCCGGGGTCTTGGCGAGGATCTCCGACACCGGGTAGCGCGACTCGCGGCGCACCGCCATGAAGATGCGCGGCATGACCGGGAAGTGGAAGGCCATGTGGCACTCGTCGCCGCCGACGGCGTAGTCGCCGAAGTAGTCGACGACGTCCTCCGGCCACTGGTTGGCCTCGGCCAGCAGCACAGTGTCCGGGTAGTGCGCGTCGATCTCGGCCCGGACCCGCTTGAGGAAGGCGTGCGAGGCGGGCAGGTTCTCGCAGTTGGTGCCCTCCTCCGCGTAGAGGTACGGCACCGCGTCCAGCCGGAAACCGTCGATGCCCAGGTCCAGCCAGAACCGCAGGGCGGAGATCATCTCCTCCTGGACCGCCGGGTTCTCGTAGTTGAGGTCCGGCTGGTGGGAGAAGAACCGGTGCCAGTAGTACTGCTTGCGGACCGGGTCGAAGGTCCAGTTGGAGGCCTCGGTGTCGACGAAGATGATCCGCGCGTCGGCGTACTGCTTGTCGTCGTCCGCCCAGACGTAGTAGTCGCCGTACGGGCCTTCCGGGTCGGCGCGCGACTCCTGGAACCACGGGTGCTGATCGCTGGTGTGGTTCATCACCATGTCGATGATGACCCGCATGCCGCGGTGGTGCGCGGCGTCCACGAACTCGACGAAGTCCGCCAGGTCGCCGAACTCCGGGAGCACCGCGGTGTAGTCGGCGACGTCGTAACCGCCGTCCCGCAGCGGGGATTTGAAGAACGGCGGGAGCCAGAGACAGTCCACCCCCAGCCACTGCAGATAGTCGAGCTTGGCGGTGAGGCCCTTGAGGTCGCCGATGCCGTCGCCGTTGCTGTCCTGGAACGAGCGCACCAGGACTTCGTAGAAGACGGCCCGTTTGAACCAGTCGGGATCGCGGTCCTTCGCCGGGGTGTCCTCGAACGTGTCGGGGACTGGCTCATTGACGATCAATTGGGTGACCCTCCGATCGGTGAGGACGGTCGCAGCGACAGCACATGGGCGGGCGCCGGTGAGCGGCCCGGCTCCAGGCGCACATAGTTGTCCCTGCCCCAGTGGTAGGTATCGCCGGTGAGCTCGTCGCGCACCGGGAAGGACTCGTGCCGGCCGAGGCCGAGTTCCGGCATGTCCAACGACACCGTCGCCTCGTGGGTGTGGTGCGGGTCGAGGTTGACCACCGTGAGCACCGTGTCGGACCCCTCGCCGTGCCCGGCGCGTTTGGAGAACGCCAGCACGGCCTCGTTGTCGACCTGGTGGAAGCGCAGATTGCGCAGCTGCTGCAGGGCAGGGTGCCGGCGGCGGATGCGGTTGAGCGCGGTGATCAGCGGGGCGATGGTGCGCCCCTGCTTCGCCGCCGCATCCCAGTCGCGCGGCCTGAGTTGGTACTTCTCCGAGTCGCGGTACTCCTCGCTGCCGGGGCGTACCGGCGTCGACTCGCAGAGCTCGTATCCGGCGTAGACGCCCCAGGTGGGGGACAGGGTGGCGGCCAGCACGGCACGGATCTCGAAGGCGGGGCGGCCGCCTTGCTGGAGGTAGGCGTGGAGGATGTCCGGGGTGTTCACGAAGAAGTTGGGCCGCAGATAGGCGGCGGACTCGCCGGACAGCTCGGTGAGGTAGTCGGTCAGCTCCTGCTTGGTGTTGCGCCAGGTGAAGTACGTGTAGGACTGCTGGAAGCCGACCTGGGCGAGGGTGTGCAGCATGGCCGGGCGGGTGAACGCCTCGGCGAGGAAGAGCACGTCCGGGTCGGTGCGGTTGATCTCGCCGATCACCTTCTCCCAGAACGCCACGGGTTTGGTGTGCGGATTGTCCACCCGGAAGATCCGTACGCCCTTGGCCATCCAGAAGCGCAGCAGCCGCTGGGTCTCGCGGACGATCCCGCGGAAGTCGGCGTCGAAGGCGACGGGGTAGATGTCCTGGTACTTCTTCGGTGGGTTCTCGGCGTAGGCGATCGAGCCGTCCGGGCGGTGGTGGAACCACTGCGGGTGCAGGGTGACCCAGGGGTGGTCGGGGGAGCACTGCAGCGCGAAGTCCAGGGCCACCTCCATCCGCAGGTCGCGGGCCGTCCGCACGAAGTGCTCGAAGTCCTCGAAGGTGCCCAGGTCCGGGTGGAGGGCGTCGTGGCCGCCGGCCGCCGAGCCGATGGCCCAGGGGGAGCCGACGTCGTCCGGGCCGGCCGAAAGGGCGTTGTTGGGGCCCTTGCGGAAGGAGGTGCCGATGGGGTGGACGGGCGGGAGGTAGACCACGTCGAAGCCCATCGCGGCGACCGCCGGCAGCCGTTCGGCGGCGGTGCGCAGGGTGCCGCCGACGGCCGTGCCGGCCGGGGTGACGACGGCGCCCTCGGAGCGCGGGAAGAGCTCGTACCACGAGCCGTACAGGGCCCGTCGGCGCTCGACGACCAGCGGCATCGGACGTGAGACGGTGAGCAGTTCGCGCAGCGGATGGCGGTCCAGCGACTCGACGACCTCGGGGGAGAGCGCCGTGGCGAGGCGGGCGGCGGCGGGCAGGTCCGGGTCGCGCAGCGCGTCGACGGCGGCCAGCACCGCCTCCCGGCCCTCGCTCTTGGGGACGTCGACGGCCGCCCGCTCGTGCAGTTCGGCGCCCTCGGCGAGCACCAGCTCGGTGTCGATACCCGCCGGGATCTTGATCGAGGCGTGCTTGCGCCAGGTGGCCAGCGGGTCGGACCAGGCCTCGACGGTGAAGGTCCAGCGGCCCTCGATGTCCGGGGTGACCTCGGTGCTCCACCGGTCGGTGCCGGGCGCCCGCTCCCGCATCGGGTTCCAGGGGCCGCAGCGGCCGGCGGGGTTGCGCAGCACCACATTCGCCGCGACCGCGTCATGGCCTTCTCGGAAGACCGTGGCGGAGACCTCGAAGGTCTCGCCCACCACGGCCTTCGCCGGGCGGCGGCCGCAATCGATCTGCGGGCGGATGTCCAGAACAGGGATGCGACCGATCATGGGCTCACCTGGGCTTGTGATGCTTTGCGGGATTTTGTCCTTTGTATCCGTTTCACGGCAGGGGAACCGGGTGCGGGCAGGTGCGCTCCAGCCCGCTTTCACTCGGCTGGCGGATGGCACGGCCGGCCGGGGTCCACTCGGTGAGCCTTCCCTCGTGCGGCGGCTCGGAAATCCGATGGAATGTGAACTACCGGTTCGTAACCACGGGTCTGCCGTGACCCGGCGGACACGCGCCCGCCCGTTCGCGGGCGGCTGCGCGGGGGCGCTGACACGGTCGGCGTTCGCCTCCTCAACTCGGTGCGATCACAGCGGAGTTGCGGTGTGCGGATGTCCGGTGTCGCGCAAGCCTCCCCCTAGGAGGGAGTACGTACAAGAGCGCATGAGGGGGTGGAATCGGCCATATCGGCGGACTCGGCGGTAGCAACGCGCGGCAGAGTGTGGGGCTAGCACTCAACTCCCAGGAGAAGATGGGGAGTTGAGTGAGAGGTTGGGGGCGGGTCGGCCGGCAGTCGCGCCCCTGGGGGTGGCCGGGTCCCGGCGGTCGGCTCCCCGGGGGTGCTGCCCGGACCCCGCCACCCGCGCCGGCACGCGCGAAGGCGGTGCCCGGAGAGACTCCGGGCACCGCCTTCGTTCTTCCGGGGTCACCTCACCCCGGGACGATCAGCGCCTGTGGGCGTACCGCGTCACTTGACGGCGACACCGGTCCAGGCGGCCTCGACACCCTTGACCTCGGCGCTGTCCTTGCCGTAGAGGTCGGTGGCGGCCTTGACGGTCGCCTCACGGGCGGCCTTGTAGTCCGTGTTCGAGGTCATGTACTCGGTCAGGGCCTTGAACCAGATCTTCTCGGCCTTGTCCCGGCCGATGCCCTCGACCTTCTTGCCGTCCGCCGTCGGGCTGTCGTACTTGACGCCGTTGATCTCCTTCGCGCCGCTGCCCTCGGACAGCAGGTAGAAGAAGTGGTTGGCGACGCCCGAGGAGTAGTGCGGGTCGAGACCACCGGTGTTGGAGTCCCAGTTGTCCTGCGACTGGCCGTCCTTGCTGGGCTTGTCCATGTAGCGCAGCGGGGAGCCGTCACCGTTGATGTCGATCTTCTCACCGATGAGGTAGTCGCCCGGGTCCTTGTCGTTCTTGGCGTAGAACTCGACCGAGGTGCCGAAGATGTCCGAGGTGCCCTCGTTGAGGCCGCCGGACTCACCGCTGTAGGTGAGGTTGGCGGTCGCGGAGGTGACACCGTGCGACATCTCGTGGGCCGCGACGTCGATGGCGGTGAGCGGCTTCTTGTTGCCCTCGCCGTCGCCGTAGGTCATGCAGAAGCAGCTGTCGTCCCAGAAGGCGTTGACGTAGCTGTCGCCGTAGTGGACGCGCGAGGAGGCACCCTTGCCGTCGCCCTTGATGCCGGCGCGACCGTGCACGGTCTTGTAGTAGTCCCAGGTCTCGGCCGCGCCGTAGTGCGCGTCGACGGCCGCGGTCTGCGGGTCGTCGGGCTTGCCGGTGCCCCACTTGTCGTCCTCGTCCGTGAAGGCCTTGCCGTCGCCGGACTCGCCGTTCTCCAGGTTGGTGGTCTTGTGGCCACCGCGCTCGCCGTCGGTCAGCGTGAAGCCGTTGCCCTCCTTGGAGGTCCCCAGCTCGACGCTGCCGCTGTACTCGCTCTCGCCCTTGCCGGTGTGGATCTCGTCGTACTGGAACAGCTTCTTGCCGGTGTTGGCGTCGGTGATGACGTGCATCCGGCTGGGGGTGCCGTCCTTCTGGACGCCCTTGACGACGGTGTCGTAGGCGAGGACGGGGCTGCCGGAGGCGGCCCAGACGACCTTCTTCGGGGACTGCGCGTCGGCCTTCTTCGCGGCGAGCGACTTCGCGGCGGTGCCCTGCGCCGACTTCGCGGCGGCCTGCGGGGCGATCTTCGCCGTGGTGGAGGCGACCTTGATGGTCTTGTCCGTCGACTTGGTCGTCGACTTGACCGCGCCGCCCTTGGCGGTGTGCACGATCAGGTCGCCGCCCAGGACCGGCAGTCCGGCGTAGGTGCGGTCGTAGCGGGTGTGCGTGGTGCCGTCGGCGTCCTTGACGACGTCCTTGACGACCAGCTTCTCCTGCGAGCCGAGACCGAGCGCCTTGGCGGTCTGCGCCTTGGTGGCGCCGGCGTCGCGCAGCAGCTCCGCGCGGTGCGAGGCGCTGAGCTGGAGAGGAGAGGCGTCCTTCTTGGCGGCCGGGGCCGGCGAGGCGCCGGCGGTGCCGACGGTGATGCCCGCGGCCAGCAGGGCGGCGGCCGCGAGGGCGCCACCGGTCACACGGGTCTTACGAGATATGCGGGGGGTCACGCGTGCTCCTTCAACTTTGCCAAGTGGTGGGGGTGCAAAGCGATGCGGGTGTGACATGCGTCGGGAAGACTGCCATTCGAACGCGTGCATGTCAGGAGTTTGTTCACAGGTTGGCTGAAATTCGTTCGTAGAGAGGTGATCGCTGTTCGCATAACGGAGTCGGGCGCCGCCCCCGGAGATCCGGGGACGACGCCCAAGGTGCCTGTATGGAAGGCGAGTTGTGGAGCGGCGCGAAACGCCTGCCCGCCTATGTCATACGAAGATGACGCCTGAGTGCTGTGGCGAGGTCAGAACGTCAGCTTCCAGCCGTTGATGTAACCGGTGTCCTGAGAGTAGACGTCCTGGACCCGCAGCTTCCAGGTGCCGCTCGCCGCCTTCGAGGAGGCGTTGACGGTGTACGTCGTCTTCACGTCGGCCGCGGAGTCGAACGCGCTGGAGTTCTTCAGCCGGTAGGCCGTGCCGTCCGGGGCGATCAGGTCGATGACCAGGTCACCGCGGTAGGTGTGGACGATGTCCACGCCGACCTTCAGCGAGCTCGGCGCGTTGCCGCTGCGGCTGACGGTGATCGGCGAGGTGACCGCCGCGCCCGCGTCCGGGATCTGCACGTCGTCGGCGTTCTCGAAGACGCTGCCGCCGCCGGCCGGGTTGACCGTCCAGGTGAAGGACGTCGTACCGGTCTTCTTCGCGGCGTCGGTGACCGTCACCGTCACACTGCCGGTGCCGGCCGTGGTCGGCGTACCGGAGATCAGACCGGTGTTCGCGTCGATCGACAGCCCGGCGGGCAGCCCGGTCGCCGTGTACGACAGCGCGCCGGCGGTCCCGCTGGTGGCCTTGATCTGCAGGCTCGCCGCCTGGCCCACGGTGCTGGTCTGGTTGCCCGGGTTGGTGACGCTCACCGCGCCGTCCGGGACGCGGGTGCCGACGTTGACCGCCGCCCAGGTGTTGGCCACGGTGTTGTACGACGCGCTGCCCTGGCCGAACAGGTCCGCCGCCGCCTTCAGGGTGGCGGTGCGGGCGCCCGCGTAGTTGGTGTTGGCGCTCATGTACTGGCTGAGCGCCTTGAACCACACCTTCTCGGCGTTGGCCCGGCCGATGCCCGGCACCGGCAGGTTGTCGAAGGTCGGGCTGTCGTAGTGGACGCCGCCGATGTCCTTCGGGCCGCTGCCCTCGGACAGCAGGTAGAAGAAGTGGTTGGCGACACCGGAGGAGTAGTGCACGTCCTTGTTGCCGACGTTGCTCGACCAGTAGTCGGCCGAGGCGCCGTCCTTGCTGGGCTTGTCCATGTAGCGCAGCGGGGAGCCGTCGCCGTTGATGTCGATCTTCTCGCCGATGAGGTAGTCACCGGGGTCGGAGGCGTTGTTGGCGTAGAACTCCACCGCCGTGCCGAAGATGTCGGAGGTCGCCTCGTTCAGACCGCCGGACTCACCGCTGTAGGTGAGGTCGGCGGTGGCGGCCGTGACACCGTGCGACATCTCGTGGCCGGCCACGTCGATCGACGTCAGCGGGTGGCTGTTGCCGCTGCCGTCGCCGTAGGTCATGCAGAAGCAGCCGTCGTCCCAGAAGGCGTTGACGTAGCTGTTGCCGTAGTGGACGCGGGAGTAGGCGCCCACGCCGTCGCCCTTGATGCCGCTGCGGCCGTGCACGTTCTTGTAGTAGTCCCAGGTCACCTGGGCGCCGTAGGCCGCGTCGACACCGGCGGTCTGGGCGTTCTGCGGCGTACCGTCGCCCCAGGTGTCGTCGGCGTCGGTGAACAGCGAACCGGTGCCCGACGAACCGTGGTTGAGGTTGTACGTCTTGTGGTTGCCGCGGGTGGGGTCGGTCATCGAGAAGTTCGGCGCCGAGCCGGATGTCCCGATGGTGACCTTGCCGCTGTACTCGCTGTTGCCGACGCCCTGTTCGATCCCCTGGTACTGGAAGATCTTGGCGCCGGTGGTGGCGTCCGTGATGACGTGCAGCTCGTTGGGCGTGCCGTCCTCCTGCAGCCCGCCGACCACGGTCTCGTAGGCCAGGACCGGCTTGCCGTCGGCGACCCAGACCACCTTGCGCGGCGCCTTGGCGGCCTCGGTCTTCTTCGAGCCCAGGGCCCGCGCGGAGGTGACGGCCTTCGCCTCGGCGGTGGCCGGCTCGATCTTCGCGGTGGTGCCCGCCACCTTGAGCTGCGAGCGGACGGCCTTGGTGACGCCCTGGAACGTGCCGCCCTTGCTCGTGTGCACCACGAGGTCGCCGCCGAGGACCGGCAGCTTGTCGTAGGTGCGCTCGTAGCGGGTGTGCACGGTGCCGTCGGCGTCCTTCGAGACGTCCTTGACGACCAGGCGCTCCTTCGCGCCGAGCTTCAGCTGCCGCGCCGTCCGGGCGGTGGTGGCGCCGGCTTCCCGTATCAGCTCCGCACGCTGGGACGGGGACAGCTTGACCGGCAGTGCGCCGGGGTCGGGTACGGCGTGCGCGGTGCCCGGCCGCGGGGCGGCCGCCGTGCCGGTACCGGCCTGTACACCGACGGCCAGCATCGCCGTGACGGCGACCAGCGCGCCGGTCGCGACGGCGCGTCTATGGGGGGTGCGTCTCACACTGACTCCTTCTGCGGTGGCCGCTACGTGACGGTGCGGCCGAGGGGGACCGGGCGGCGAACGGCCGTCCGGGCAGAGCGAGGCAGAACTCATGGAGCGTGTGGGGGGAGACGTACGCACAAAGGTGCTTGACGTACTCGTGGAACGGGGGGTGGAGCCGGCCGTCGCGAGGCGTGGTGCCGTGGGGGCCGTGCGGCGGTTGCGGGGAAGAGTCCCACCACAGCCCGCCGGTTGTCAGGCTCCGATCAACTAATTGGCCGGAAAACGTCCGTTGCGCGGAATCGGCGTCCGTTTTCCGGACGATCCGTGCCCGTTCCCGCCCGGCCTCACCCGGCCGCGGTCCGCCCGTGCCAGGAGCGCCACAGGGCCGCGTAGGCGCCGTCGGCCGCCACCAGGTCGTCGTGGGTGCCCAGTTCGGTCAGCCGGCCGTTCTCCAGCACGGCCACCCGGTCCGCGTCGTGGGCGGTGTGCAGCCGGTGGGCGACGGCGATGACCGTACGGCCCTTGAGGACGGCTGCCAGCGCGCGCTCGGTGTGCCGGGCGGTGCGCGGGTCCAGCAGCGCGGTCGCCTCGTCCAGGATCACGGTGTGCGGATCGGCCAGCACCACGCGGGCCAGGGCGAGTTGCTGCGCCTGCGAGCCGTCGGGGCGGTGCCCGCCGGGGCCCAGCTCGGTGTCCAGGCCGGCCGGCAGCTCCGTGCACCAGTCGGCCCCCACGGCCGCCAGCGCGGCGTGCAGTGCGGCGTCGTCGGCGCCGGGCGCGGCGATCCGCAGGTTGTCGCGGACGGTCCCCAGGAACACATGGTGCTCCTGCGTGACGAGGACCACCTGGCGGCGCAGCACCTCGGGGCCCAGCTCGGCGATCGGCACCCGTCCGACGGTCACCGAACCGCCGCTCGGCGCCTCGATGCCGGCCAGCAGCCGCCCCAGGGTGGACTTGCCGGCTCCGGAGGGGCCGACCAGGGCTATCCGCTCGCCGGGGCGGATGGTGAGGGTGACGTCGTGCAGCACGTCGCGGCCGGGGGAGGCGGGGGCGCCGTCGCCGCCGGGCCTGGCGCCGTAGGCGTAGCGGACGGCCGTGACGTCGATGCGGTCGTCGGCCGGGACAACGGCGGGCGAGGGGGCGGACTTCGGGGTCGACGGGGCCTCGCGCAGCCCCTCGACGCGGGCGAAGGCGGCACCGCTGCTCTGGAGCTGCTCCACCCACAGCAGGATCGTGGCCAGCGGCTCGGCCAGCTGCCGCAGGTACAGCGCCGCGGAGACGACCACCCCCAGGCTGAGCCCGCCCCGCCCGTGCAGCACCCCGCCGACCAGCAGCACCCCGACCACCGGGAGGACGTAGGAGACCTCCACGGCGGGCAGCAGCACACTGCGCAGGAACAGCGTCCTGGTACGCGTACGCCGGCACCGCTCGATCGCCTGCTCGCTCGCCGCCCGCCGACGCTCCTGGAGCCCCAGCGCCTCGACGGTCCTGGCACCCGCCGCGGTGGCCGCCAACAGCTCGGCCAGCGCCGAGGTCGCCGCCCCCTCGGCCAGATACGCGCGGTGGGCCCGGCGCAGATACCACCGGACCGCCAGCAGGCCGCTCAGCAGACCCAGCCCGCACGCCCCGAGCAGGGGATCGAGCACCACCACCGCACCGAGCAGGAACAGCGCCTGCACCGACGCGATGAACACCTCGGGCGCGGCGTCCCGCAGCGTCCGGGCGACCGAGGTGACGTCCGTGGTGCCACGGGCCGTCAGATCACCGCTGCCGGCCCGCTCCACGGTCGCGGCCGGCAGCGCCAGCGCCCGGTCGACGAACTGCTCGCGCACCCGCGCCACGGTCCGCTCGCCGAAGCGGTGCCCGACGTACCGGGCGTACCGCGCCAGCAGCAGCTGCGCCAGCGCACACACCACGATGACCAGTGCCAGCCGGTCGACCGCGGCCACCCCGCCGCCGTCGCGCACCGTGTCCACGATCCGGCCGAGCAGCCACGGACCGGCCAGACCGGCGCCGGCGGCCAGCGCGTTGAGCGCGAGCATCAGGGCGAACGCCCGCCCGTCCAGCCGGATCAGGCTGAGCGCGGCCCGTCGGGTGGTGGCACGGTCGGCGACCGGCAGGGCCGCACCGCCGGGCAGGTCGTCGCCGCCTCGCGCGGGCCGGGTGGTGACCGCCGTCATCGTGCGCTCTCCTCTGCCAGGGACGCGGGCGGGGGCCCCGGGGCGCCGCCGTGTTCGTCGCCGAGTGTGCCGTCCTCGCCGCGCGCCACCAGACGGCGGTAGGCGGGCTGTTCGTCGAGCAGCCGGCGGTGGCTGCCGACGGCGGCGACCTTGCCGCCGACGAGGAAGCACACCGTGTCCGCCCGGTCGAGCAGCAGCGGTGAGGTGCTGGTGACGACGGTGGTACGGCCCGCGCGGGCGGCGTGCAGCCGGCCCGCGACGGCCGCCTCGGTGTGCGCGTCGAGGGCCGAGGTCGGCTCGACGGCCAGCAGCACCTCGGGGTCGGCCAGCAGCGCCCGCACCAGGCGCAGGCGCTGGCGCTGCCCGCCGGAGAGGTTGCGGCCCTGCGCCTCGATCGGCGAGCCGAGCCCGTCCGGCAGGCCACGGACGATGTCCTCGGCCAGCGCCGCATGGACGGCGCGGTCGATCACCGCGCCGGCCGGATCCCGGCGCCCGCCGATCACCTCGCGCAGCGTCCCGGCGAAGAGGTCCGCCTCGTTGTCCGCGACCAGGATGCGGTCGCGGACCTGCCGCAGCCCGATCTCGTCGAGGCGTACCGCACCCCAGGTCGCCGCGGAGTCCGCGAACCGGCCCAGCCGGTCGAGCACCGCCGCCGACTCGGCCGGGCGGGCGGCGACCAGCGCGGTCAGCAGCCCGGGCACCACCTCCACGCCGGACTCCGGATCCCGCAGCACGGCCGGCCCCTCGGGCGCCCGCCCCGCCTCGTCCCCGCCCCCCGCACCGCCTGCCGGGTCCGGCTCCCAGCGCAGGAAGCGCACGACCCGCCGGGCGGCGACCAGGCCCCGCGTCAGGTCGTAGCCGCCCTCGATGAAGAACGACACCGGCACCACCAGCGCCGCGGCATACCCGTAGACCGCCACCAACTCGCCGACGGAGATGTCACCTCGGGCGGCCATCCGCGCCGCGAGCCAGGTCACCGCGGCCAGGAACAGTGTCGGCAGGCCCACCCCGAGCGCCTGGATCCAGCTGGTCGTCGCGCCGACCCGATAGCCCTCGCGCCGCAGCGCCTGCGTATCGCGCCGGTAGCGGTCGGCGAACACCTCCTTGCCGCCCAGGCCGCCCAGCACCCGCAGCCCGCCGACCAGGTCCGTCAGCCGCGCCGCCAGCCCGCTCTGCCGCTCGCGATAGCGCGACTCCGCCCCCTGCAGCCGGCCCAGCAGCGGCCCGACCAGCACGGCGAGCAGCGGGACGCCCAGCAGCACCACCGCGGCGAGCAGCGGGGAGACGCCCAGCATCAGGACGGCGACGACCCCGTACGCCAGCACCGCGCCGACGCCGGGCCCGGTCATCGTCAAAGTCTGGCTGATCACCGCGACATCGCCGATGCCGATCGTGACGACCTCACCGGCCGTCACCTTCCGCGGCAGCGCCGCGCCCAGGCGCAGGGTGTGCGCCACCACGGCCCGCACCGTGCGGAACGTGGCGTCCATCCGGATCCTGGTCATCGTGCGATGCCGCAGCATCCCCAGCCAGGCGTTGAGCACCCCGACCCCCAGCAGCACCGCCGTCCACCCGACGAGCGCCGGCATCCGCCCCGGCGCCAGCCCCTCGTCGATCGCCCGCGACAGGACGTACGGCGGCAGCATCAGCCCCACCATCCACAGGCTCCCGTACGACGCGCCCGCCGCGACCCGCCACCGCTGACTGGTCACCAGCCACCACAGATACCGTCCGGCGCCGCGGTGGCGGGGCGCTCCCGTGCCCGGCTCCGCCGAGGTGTCCACCATCCCCGTCCCCCGTCTTCGTCCCTGCCGAGTCGGCCGATGCCCGGACCCTAACGCGTGCGAGAACACTGCGATCCGCACAAGAGGGCCCATCACGCCCCGCAGCGGGGGGGGGGCGGCCTCCGGCAGCGGGTCGGCGCGGCGGGCCAGGCCGACGAGGGCGTGCAGCGGGCCCTGGTCCGCGCCCGCCGGTGACGCCCGACGGCGTTCGGGTGTACCTCGACGCGCGGACGTTGCGGCCGGCCGCCGAGTGCGGATGATGGGCCTCATGGAGGTGCGGACCCTCGTCGCGGGCGGCGGGCTCGGCTGCGACCCGCCGGTCGCCGGGAGCCGGCCGAGGACCTCGCCATGCCCGTAGCGGACGCCCGCACGGAGGTGTTGATCGTCGGCGGCGGGCCGGTCGGGCTCACCGCCCGGGCGCTCCTGGAACGCTGGGGTGTGCGGGCACTGCTGGTCGAAAAGCACCGGGAGTTGTCGCCCTTTCCGCGATCCCGGCTGGTCAATGTGCGTTCGATGGAGATCTTCCGCCGGCTCGGGCTGGCTGCCGGGATCACCGCCGCCGCGTTCGCCCCCGAGTACGGCCGCATCCGCTTCCGCGACACCCTCTCCGACCGCGACTTCGCCACCGCGGCGATGGTCGGGGTGAACGCGCCGGTACCCGAGAGCCCCGTGACCGGTGTCGTCACCTCGCAGGACCGGTTGGAGCCCCTCCTGCTCGGCGCGGCGGACGCACCGGTGCGGTTCGGGTCCGAGCTGATCGACCTGGCCGAGGAGGCCGACGGTGTCGTGGCCCTGCTCGTCGACCGTCGCAGCGGTGACCAGACCCGCGTCCGCGCCCGCTACGTACTCGCCGCCGACGGCGCGAACTCCACCGTCCGGCAGCTGCTGGGCATCGACACCACGGGCCCCGGAGCGCTGGGGGACGTCACCACCGTCGTGTTCGACGCCGATCTCCGCCGCTGGTGCGCCCGCCGGCCCGCCGGGGTCTACTTCACCGCGCACGGCTCGTTCCTCCCGCTCTACCCGGAAGGAGGCTGGGCCTGGTTCGCCCCCACACCCGAGGACCCCGCGCGCGCCGACTGGCCCGGCTTCGTCCAACGCGCCCTCGGCCCCGGCGCCGGGGTACGGGCCGAGGTGCTGCGGGTCCAGCACTGGGTGATGAACGCGTTCGTCGCCGAACGCTTCGGCCATGGCCGGATCCTGCTGGCCGGCGACGCCGCGCACGCGATCCCCATCCTCGGCGGGCTGGGCATGAACGCCGGCGTCGCCGATGCGCACAACCTGTGCTGGAAACTGGCGGGCGTGCTCCACGGGTGGGCCGGACCGGGCCTGTTGGAGAGCTACGAGACGGAACGACGACCGGTCGCCCACCAGACCCTCCGCCAAGCAGTGGCCAACACCCAGCTGCTGCTCCAGGTGCAGGACCGGCGCCGCGCACAGCTCCGAAGCGGCGAAGTGACCCCGACCCGGATCGAACTGCCCTGGTCGGAGGAGTTCTTCGCCCAACTCGGTCTCGTGCTCGGCGTCTCCTACCGCTCCGACGCCGTCCTCGGCGACCACGGCACCCCGCCCGAGCCGTCCGACAGCGGCACGGACTACCTCCCCACCGCAGAGCCGGGCCGCCGCATGCCCCACCTCTGGCTCACACCCGACAGCTCCACGCTCGACACCCTCGGCGAATGGTTCACCCTCCTGACCCCGGACCCCGTCCACTGGGAGCGGCAGGCCACCGCCACCACACCCTGGCCGCTGCGCATCGAGCCGCTTCCGCACGAGCACCTCGACCTCTGCGGCCTCCGTCCGCACGGAGCGCTGCTCGTCCGACCCGACGGCCACATCGGCGCCCGCTGGCGCGACCGTCCACCGAGCGCGGCCACCCTCCACCACGCCCTCACCGCGATCACCCGCTCGACGCCCCCGGACGGCCAGGCACCCTAGGAGTCGCGGATCCTCCACGACCGACCGTCACCCCACCACTCCACCACTCCACCACCCCACCACCCCACTACTCCACGCTGTCCCGCCATGTGCGGTGCAGCTCGGCGAACCGGCCGCGGTCGGCGATGAGCCGGGCCGGCGGGCCGTCCTCGACGATCCTGCCGTCGGCCATGACCAGGACCCGGTCGGCGATCTCCACGGTCGACAGGCGGTGGGCGACGACCAGGGCCGTGCGGCCCCGCAGGACGGTGTCCATGGCGGCCTGCACCGCCCGCTCGCCGGGGATGTCCAGGGAGCTGGTCGCCTCGTCGAGGATCAGGACGGCGGGGTCGGCGAGCAGGGCGCGGGCGAAGCCGACGAGTTGGCGCTGCCCGGCCGAGATACGGCCGCCGCGCTTGCGGACGTCGGTGTCATAGCCGTCCGGCAGGGCGGTGATGAAGTCGTGGGCGCCGATGTGCTTCGCGGTGCGTTCGATCTCCTCGCGGGTGGCGTCCGGCCGGCCGATGGCGATGTTGTCGGCGACCGTCCCGGTGAACAGGAACGCCTCCTGGGTGACCATCACCACGCTCCGGCGCAGCTCGGCGGTGGACAGCTCGCGCAGATCGACGCCGTCGAGCAGCACCCGGCCCTCGGTGGGGTCGTAGAAGCGGGCCAGCAGCTTGGCGAGGGTGGACTTGCCGGCGCCGGTGGCGCCCACCACGGCGGTGGTCGTACCGGCCGCCAGGGTCAGATCGAAGTGCGGCAGCACCTCGCCGCCCGTGCGGTAGGCGAAGCGGACACCGCGGAAGGCGACCTCGCGCCCCGGCCGGCCGCCCGCCGGGGCCGGCAGCGCGGTGGGTGCCGCCGGCTCCGGGACGGTGGCCGGCTGGGCCAGCAGGCCGGCGATCTTCTGCAGCGAAGCGGCCGCGGACTCATAGGAGTTGAGGAACATCCCGAGCCGGTCGATGGGGTCGTACAGCCGGCGCAGGTACAGCACCGCGGCGGCGAGCACGCCGAGCGCCAGGTCTCCCGTGGCCACCCGGTAGGCGCCCCACAGGACGATCGCCGCCACCGCGGTGTTCGCCACCAGCCGGGAGGTGACGACATAGCGGGCCATCTCCAGCAGCGCGTCGCCGTTGACCCGTTCGTGGCGGTGGTTGAGCCGGTCGAACACGGCGTCGTTGAGCCGCTCGCGGCGGAACGCCTGCACCGGCCGGATGCCGTTGAGGGTCTCGGCGAACTTCACGATGAGGTCCGCCATCGCCGTGGACTTCGCGCCGTAGACCCGGTGCGTGCGGCGCCGGTAGGAGCGGACGAGGAGGTACAGGGGCGCGCCGGAGGCCAGGGCGGCCGCGCCGAAGCCCCAGTCCAAGGCGACCAGGGTCACGGTGATGTAGACCGCAGCGAGGGCGATCGTGATCAGCTCCTGCAGCCCCTCCTCCAGGAGCTCGCGCAGCGACTCGACGTCCGTCGTGGCACGGGAGATCAGCCGCCCGGACGTGTAGCGCTCGTGGAAGTCCAGGCTCAGCGCCTGCCCGTGCCGGAAGATCCGGCCCCGCAGGGCGAGCAGCACGTCCTGGCTGACCCGGGCGGAGAGCTGGATGAAGCCGAACTGCAGCCCGCCGGACGCCGCGGCGCACACCGCGGCCGCCAGCCCGACGGCGATCAGCGGCCCGAACCCGCCCGCCCGCACGGCCGGCACCGCGTGGTCCAGCGCATAGGCGACCAGCAGCGGCCCGGCCTGCACGGCGGCCTGCTGGAGGAGCAGCAGGACGGCCGCCGCCCAGACGCGGGGGCGGTGCGGGGCCAGCAAGGAGGCGAGGAGCGAGCGGGCGGCGCCCTTGGGGGCGGGCAGCCGGTCGTGTGCGAAGGAGTCGGCGGGCTCGGGCGACTGGGGTGCCTGCGGTGGGTGTGGCGGCTGCGGCTGATGCGGCCCCGGGCGCTCCTCGGGGTCGTCGGACGGGAGGCCGGGCGTGGTGGTCGTCATCGGGCGCCCTCTTCCTCGCCGGACATCAGAGCGGCGTACTCGGGGTGGTCCCGGAGGAGTTCGTGGTGGGTGCCGACGGCGGCGATCCGGCCGCCCGACAGCAGCGCGACCCGGTCGGCGAGCAGGACCGTGGACGGGCGGTGGGCGACCACCAGCGCCGTGGTGCCGGTCAGGACCTGGCGCAGCGCCGCCTCCACCGCGGCCTCGGTGCGCACGTCGAGGGCCGAGAGCGGATCGTCGAGGATCAGGAAGCGGGGCCGGCCGACGACGGCGCGGGCCAGGGCGAGCCGCTGCCGCTGCCCGCCGGACAGGCTCAGGCCCTGCTCGCCGACCTGGGTCGCGGCGCCCTCCGGGAGCGCACCGACGAACCCGTCGGCCTGCGCCACCTCCAACGCCCGCCGCAGATCCGCCTCCTGGGCGTGCTCCGCGCCCATCAGGACGTTCTCCGCGGCGGTCGCCGAGAAGAGCGTCGGGTCCTCGAAGGCCACCGCGACCAGGGAGCGGGCCTCGTCCCGGCCGATCGTCGCCAGGTCCCGCCCGTCGAGGGTGATCCGGCCGGCGGTGGGGTCGTACAGCCGCGGCACCAGCGCCGTGAGCGTGGTCTTTCCGCTGCCCGTCGCCCCGACCAGCGCCATGGTCTCGCCGGGGCGGATGTGCAGGGTGACGTCCTTGAGGGTGGGCGGGCTGTCCGGTGCCGCGTCGGGGTAGCGGAACGCGACACCGGAGAAGGCCAGGCCGCCGAGGGGGCCGCCGCCGCGGTCGCTCCCGTCGTCCCCGTCCCCGTCCCCGGCCTCGTTCTCGTCCCCGGCCTCGTTCTCGGCCACGTCGTCCGTGACCGCCGGCTCGTCCATCACCTCGAAGTAGCGCTCCGTGGCCGTCGCCGCCTCGCTGCTCATGGCCAGCAGGAAGCCGATCGACTCCACCGGCCAGCGCAGCGCCAGCGCGGTCGACAGGAACGCCACGAGGGTGCCCGCGGACAGCACGCCGTCGGCCACCTGGAGCGTGCCGAGCACCAGGGCGCCGGCGATCGCGATCTCCGGCAGCGCCGTGTTGACCCCCAGGATCCAGGCCAGCAGCCGCGCCTTGCGCAGCTCGGACGTGCGCAGCGAGCGGGTCAGCTCCTTGAAGGCGCGGGCCTGGCTGCGGTGCCGTCCGAAGCCCTTGATGACGCGGATGCCGAGCACCGACTCCTCGACCACCGTCGTCAGATCGCCCAGCTGGTCCTGGGTGCGGCGGGCCGCGCGCCCGTACTTCGCCTCGAAGACCGAGCACAGCACCATCAGCGGCAGCACCGGCGCCAGCAGCACCAGCCCCAGCGTCCAGTCCTGGGCCAGCAGCACCACCCAGCCCACCAGGATGGTCACGCCGTTGACCAGCAGGAACGTCAGGGGGAAGGTGAGGAACATGCGCAGCATCTGCAGGTCGGTCGTGCCCCGCGACAGCAGCTGGCCCGACGGCCAGCGGTCGTGGAAGGCGACCGGCAGCCGCTGGAGACGGCGGTAGAGCGCGGCACGCATCGCCGCCTCGACCCCCGCCAGCGGGCGCGCCACCAGCCAGCGCCGCAGCCCGAACAACAGCGCCTCCGCGACACCGAGCAGCAGCAGATATCCGCCGCCCAGCCACACCCCGCCCGCGTCGCGCTCCGCCACCGGACCGTCCACCAGCCACTTGAGCACCAGTGGAATGACCAGGCTCAGGCAGGAGGCGACCACCGCCACGAACGCGGCGGTGAACAGCCGCGCCCGCACCGGGCGCACGAAGGGCCACAGTCGCCACAGCGTGCGCACTGCGGAGCGTCGGGGTAAGTCGGTCCGGTCGGTCTGCTGCGTCGTGAGCGCGGTGTCAGCCATCACCCGCGAGCGTAAGGCGCACCACTGACAACGCTCCTGTGAATTTCCGCCCGCCTCAGCCCGGCACCGCCCGGAACAGCAGCACCGACCGCCCGCCGAGCGTGATCGTGCCGCCCGCCGCGTACGGCGGCTGCGCCGGCCCCGGTTGGTCCGTGCGGGCGGTGTCGACGAGGAGTTCGTACTCCCGTGCCCACGGCGGACCGGGCAGGACGAGCGGGCGGGGCTGGGCGGCGGCGTGCAGGACGGCGAGGAAGCTGTCGTCGACGATGCGGACGCCCCGGGCGTCGCGCTGGGAGATGTCGTTGCCGGAGAGGTACATGCCCAGGGTCGCTCCCGGGGTGTACCAGTCCTTCTCGGTCATCTCCGTCCCGTCCGCGGTGAACCAGGCCAGGTCGCGCAGACCGCCCTGCCGGTGCGGGCGACCGGAGAAGAACGCCCGGCGGCGCAGGACGGGGTGCGCGCGGCGCAGCGCGATCAGCCGGGCGGCGAGCTCGGCCAGCGGCCGCCATTCGGGGTCGTCCAGCAGCGACCAGTCCACCCAGCTGGTGGGGTTGTCCTGGCAGTAGGCGTTGTTGTTGCCGTGCTGGGTGCGGCCCATCTCGTCGCCGGCCACCAGCATCGGCACACCGGTGGACAGCAGCAGTGTGGTCAGCAGGTTGCGCAGCTGGCGGTGGCGCAGCGCGGTGACCTCCGCGTCGTCGGTCTCGCCCTCGGCGCCGCAGTTCCACGACCGGTTGTCGTGGGTGCCGTCGCGGTTGTTCTCGCCGTTGTCGGCGTTGCGCTTGTGCTCGTAGGTGACCAGGTCGCGCAGGGTGAAGCCGTCGTGCGCGGTGATGAAGTTGACCGAGGCGTACGGGCGGCGGCCGCCCCATGCGTAGAGGTCGCTGGATCCGGAGAGCCGGTAGCCCAGGTCGCGTACGTCGTGCTGGGCGCCGCGCCAGAAGTCGCGGACGGTGTCGCGGTAGCGGTCGTTCCACTCCGTCCACAGGGGTGGGAAGGCGCCGACCTGATAGCCGCCGGAGCCCACGTCCCACGGTTCGGCGATGAGCTTGACCCGGCGCAGTACGGGGTCCTGGGCGATCACGGCCAGGAACGGGGAGAGCATGTCCACGTCGTGCATGGAGCGGGCCAGCGCCGCCGCCAGGTCGAAGCGGAAGCCGTCCACGCCCATTTCGGTGACCCAGTAGCGCAGCGAGTCGGTGATCAGCCGCAGCACCTGGGGCTGGACGACGTGCAGGGTGTTGCCGCAGCCGGTGTAGTCGGCGTAGCGCCGGGCGTCGCCGGCCAGCCGGTAGTAGCCGCGGTTGTCGATGCCCCGTAGCGAGAGCGTCGGCCCCAGCTCGCCGGCCTCCGCGGTGTGGTTGTAGACGACGTCGAGGATCACCTCGATACCGGCGTCGTGCAGCGCCCGCACCATCCGTTTGAACTCGCCGACCTGCTGCCCGCGGGTGCCGGTGGCGGCGTAGCCGGCGTGCGGCGCGAAGTAGCCGATGGAGTTGTAGCCCCAGTAGTTGCGCAGCCCCCGGCGCACCAGATGGTCCTCGTGGGCGAACTGATGGACCGGCAGCAGCTCGACGGCGGTGACGCCGAGCCGGACCAGGTGTTCGAGGGCGGCCGGGTGCGCCAGTCCCGCGTAGGTGCCCCGCAGATGCTCGGGGATACCGGGGTGGCGCATGGTGAAGCCGCGCACATGCAGCTCGTAGAGGATGGAATCCGGCCAGGGCGTCTTGGGGCGCCGGTCGTCGCGCCACTCGTCCTCGCCGCCCTCGTCCCCGGCGTCCCCGCCGACCACGACGCCCTTGGGGACGTAAGGGGCGGAGTCGCGGTCGTCGCGTACGGTGTCCGCGATCTGCTGCTGCGGCCAGTCGCGGACGTGCCCGTAGAGCCGGGCGGGCAGTGCGACGCCGGCGCCGGCCGGCTCCGTACACGTCCCGAAGTCGCCGTCCACGGCCCTGGCGTACGGGTCCAGCAGCAGCTTCGCGGGGTTCCAGCGGGCCCCGCTCCAGGGGTCCCAGCGGCCGTGCACCCGGTAGCCGTAGCGGTGGCCGGGGCGGATGCCGGGCAGGAAGCCGTGCCAGATCTCATGGGTCAGCTCGGTGAGCGGATGGCGGGTCTCGCGCTCCTCCTCGTCGAACAGACACAGCTCCACGGCCTCGGCGCCGCCCGCCCACAGGGCGAAGTTGGTGCCCGCGACGCCGTCGGGCCCGGTGCGGTAGCGGGCCCCCAGTGGCGTCGGGCTGCCGGGGCGGACGTCCGCGGGTGGGGCGAGTGGTTCGTCCGCCACCGCCTCCTGCTCGGGTGCGCTCGACACGTGCCGGCCTCCTGCGGCTCATGGCTCGGTCGGGCGGTCCCCACCGGAGGGCGCCCCAGCGGCAGCTGGGGGCCCCGGCCGTGCGTGTGTCTCCGCCCTCCCCGTTGTTCTTCCCGCAACCGGGCGTTGCCTCACGCTTCCCGGCGCGGCGGCTCATTGTTCTGTCCATGCCTTGTCGGGAGATGTCCCTGACATTCCGTTACGCGGCATACCTCCCGACCCGGGGATCATCCGTCACAATCCGGTGTATGACCGTCCATCACCAGGGCCGAGCAGGAGACCGAGCGACGAGCCGCGGCGGCGTCCGTGTGCGGGCCCGGACGCCGGCCCGGGTGCGGGACCGGTCGGGCCGTCGGGGCGGTTCCCGCACCACCCGCCGGCTGCGTGCCGCGCTCGCCGCCGTGGCCGGGCTCGCCGGAGCGGTGGCGCTGGCGGGCTGCGCGGACTCGGTGCTGTTCGACAGCGGCCCCCCGCGCACCGTGGAGGAGATGATCCGCATCGTCCCGCACGACGGCGCCCACGGCGTGCGGACCGACGGGCGGTTCGAGATCCGGGTGCCGCAGGGCCGGCTGGAGCGGGTGGAGGTCAGCCGCGACGGGGACGCCGGCCGGCAGTCCGTCGCCGGCCGGATCTCCTCGGACGGCACGGTCTGGCGCCCGGCCTCCGGCCCGCTCCAGCCCGGTGCGCAGTACACCGTCGACGCGGTGGCGCTGGACGAGGCGGGGCACCGTGCGGCCCGCCACACCACCTTCACCACGGCCCTGCCCGCCCGGCGCGTCATCGGCCGCTTCTCGCCCCCGAGCGACACCACGGTCGGCACCGGCCTGATCTTCTCGATGGTCTTCAACCGGCCGGTCACCGACCGGGCGGCCGTCGAACGGGCCGTCCAGGTGAGCGCCCGGCCCGCCGTACCGGTCTCCGGCCACTGGTTCGGGCACCGGCGGCTGGACTTCCGGCCCCGCGAGCGCTGGCGTCCGGGCACCGAAGTCACCGTGCAACTTCGGCTGCGCGGGGTGAAGGCCGGACCGGACACCTACGGCACCCAGCACCGGACCGTCCACTACCGGGTGGGCCGGGACCAGGTCAGCACCATCGACGCCGCGCGGCACACCATGACCGTACGGCGCGACGGCCGGGTGGTGGCGGTGCTGCCGGTCACCGCGGGCGACACCCAGAACCCCACGTACAACGGGCGGATGGTGATTCTGGAGCGCCATTCGGTGACCCGGATGGACGGCGACACCGTCGGCTTCGGCAGCGAGTACGACATCGCGGACGTGCCGCACGCCATGCGCCTCACCAGGTCCGGGACCTTTCTGCACGGCAACTACTGGGCGCGCCCCGAGGTCTTCGGCGGCAGGAACACCAGCCATGGCTGCGTCGGCCTCAGGGACATCAAGGGCGGTGGCCGCGGCACCCCGGCGGGCTGGTTCTTCGGCCAGTCGGTCGTCGGCGACCTGGTGGTGGTCCACAACTCCCCGGAGCGCACGGTGGCGCCCGACAACGGCCTGGGTGGCTGGAACATGCCGTGGGAGCAGTGGCGGGCCGGTTCGGCGCTGGGCCGACCCGGCGGACATCCCTAGGGCGCGCACGCGTCCGCCAGTACCTCCGAGCACCCTCGCACTTGGGACTGAACGGTGACATCCGCGGGGAGTTCACTGTCATCGCGGTGTGGTTACCTAACGGCAAGCGCGCGGCTGCGGGCAGACGCGTGCGGGCGACCGCGGGCCGTGCGAGGGGGAAAGGGGCCGATCGTGAACGTCCAGCCGAATCCGGGGGTGCCGGCTCACCGGCGCCGGTGGCCACGCGGGGGCCGAGGCCCGCTCACACTTCTGCTCGGTGCGACGCTGCTGCTGGTGAGCGGGTGCGGCGGGGACGACACCGACGACCGCGGACCGGCCGGCAAGGCCGGCGGGGACAAGGCCGCCTCCCGGGCCACGGTGACGATTGCGCCCAAGGACGGCGCGGACGACGTCGCCACCAGTGGCGCGCTGAAGGTGACCGCCGAGAACGGCCGGCTCACCTCCGTCCGGGTCAAGGACGGCAAGGGCAACGAGGTCGACGGGAAGATATCCGGCGACGGCACCCAGTGGCGGCCCAGCGGCCATCTGGGCGCCTCGACGGAGTACACCGTCGACGCGGTCGCGGTGGACCGCCAGGGACGGGAGGCCGCCGAGCACGCCGGCTTCACCACCCTCGTCCCCAAGAACACCTTCATCGGCAGATACAGCCCCGAGAACGGCCAGCAGGTCGGCGTCGGGATGCCGGTCTCGATCCACTTCACCCGCGGCATCACCTCCCCCAAGGCCGTCGAGGACGCCATCAAGGTCACGGCCCGGCCGTCGGTCCCGATCGAGGGCCACTGGTTCGGCAACGACCGGCTCGACTTCCGCCCCGAGAAGTACTGGGCACCGGGCACCAAGGTCACCCTCAAGCTCGACCTCGACGGCGTCGAGGGCCGGCCCGGCGTCTACGGCACCCAGGCCAAGGAGGTCTCCTTCACGATCGGCCGCAGCCAGGTGAGCACGGTCGACGCCAAGTCCAAGCAGATGACCGTGGTCCGCGACGGCAAGAGGATCAAGACCATCCCGATCACGTCGGGCGCGCCGGGCACCGAGACCTACAACGGCAAGATGGTGATCAGCGAGAAGCACGTGGTGACGCGGATGAACGGCGACACCGTCGGCTTCGGCGGCGAGTACGACATCAAGGACGTACCGCACGCCATGCGGCTGAGCACGTCCGGCACCTTCATCCACGGCAACTACTGGTCGGGCCGGCCGACGTTCGGCACGCGCAACGCCAGCCACGGCTGTGTGGGCCTGTTCGACCAGCGCGGCGGCGGCGACGGGTCCACCCCGGCGGCCTGGTTCTTCCGCAACTCCCTCGTCGGCGATGTCGTCGTGGTCAGGAACTCGCATGATGAAACGATCCAGCCCGACAACGGCTTCAGCGACTGGAACATGTCCTGGGAGCAGTGGAAGGCCGGCCCGTAGGGGCGGACGCGCCGCATGACCCGTTGGGGCCCGGTCCCGCACTGTGACCAAGTGCACCGGGCCCCACTTCGTTAACGGGGACTAACCTTCCACCATGACTGTGAATCTCGAGGTCGCCGACGGCGTCGGCACCATCCGCCTGGACCGCCCGCCGATGAACGCACTGGACATCGCCACCCAGGACCGGCTGCGCGAGCTGGCCGAAGAGGTCACCCGCCGCGACGATGTGCGCTCCGTCGTCATCTGGGGCGGCGAGAAGGTGTTCGCGGCCGGCGCGGACATCAAGGAGATGCAGGCCATGGACCACACGGCCATGGTCCTGCGCTCCAAGGCCCTGCAGGACTCCTTCACCGCCGTGGCCCGGATCCCCAAGCCGGTGGTCGCCGCGGTCACCGGCTACGCGCTCGGCGGCGGCTGCGAGTTGGCGCTCTGCGCCGACTTCCGGATCGCCGCCGACAACGCCAAGCTCGGCCAGCCGGAGATCCTGCTCGGCCTCATCCCGGGCGCCGGCGGCACCCAGCGGCTGGCCCGCTTGGTGGGCCCGTCCAAGGCCAAGGACCTGATCTTCACCGGCCGCCACGTGAAGGCCGAGGAGGCGCTCACCATCGGCCTGGTCGACCGGGTCGTGCCGGCCGCCGAGGTCCACGCCCAGGCGCACGCCTGGGCCGCGCGGCTGGCGGCCGGTCCGGCGCTGGCGCTGCGCGCCGCGAAGGAGTCCGTCGACGCGGGCCTGGAGACGGACATCGACACCGGGCTGACGGTGGAACGCAACTGGTTCGCGGGGCTGTTCGCGACCGCGGACCGCGAGATCGGGATGCGCAGCTTCGTCGAGGAGGGGCCCGGCAAGGCCAAGTTCCTCTGAAACCTCTGGTGTTGGCGGGACGAATGAGGTTTGGCCGGGACTAGATGCCTCGTGTGGGCGAATTGCGGAAAACTTAATTGCGCCTTAAGGCAGCCTTGTTGACAGGTCTTGCCAAGTCTGCGATGGCCGAGCGTCAGCGCAGGTCAGGGCGTAAGTCCCGGAACCTTAAGCGGCGTTGGCAGATGTCCCGCAGGGGGTCCGGAACCGGCGATTCCGGGCAATGGATTCCGCCGGTTCCGCCCCCGTGACCGCCAAGTAGCAGCCATGATGGGGGGCATGGCGGGCCTCGAAGGAATGGAGCAGCCGCGGCCGCGGAGCGATCCGGCCGCCGCACGGTGGGACCTCCCCGGTGCGGACCGGAAACCGGCTCCGGCCCCCTGCGGCCCGGCGTCCGCGGCACTCGACCTCGTCGGCGACCCGAACATCGGCGAGGTCCGACTGCCCTCCCGCCCCCAGTCCGCCGGCATCGCCCGCCGCCTGACCGCCTCCGTACTCCTGCGGCAGTGGTCCCTCACGCCCCAGCTCGCCGAGCACGCCGTCCTGCTCGTCTCCGAGCTCGTCGGCAACGCCGTGCGCCACACCGGCGCCCGCACCTTCGGACTGCGGATGCTGCGCCGCCGCGGCTGGATCCGCATCGAGGTGCGCGACCCGTCCCGCGGCCTGCCCTGTCTCATGCCCGTCCAGGAAATGGACACCAGCGGCCGGGGCCTCTTCCTCGTCGACAAGCTCTCCGACCGCTGGGGCGTGGACCTGCTGCCCCGAGGCAAGACCACCTGGTTCGAGATGCGGGTCACCGAGCGCTGAGCAGCGGCTTTCGCGCGCCTGCGGCCGTGCGCCGGTCGGGGCTCGGGTCATCCGGCGACGGTCCGTAGGATGGGTTGCTCATACGCGCGGACGGTACGGAGGGAGGGACATGCACGCCATGCGCCGGTCGGCTGCGATGACGTTGCTGCTCCTCCTCGCGGTGGCCTTCGGGCCGCTGCTGTGCCGGGCCGGCGGGGACCAGGCCTGGGCGGGCGGCCGCGCCGCCGGCGCCGAGCGGGTGTGGCACGCCGTCGCCCAGGAGAGCCGGGCCGTCGACGGCCCGGCCGACGTCTCGGTGGCCGACGCGCCCAAGAGGTGCTCGGACCGGCACGCGCCCGGCCCCGAGGAGTCCGCCCCGCCGCCCGCGTCGCACCGCGGTGAGCCACTGGCCCCCGCGACCGTCGGCCCGGGGCCGCTCGCCGCCGATCTGCCCGCGCAGTTCGCGCTCGCCCGGCCGCCGACGGACGGCACCTCCGCCGTCGACCACACCGCGCTCCTCCCCGTACTGCGGATCTAGGCCCCGACGTACAAGGCCGCCATCCCTCTTCGTACGTCTGGAGCTTCCGCATGCCCACTTCCGCCTCACCCACCCGCAAACTCGCCGCCGTAGGCGCGGTCGTCGCCCTCGTCGTGGCCGTGATCGCCATCGGCATCGCCGTCGGCAAGGCCGTCGAGGGCGGCCGCGACACCGGCGAATCGGGGGCCGCCGCCTCCACCGGCTCCCAGGGGGACGCCGCACAGCAGAAGATGTTCGACGACCTCGCCGAGAAGACCAGCCGGCGGACGGCCGGCGATCCGCTGGCCGTCGGCAAGAAGGACGCCCCGGTGGTCCTGGTCGAGTACGCCGACTACGCGTGCTCGTTCTGCGGCCGCTTCACCCGCGAGACCCAGCCCGAGCTGGTCAAGAAGTACGTCGACGCGGGCACCCTGCGGATCGAGTTCCGCAACTTCCCCGTCTTCGGCGCCGACTCCGAGCGGGCCGCCCGCGCGTCGTGGGCCGCCGGGCAGCAGGGCAGGTTCTGGCAGCTGCACGACACGCTGTACGCCAAGACCCGCAAGGGCGGTGACCTGGCCGAGGACAAGCTCGTCGAGCTGGCCCGCGCGAGCGGTGTGCCGGACCTCGACAGGTTCCGTACGGACCTGGGCAGCGCGGGCGCCGAGCGCGCGCTGAAGAAGGACCAGGACGAGGGCTACCGGCTCGGCGTGCAGTCCACGCCGTCCTTCCTGGTCAACGGGCGGCCGATCAGCGGGGCCCAGCCCACCGAGGTCTTCGCGCAGGCCGTCGAGGACGCCGCGGCGAAGGCGGGTGCGAAGGGCTCGGGGGCCGGCGAGTGACCACCGACATCGGCTACCTCGCGGCGTTCCTGGGCGGGGCGCTCGCCCTGCTCAGTCCGTGCAGCGCGCTGCTGCTGCCGGCGTTCTTCGCGTACTCCCTCGCCACTCCGGGCCGGCTGCTGGCCCGCACCGCGGTGTTCTACCTCGGGCTGGCCGCCACGCTCGTGCCGCTCGGGGCGGCCAGTACGGCGGCCAGCCGGCTGTTCAACGGCCACCGCGAACTGCTGATCGCCGTCGGCGGCTGGGTCGTCATCGCGATGGGCCTCGCCCAGATCCTGGGCCTGGGCTTCGCCTCCCGGCGCGCCCAGGCGGCGGCGGCCAGGATCACCCCCCGCTCCGCCGTCTCGACCTTCCTCCTGGGCTGCGTCTACGGCCTGGCCGGCTTCTGCGCCGGCCCGATCCTGGGCGCGGTGCTGACGGTGACCGCGGTCAGCGGAAACGCCGTGTACGGGGCCTCGATGCTCGCCGTGTACGCGCTGGGCATGGCACTGCCGCTGTTCGTCCTGGCACTGCTGTGGGACCGCTTCGAGCTCGGCACCCGGGGCTGGCTGCGCGGCCGGGAACTGACCCTCGGCAGGCTGCGGCTGCACACCACCTCGCTGCTGTCCGGGGTCTTCTTCATCGGCATCGGTGTGCTGTTCCTGCGCTTCAACGGGACCAGCGCGCTGCCCGGGATCCTCGACGCGGACACCGAATTCCGGGTCGAGGAATGGGCGCGGCGGATCAGCAACGGCGTACCGGACTACGTGCTGATCGCGGTGGGGGCGCTGCTCGTCGCCGGGGTGCTGGGACGGATCGCGCTGCGACAGGAGCGAAAGCCGCGCGACGGGGCCGAGTAGCCGCGCGGCGCGCAGTGGCCGCGGGCCGGGGCGGACGGCGGCGGGCCGGGGGACGAGGCGTCCGTCGATGTCCCCCGGCCCCGCCCCGCCTCACCGCCACACGTTGTCGCTCACCGAGCCCAGGCCCGTGCCGGACAGCCGCCGGTGCAGGGCCAGCGCCTGGTCCTCGGTGAGCGAGGCGACATGGTCGGCCGCGGCGCGCAGCCGGTCGCCGTGCAGCGCCAGCTCCTCGGCGCGGTCCGGCGGCAGCAGTTCGGGGGCGTCATGGCTCCAGCGCAGCAGCTCGCCGACGATCCGTCGCTTGCCGTGCTGCTGGGTGGCCAGCGCGGGCCGGTCGATGACGTAACACCACACCAGCTCCTTGAGCAGATCGCAGGCGGCCCGCCGCTCCGGCGGGATCACCAGCCGCGCCCCGTAGCGGATCGCCGCCGCGCCGCCCACCTCCAGCTCGATCCCCCGGGTGAAGTACGAGATCAGATCGGCGGTGCGGCGGTTGACCGCGACCGCGTCCTCCTGGCTGCCGCTGTACGGGGCGGGCACCGCGAGCCGTTTGCCGATGTCCGCCATCAGCACCAGCGCCGCCTCCCGGTCGAAGGCCTCACCCGAGCGCGCCCGCTTGGCCTGCACATAGTCCAGGAAGCGGCGGGTCTCGCGCTCGGTCTCGCCGCCCGCGGCACCGTCCGGCGGAAAGAGCGCGGCCAGCGGGATCAGGCCCGTGCGGTAGAAGTCCTCGACGTCGTGGCAGGCGTAGGTGACGTCGTCCGCCCAGTCCATGACCTGCTCCTCGACCGGTACGGCGAGATCCGCGCGGCCGGCCCGCACCCAGGAGAACGCCTCCCGGTCGGCGACGTACACGCCCCACTTCACATGCCGCGCCGGGTCCTGGTCGACCGGCGCCCGCTCCCACGGGTACTTCGTGGCGGCGTCCAGGCAGGCACGGGTCAGATGCAGTCCGCGATGGCCCGGGTACTTGTGGGCGGCGAGGAAGGTCAGCACCCGCAGGGTCTGGGCATTGCCCTCGAAGCTGTCCAGCACGCCGTCGGCGAAGTGCAGCTCGTCCATCGTGGTGCGCAGCGCCATCTCGCCGGCGTGCCCGAAGGGCGGATGGCCGATGTCATGGGCCATGCACGCCGCCTCGACGAGCGCCGGGTTGGGGCCGCCGTACCGGCGCTCCAGCCGCTCCGCCATCCGGCGGCCGAGCTGGGCGACCTTCATCGAGTGCGTCAGCCGGGTGTGGTACGCGCCCAGCTCGGCACTCGCCACGACCTGGCTCTTGCCGGCCAGCGCCCGCCACTGCGTCGAGTACAGGATCCGGTCCACGTCGTGCTCGAACCCGGACCGCTGCCCGTCGTCGGGCACCCGTCGGCGCAGGGAGTGCTGCTCAAGGTCCTCATCGCTGTATGTGGCAGGTCGCATGCGCGGATGGTAGCCCTGCCCGGCCGCGGGGCGTCCGTCCCGCCGCCGGTCAGCCGCGACTGTGGCGGGACGGACGCCTAGGGCGTGTCCGATGGGTCATGGCCGGGTCCTAGGCGCTGAGCCGTCGCCGCCAGCGCGGATGCGGGCGGGTGTGCGGCCGGATGTGCGGGTGGTGGGCGTCGGCGCGGCGCCGGCGGTCGTTGCAGAGCAGGCACTTGCCGTATCCCGGCGGGAGGGGGTCCTCCGGGTCGCCGTACAGCGGGTCGACCGCGCCGCCCGGATGGAGGGCGCAGCCGGTCGGGCCGGTCTCGGCGCCCAGCGAGCTGGCGGCGGTCAGCGCCTGCCGGAGGACGTCGACGAGCTGGTCCGCGCCCTGCCGGGTCGGCGCGGACTGCAGAGTGGAGGCAAGGTCGGAGGCGGTGGTCAGCGCGGTCTGGAGTTCGCGCAGGTTTGCGTAACCCATGTCCTGGAGCGTAGGCGGACCCACTGACAGTTGATCTTTCGATCTCACTTCGCGGCTTCCCATGGCCGCATGCATGCCCGCCCCGGCCCATGATTTAGCACCGGGACGGTGACCGTCCCCTTGCCGGCTCATGACATGTCGGGTGGGGCGCCCGGTCGCCGGGCGGGTCACCCGGCGACCAGGCGCCCACCGGCGTCTCAGGGCGCGATCGGCAGGGCCCGCTTGTGCTCCGTGAGGCGGTAGCGGCGGACGATGGCCTCGAAGGCGGTGGCCTCGACCGGCTCGCCCTCCAGGAAGTCGTCGATCTGGTCGTAGCTCACGCCGAGCGCGACCTCGTCGGGCTTGCCCGGGTCGAGCGTCTCCAGGTCGGCGGTCGGCACCTTCGTCACCAGTTCCCGGGGGGCGCCCAGCACGGCCGCCACGGCGCGCACCCGGCGCTTGGTGAGCCCCGTCAGCGGTACGACGTCGGCCGCGCCGTCACCGAACTTGGTGAAGAACCCGGACACCGCCTCGGCCGCGTGGTCGGTGCCCACGACCAGGCCGTCGTGAGCCCCCGCGACCGCGTACTGCGCGATCATGCGCTGGCGGGCCTTGATGTTGCCCTGGACGAAGTCCTGGTGGTGGGCGTCGCGGAAGGTCAGTCCGCCGTCCAGCGCGGCCTGCAGCGCCGCGTCGCTCGCCGGGCGGATGTCGACGGTCAGCTCCCGGTCGGCACGGATGAACTCCAGCGCCCGCTGGGCGTCCTTCTCGTCCGCCTGGACGCCGTACGGCAGCCGCATCGCGTAGAACGTCGCCTCGTGCCCGGCGCCGCGGGCCCGCTCCACGGCCAGCTGGCAGAGCCGGCCGGTGGTGGTGGAGTCCACACCGCCGCTGATCCCCAGGACCAGCGAGCGCAGGCCCGTGGAGGTCAGCCGCTCTGTGAGGAAGGCCACCCGGCGCTCGATCTCCTGCTCGGCGTCGAAGGACGCGGTCACCTGGAGATCCCGGGCGATCTCCTGCTGCAGGGCCTTGGACGCCGGGTCGGTCACGAGTGCTCCTCTTGTTCTCCCGCCGCGCCGCGTGGTGTGCGGCACGGCCTGTCGCCTGGTGCGTACGCGCGGTTCCTGGAATATGTGAATCCGCGTGCCGGTAGGAAATTATGCCGGGTGCGCCCACTTCTTCAGGGCGGCCTTGCTGGAGAAGTCCGCCACGTCCTTGTCCAGCGGCCGGTCGGTGTACTGGTGGATGCGCCACTTCGCCTTGATCCGGGGGTGCCCGGCGGAGACGTAGTCGGCGATCCACAGGCCGTCGGCCGCGTAGGACGTGGTGTCGTGGTTCAGCCAGAAATCGCGGTTGCAGTAGAGCATCACGCGGTGTGTGGGGCGGAGCTTCTTCACCTCGACCAGGAACTGGTCCTTCTGTGCATTGCTCGCATAGGTGCCCTCGCCGGTGCGCTCCCAGTCGCAGGCCAGGATGTCGCCCTGGACCGACGCGCACTTCTCGACGAAATACCGGGCCTGGGCGGCGATATTCCCCGGCCACAGAAAGTGGTAGAAACCGACCACGCAGCCTGCTTTACGGGCCTTTGCGGCCTGAGCGTTCTGGTGCGGATTGATGTAGGACCGGCCTTCGGTGGCCTTGACGAAAACGAAGTCCAGTCCCTCCGCGGAATACGAGGTGTTGTAGGAGCTGACATCGACACCGTGCAGCATGAACGGCCTCCTGCCGATCGGACCTGCGGATTCGAAGCGCCAACTGGTCGAACTGGTCTCTGCGTTACGTTCTGTGTGCCCCGTGCGATGCGGTTTTGTTCCCGTTCGTGCCGTCCAGTTCGTTCCAGCAGTTCAGCATGTTCGTCAGTCAGGACGCCAGATCGTGGTGGGGAAGTTCCTTACGGCGCAGGCGTATTGAGGACGCGGAGGAAATCCGCCGGCGGCTTCGGACGGCCGCGGACCGGTGGTGCGGCCGCGACCGGCCCGCACCGCGCCGCCGGGCCCTTGGCAGACTTGCCGGGTGACCCGTTCCGTACTGCTCGCCGAGGACCACCGGCCCATCCGCACCGCACTGGCGCGCGCCCTGACCCTGGAGGGGTATCAGGTCACCGCCGTCGCCGACGGCATCCAGGCGCTCGCCGCCGCGCACCGCGAGCGGCCGGACGTGATCCTGCTGGACGTGATGATGCCGGGCATCGACGGGCTGCAGGTGTGCCAGGCGCTGCGGGCCGAGCGGGACCGCACCCCGATCCTGATGCTCACCGCGCGCGCCGGGACGGCGGACCGGATCGCCGGGCTGGACGCCGGGGCCGACGACTATGTGGTCAAGCCGTTCGAGGTCGAGGAGGTCTTCGCACGGCTGCGGGCGCTGCTGCGGCGGACGGCGGAGCGGGCGGAGGGCGGCACCGACGCGTCCGACGACGCCGAGGCCCCCGCCGGTGCCGAGGCCGCGGCAGGCGGGGCGGAGGACGCCCGGGCGGCCGGCGGCGGGGTCGTCGAGGCGGCCGATCTGCGGATCGACGGACCCTCGCGCCGAGCCTGGCGCGGCGGGCGGGAGCTGGAGCTGACCCGGACCGAGTTCGCCCTGCTGGAGCTGCTCGCCCGGAACGCCGGGACCGTGCTGGACCACTCGACGATCTACGACCGGATCTGGGGCTACGACTTCGGGCCGGGCTCCAAGAACCTCGCGGTGTACGTGGGATATCTGCGGCGCAAGGTCGACGTGCCGGGCAGCCGGCCGCTGATCCACACCGTGCGCGGGGTCGGCTACGTCCTGCGGGCGGACTGAGGTGTCCGTGCCACGGCGGCGCGGCCGTCCGGCCGGCTGGCCGCGTACCCCCGAGCCCGCCAGTCTGCGCACCGCCTTCGCGGTGTCGTTCGCCACCGGGGCCGCGGCGGTCAGCATGCTCGTCGGAGCCTTGAGCTACGACGCGGCGGCCCGGCTGGTGCGGGTGGACGAGAAGTCGGTGTTCTCCGAGGTCGTACGGGATCTGCGCACACAGGTCCGGGAGAGGCCGTACGGGCCGGGCGACTACGCCAGCTCCCACCCCGACCGCGACGGGCCGCGCGACGACCTCACCCGGCCCACCCGTACGGAGGTGCAGATCCTGGGCGCCGGCGGCCGGATCGTGGAGCCGGGGAGCCCGGCCCTGCCCGTGGGCGCCGCGGAGCGCCGGATCGCCATGGACGAGCGGGCCGGCTCGCACACCGGGCGCGAGGCGGACCTCGGCGACGGGGAGTACCACGTCGCGACCGTCGCGCTCGGCGGCGGCCGCGGGGCGGTCCAGGTCGCCCGGAAGTCCAGCGGGACCGAGGAGCTGCTCTCCGCGCTCCAGCACCGCACCGCCCTGCTGGCGGCCGCGGTCATCGCGCTGTCCGGCGCGGCCGGCTGGTGGCTGGCGCGCCGGATCACCGGCCGGCTGGTGCGGTTGACCTCGGTCGCCGAGAGCGTGGCGGAGCACGGACGGCTGGACGTCCCGGTGCCGGTGGCGGGGCGCGACGAGGTGGCCCGGCTGGGGCGGGCCTTCGACGAGATGCTCGGGCGGCTGGCCGGCGCGGTGCAGGACCAGCAGCGGCTCGTGCAGGACGCCGGACATGAGCTGCGCACCCCGCTGACCTCGCTGTGCACCAACATCTCGCTGCTCAAGCGGTTCGACGAGCTGCCGCCGGACGCCCGCGAGGAGCTGCTCACCGACCTGGCGGGCGAGGCCAGGGAGCTGAGCGGTCTGGTCGACGAGCTGGTCGACCTGGCGGCCGGACAGCGCGCCGACGATCCGCTGTCCGAGGTGAGCCTGGCCGAGGTCGCGCAGAAGGCGGCGGCCTCGGCCCGCCGCCGCACCGGCCGCGAGATCACCGTACGGAGCCTGCGTCCGGCGCTGGTGGAGGGGCGGTCCGCCGCGCTGAACCGGGCGCTGAGCAATCTGCTGGAGAACGCCGCGAAGTTCGACGCGGGCGGGACGGAGCCGATCGAGGTCGTGGTCACCGGCGCCCGCATCGAGGTCCTCGACCGCGGCCCCGGCATCGCGGAGGCCGACCTCACCCGGGTCTTCGACCGCTTCTACCGGGCTCCGGCCGCACGCGGCCTGCCCGGCTCCGGCCTGGGCCTGGCCATCGTCCACGAGATCGCCACCGCCCACGGCGGCCACGCCTTCGTCACCCACCGCCCGGGGGGCGGCGCCGTCCTGGGCTTCACGGTGGGCCGAGGGAAGGGGGCGGGCACGGGGGTCGGCGCGGGCGCGCGCCCCTGGACCGGTCCGCCGCCGGTGGCGCGGAACATCCGGATGTGACCGGGCGGCGGAGACGACCGGGTGGCGGAGTGAGGCGGGCGGCGGGTCGCGCCCGCCTCACTCCTCAGTGCGCCGCCGACTGCGCCTGGGCCGGCCGTGCCTGGGCCACCTCCACCGTCTCGTGCAGGTCGGCGGCGGCGTCCAGGGCGGCGGCCGCGGACAGCGAGACGCAGAGGAGCAGGGCCGCGGCGATCAGACGGCGGCCGCGCGGGCCGGTCCGTATCGGAGGGTGGCCGGGCGGCCGGCCGGGGGCCAGCAGGGCGGCGACCCGGCGCGGCACCGGGCCGGCCGTGGCGGCCAGGAGCGTGCGGGGGCGGTGCGGCGCCGGGGCGTACGGACGGGCGGCGAGGGCCGCGCGGCCGATGGCGCGGGCGGTGATCCGGCGGTCGCCCACCTGGGACGCCGCCGACTCGTCCGCCCAGCGCTCCAGCGCATAGCCGAGCGGTGCGCGCAGCGAGCGGAGCAGCGGATGGCAGGCCGCGGCGAGCGCGGCGGCGAGTTGGAAGAGATGGTGCCGCCCCGCGAGATGGGCGCGCTCATGGGCCAGCAGCGCCGCCCGCTCGGCGGGTTCCAGCGCCCGCAGCATGCCGTCGGTGACCACCACCCGGCCCGGCCGGCCCGGCAGGGCGTACGCGTCGGGCGCGGGGTCCGGGAGCACGCACAGGTCGCCGCGGACGGGGTGGGCGTCGGTGGCCCGCCGGGCCGTGCGCAGCTCGGTGTGGTGCCGGCGGGCGCGGTCCGCGACGGCGATCGCGCAGAGGGCGAGCAGGGCGCCGGCGAGGCAGGCGGCGGGGATCGACACGGCGGGATCGCCGCCGAGCAGCGGGAGGGAGAGATGGCCCAGGGCGGCGACCGGGGGCAGCCGCAGCGCTCCGGCGGCCAGCAGCAGGCCCAGCGCCACGGTCGTGCAGCCGGCCAGGGCCAGGGAGCAGCCGGTCAGCAGCCAGGCCGCGGTGCGCGGCGGCAGCGACTCGGCCAGCCGGCGGGCGGCCGGCACCGCGACCAGCGGCACCAGCAGCGGAATCCACACGGCGACGATCACGGCGCGCCCCCGGGGTCCGGCCCGGACCCGGCCGCCGGCCCCGCCGGGCCGGTGTCCTTGGCCCCCTCCAGCAGGGAGCGCAGCAACTGCTCGTCCTCATCGGTCAATTGGGAGACGAAGCGGGCGAGCGCGGTGCCGCGGTCGTCCTGCTTGTCCAGCTCGCTGCGCATCCGCCGGGCGGTCAGCCCCGCGGAGTCCTGTATGGGCGAGTACGCGAAGCCGCGGCCGGCCCGGGAGCGGGAGACCGCGCCCTTGTCGTGCAGCCGGGTCAGGATCGTCGTCACGGTCGTGCGGGCCAGCCGGCCGCCCAGCGCGCTCTGCACCGCGGCGGGGCTCAGCGGCCCCTCGGCCGCCCAGAGCGCCGCGAGCACGCTCGCCTCCAGCTCGCCTGAAGGGCGCCGCTGGGCGGGTGATGTCTCCGACATGGAACGCCCTTCACCGGTTCGTCGTCTACAGTGCCGTAGACCGTCTACGGGGCTGTAGTCGGTCGGGCCGGCCGCTCGACAGGCCCGCAACCCATTATGGGAGGGGCCACCGACATGGCCGCAGCCGCCACATCCGCGCAGGTGAGGGGCCGGCTCACGGGCGCCGCCCGGTCCGCCGGCGGCCTCGGCGCCGGCGCGCCGCCCACGGCTCCCGGCGCCCCGCATCCGCCCGCCGGCGCCGCCGTCCGCACCACTCGGCCGCACCCCCAGGCGGCCCCGCGGTGACGGCGCCGGGGCGGGGTCCGGTGGCGGAGCCGGAGCCGCGTCCGGTACCGGGCCCGCGCCCCCGTACCGGCCCGCTGCTCGCCGTCGCCGCGATCTGCGCGGCCCTCTTCGCCGCCGCGGCCGTCACCGTCTCCGTACGTCACGGCGCCCCCTTCGCCCCCGAACGGGCCGCCGTCCGCTGGTCCGTGGCGCACCACGGGGAGCCGGCGCTGTCGCTGGCCCGTGCGCTGACGGACACCGGGGGCGGCCCGATCCCGTATCTGGCGGCCGTGCTCGCGGGGCTGCTGGCCGGCCGGGGCACGCTCGACCGGATCCGCGCGGTCGCGTACGCCGTCGTCGTCCTCGCCGTGGGCCAGGCGATCCGTTTCGGCCTGATGCAGCTGCTCACCCGCCCCCGTCCACCGGTCACCGACTGGGCCCAGGCCGCTTCCGGTTACGCCTTCCCCTCGGGCCACGCCACCACCGCGGCGCTGGCGGCCGGGATCCTGGCCTGGGGCATCGCGCGCCGCGCCCGCCCCGCGGTCGCCCGCACCTGGTGCGCGGTGCTCGCCGTCTGGGCCGCCGCGGTCGGCCTGACCCGCCTCTACCTGGGCGTCCACTGGCCCGTCGACGTCCTCGCCGGCTGGTTCCTGGCCGCCGCCCTGCTCGCCCTCGCCCTGCTCCTGGAGCCGTACGCCGTCCCGCGCCCGGCCGGGCGGGGGGACCCGCCACCGCCCGGCATTCCCATGAACGGCTGACGATCGGTCCAGGTCTTCCCCAAGGCGGCATGGACGCCGCCCGCACCGAGCACCACTGTCCTGGGAGCCGGGACCGACGCGATCGCGCCACCGGCACCGCCACGGCCCGTACCGCCGCACCACCAGGGGGACATGCGCATGAACCAGCCGTTCGACGCCGCCATCCCGCACCCGCCGGCCGACGAGAGCGCCGCGCCGCCCGTACGCCGCCACCGCCGCTGCCCGGCCGCCGCGGCCAAGGATCCCGCCCCGTGCGAGGGGCCGCAGGACGCCGCCACCATCGTCGACCGGCACGGGAAGGAGGTCGCCGGCTGCGTCCAGCACTGCGCCCGGCTCCTGGCCGGCCTCGAAGGCGCCCGCGTCCACCCCTTCGTCCCCGCGCACCACGCCCTGGACATCTACTCCCGGGCCCGCGAACTCCCGCCCTTCGCCTGGGAGATCGGCCGGTAGACCGCCCTCGGCGCGCTCCGGTCACCCGGCCGGGCCGGCTGGCCGGAGCCGGTGTTGCTCACCGCGGCCGGAGCCGGTCGAGCCGCTGCCACTGATCCCTGGTCATCCGCAGGTCGGCCGCGGCGACGTTCTCCTCCAGGTGGTCGATCGAGCCGGTGCCGGGGATCGGCAGCACGACCGGCGAACGGTCGAGCAGCCAGGCGAGCGAGACCTGTGCCGCGGTGGCGCCGAGTTCGGCCGCCACGGCGGCGATCTCGCCGGTCGCCGAGGCCACCGAGGGATGGACCGGCCGCCAGGGCAGGAAGGCGATGCCCGCCGCGGCACAGGCGTCGAGCACGGCCTCGTGCTCGCGATCGAGCATGCTGTAGCGGTTCTGCACGCTCACCACATCGATGATCTTCCGGGCCTCTTCGAGCTCGGGGACGGTGACCTCGGACAGGCCGAGGTGGCCGATCTTCCCCTGGACCTGGAGTTCCCGCAGCGCCCCGAGCTGGTCGGCGAGCGGCACCTCCGGATCGATGCGATGGAGCTGGAGGAGTTCGAGGCGCTCGACCCTGAGCCGGCGCAGGCCCTCGTCGACCTGCTCCCGCAGGAACTCCGGTCGGCCGTGGGGCCCCGCTTCGCGGTCGCCGGTCGGTGGTGCGATCCCGACCTTCGTCGTGACGAGCAGGTCGTCCGGGTAGGGGTACAGCGCCTCGGCGAGCAGCTCCTCGTTGGCGCCCCACCCGTACAGATGCGCGGTGTCGATCAGCGTGACACCCAGCTCGACGGCGCGCCGGGCCACGGCGACGGAGGTCTCCCGGGCCGGCCCGGGAGCGGTGGGCAGGCGCATCGCCCCGAACCCCAGCCGCCGAACGGTGCGCTCACCGCCGATGCTGAACGTGCTCGATGCCATGGGTCGGTTCTGCCCCTCGCTTGCGGTCGTTCATGATCACAGCGTCAACTGCCCACGATAGCAATCCGGTTGAACGGCGATCACGGCTTGCATGTCGGGCGTTCACGCCGCCGCGTCCGTGCGGGGTCCCCTGAGCGGTTCCCACCAGTCGCGCCGGTCGACGTACCACTGGACGGTGGCGGCGAGACCGTCCTCGAACGAGACGCCCGGCGCGTAGCCGAGGCCGCGCAGCCTGGCGTCCGACAGGGAGTAGCGGCGGTCGTGGCCCAGCCGGTCGGCGACCCGCTCGACGCGGCCCCAGTCGGCATCCACCGCCCTCAGCAGGCGCTCGGTCAGATCGTTGTTGGTCAGCTCGGCGGTGCCCGCGATGTGGTAGACCTCCCCGGGCCGGCCGTGCTCGACGACGGTGTGGATGCCCCGGCAGTGGTCGTCCACATGGATCCAGTCGCGGACGTGGCGCCCGTCCCCGTAGAGCGGCACCGAACCCCCGTCGAGCAGGCTGGTCACGAAGAACGGGATGATCTTCTCCGGATACTGGTACGGCCCGTAGTTGTTGCCGCAGCGCGTGATCGACACCGGCAGACCGTGGGTGCGGGCGTAGGCGAGGGCGATCAGGTCGCCGCCCGCCTTGGCGGCCGCGTAGGGCGAGTTGGGCGCCAGCGGTGCCGACTCGTCCCAGGAGCCCTCGTCGATGCTCCCGTACACCTCGTCGGTGGATATCTGGACGACCCGTTCCACGCCCGCGTCCAGGCACGCCTGCATCAGCGTCTGGACGCCCTGGACGTTGGTCCGTACGAACTCGTCCGCACGGGCGATGGAGCGGTCGACGTGCGACTCCGCCGCGAAGTTGAGCACCGCCCGGTGGCCGGGGACCAGCGACGCGAGCAGTCCGGCGTCGCAGATGTCGCCTTGCACGAACGTGTGCCGGCCCCCGACCGGCGCCAGGTTGGCGGGGTTGCCCGCGTAGGTGAGCTTGTCCAGGACGGTGACCTCGGCGTCCTCCCACCCCGGATACGCCCCGCCCAGGAGCGAGCGCACATAGTGCGACCCGATGAAACCGGCCCCGCCGGTGACGAGAACGCGCTGCGCCATGCCTCGAACCGTTCCTTCCTCGCCGATCGGCGCCGGCATCGCCGCGTCCGGGCTCGGCCGTTCTCCTCGCCGCCGACCGCGACCTCGTACGCCGGCAGCGTATCCACGAACAACTTCCGCCCGTCCGGCGTCAGGGGAGCCGGCGCCTTGCGCCACGCGGCCACGCCCGGGGCGAGCCGGGCGGTGATCGCGGGGTGCTGATCGGCCGCGAGGGCGTCGCCTGCGCGGTGGCCTGACGCGCCCGCGCGCCGGGCAAGCATGCGTCGGCCCTGATCGGCGCCGAAGGGAACAGCGCTGATCAGGGCCGGGTGGGACGTCGCGGGCAGGACCCGGGGGGCTCCCGCTAGGACCTCAGCATTCGATGATGTTGACCGCGAGGCCGCCGCGGGCGGTCTCCTTGTACTTGACGCTCATGTCGGCGCCGGTGTCCTTCATGGTCTTGATGACCTTGTCGAGGGAGACGTGGTGGCGGCCGTCGCCGCGCAGGGCCATGCGGGCGGCGGTGACGGCCTTGACCGAGGCCATGCCGTTGCGCTCGATGCAGGGGATCTGGACGAGACCGCCGACGGGGTCGCAGGTCAGGCCGAGGTTGTGTTCCATGCCGATCTCGGCGGCGTTCTCGACCTGTTCCACCGAGCCGCCGAGGACCTCGGCCAGGCCGCCGGCGGCCATGGAGCAGGCGGAGCCGACCTCGCCCTGGCAGCCGACCTCGGCGCCGGAGATGGAGGCGTTCTCCTTGAAGAGCATGCCGATGGCGCCGGCGGCGAGCAGGAAGCGGACGATGCCGTCCTCGTCCGCACCGGGCACGAAGTTGAGGTAGTAGTGCAGGACGGCCGGGATGATGCCGGCGGCGCCGTTGGTGGGGGCGGTCACGACCCGGCCGCCGGCGGCGTTCTCCTCGTTGACGGCCATGGCGTAGAGAGTGACCCACTCCATGGCGTGGGCCTGCGCATCGCCTTCGGCGCGCAGTGCGCGGGCGGCGGTGGCGGCCCGGCGGCGGACCTTCAGCCCGCCGGGCAGGATGCCCTCGCGGGACATCCCGCGGGCCACGCAGGCCTGCATGACCTGCCAGATCTCCAGCAGCCCCGCGCGGATCTCCTCCTCGGTGCGCCAGGCCTTCTCGTTCTCCAGCATCAGCGCGGAGATGGACAGGCCGGTCTCCTGGGACAGGCGCAGCAGCTCGTCGCCGGTGCGGAAGGGGTACTTCAGCACGGTGTCGTCGAGCTTGATGCGGTCCTCGCCGACCGCGTCCTCGTCCACGACGAAGCCGCCGCCCACCGAGTAGTACGTCTTCTCCAGCAGCGGGGCGCCCGCGGCGTCGTAGGCGTAGAGGGTCATGCCGTTGGCGTGGTACGGCAGGGCGCGGCGGCGGTGCAGGATCAGTTCGGTCGACTCGTCGAAGTCGATCTCGTGATCGGTGCCTATCTCCGCGCCCAGCAGCCGCAGCCGCTTGGTGGTGCGGATGCGCTCCACCTCGTCGTCGGCGCTCTCCACATCCACGGTGCGCGGGGAGTGGCCCTCCAGGCCGAGGAGGACGGCCTTGGGGGTGCCGTGCCCGTGGCCGGTGGCGCCGAGGGAGCCGAAGAGTTCGGCGCGCACCTTGACCGTCTGGGCGAGCAGGCCGTCCTTCTTGAGCCGTCCGACGAACATCCGGGCGGCGCGCATGGGGCCGACGGTGTGGGAGCTGGAGGGGCCGATGCCGATGGAGAAGAGGTCGAAGACGGAGATGGCCACGGTGGCGGACTCCCTTGTCTGCTCGTGGTGGACGGTGGAGCAATGGGGCAGGAGGTACGTTTCTGCGCCGTTTGTCGAGCGTAACCCGGACCCGGCGCGGTGCCGTCAGACGGAAGCCATCGGGCGTTGGTCCTCGGGCGTAACAGTGGGTTGCGGAACGGATACACCGGTGGAGAACGAGCCGGTCAGGCCCGCTGTCCGCGCCCCGACTCCGGCGCGTACGGCCCAGAAGTAGAAGGCCGGGGCCGAGAGCGCGACCAGGGCGATGTCCAGGCCGCCGGGGATGATGCCACGGCCGCCGAAGTCCGGGCTGCCCAGCGCCGACAGCGCCGCCATCCAGACCAGGAAGAGGACCATCCACCAGGCCGGCGCGAACTGCCGCGCCAGCCGGGTCTCGCCCTTGCGCCGCAGCACCAGCGCCGCGATCGGCACGGACACCAGCGTCAGCACGGCGACCTTGCCGGTGTCCGGCCACTTCGACCAGTACAGGGCGCAGGCGGCGAAGGTGAAGGTGAGGGGGCACAGGAACCCGGCGGCGGGGAGCCGGAAGGGGCGCGGCAGCTCCGGCTCGGTCCGGCGCAGGACGCCCACCGCGATCGGGCCGATCAGATACGAGATGACCATGGCCGCCGAGACCACCCCGGCCAGCGCCTGCCAGCTGCGGCCGACGGTGAGCAGCAGCAGGACCGAGAAGCCGAGGTTGAGCCACATCGCGGGGCGTGCGGTGCCGTAGCGCGGGTGCACGGCCGCCAGCTTCCTGGGGAAGAAGCCGGTCTCGGCGAGATTGGTCACCATGTACGCGGCCGAGGCGACATTGGCGATGTTGGAACCGGCCGGCGAGATGAAGGCGCCGAACTGCAGCAGTGTGACCACCCAGTGCAGCATCAGCAGCTTGGCGAGGTCGGCGAACGGCGAGCTGAGGTTCACGCCCTGCCAGCCGCCGGCCCGCTGGAGCTGCTCGGGAGGCACGGAGCCGAGGTAGGCGGTCTGCAGCGCCAGATAGATCACCAGGCCCAGCGCGAGCGCGCCGACCAGGGCGATCGGGATGGCCCGGCCCGGGTTCCTGGCGGCCCCGCCGAGGTTGACCACGGCCTGGAAGCCGTTGAAGGCGAAGATCACGCCGCAGGTGGTGACGGCGGTGAGCACGGCCGGCCAGCCGTACGGGGCGAACCCGCCCTGCGAGGTGAAGTTCGAGGTGTGGAAGCCGGAACCGATCAGTGCCAGGACGGCGAGCACCGGGATGGCGAACTTGACCAGGGTGAGCACGGTGTTGGCACGGGCCAGCAGCTGGACCGACCAGTAGCAGGTCAGCCAGAGGGCGACGGTCAGCGCCAGTGCGGTGCAGATGCCGGAGAGGGTGAGCTGATGGGTGGCCGGGTCGACCAGACCCTTGGCCCAGTCGAAGCTCCAGGACGTCATGTACTGGGTGGCGGCGATCGACTCGATCGGGATGAGCGAGGCGACCGCGATCCACACGGCCCAGCCGGTGAGGAAGCCGAGCACCGGGCCGTGGGAGAGGTGGCCGTAGCGGGCCATGCCGCCGGGGATCGGGTAGGCCGAGCCGACCTCCGCGTAGGACATCGCGATCATGCCGATGAACACGGCGCCGATCACCCATGCGACCAGCGCCGCGGGGCCCGCCACCTGGGCGGCGGCACCGGCGCCGAAGAGCCAGCCGGAGCCGAAGATCGAGCCTATGCCGATCATGATGAGGGCGAAGAGGCTGAGCCCCTTGCGCTCGCCCGCGCTCATGTCCATGGGATGTGTCGTCCGTCCTGCCGTCGAGAAGTGCCCCCTTCACGGAGGAGGGGCGGCTGCATCTGCCGTGGGTCACCTTATTTCTCGCGAATCACCGGATTTTCCACGTGATTTCGCGAAAGGAGGGAGAAGAACAGGCACACAGACGGTGAGCCCGGGACCAACGGCCCCGGGCTCACGGCCCGTTCGGCCTCCGCGCCGCCGGTGACCGGCGGCGCGGAGGATCACCGCATGAGACGCGTCACAGCGACGGGTACAGCGGGTACTTGTCCGCGAGCGCCGTGACCCGGGCCTTGAGGGACTCGGCGTCGTAGGCGGGCTTGAGGGCCTCGGCGATGATGTCGGCGACCTCGCGGAAGTCCTCGGCCTGGAAACCGCGGGTGGCCAGGGCCGGGGTGCCGATGCGCAGGCCGGAGGTGACCATCGGCGGGCGGGGGTCGTTGGGGATCGCGTTGCGGTTGACGGTGATGCCGACCTCGTGGAGGCGGTCCTCGGCCTGCTGTCCGTCGAGTTCGGAGTCGCGCAGGTCGACCAGGACGAGGTGGACGTCGGTGCCGCCCGACAGGACGGAGACGCCGTGCTGCTTGACGTCGTCCTGGACGAGGCGCTCGGCGAGGATCTTGGCGCCTTCGAGGGTGCGCTGCTGGCGCTCCTTGAAGTCCTCGGAGGCGGCGACCTTGAAGGAGACCGCCTTCGCCGCGATGACGTGCTCCAGCGGACCGCCCTGCTGACCGGGGAAGACCGCGGAGTTGATCTTCTTGGCGAGCTCCTGGGTGGACAGGATGACGCCGCCGCGGGGGCCGCCGAGGGTCTTGTGGGTGGTGGTGGTCACGACGTGGGCGTGCGGCACCGGGTTGGGGTGCAGGCCCGCGGCCACCAGACCGGCGAAGTGCGCCATGTCGACCATGAGGTACGCGCCCACCTCGTCGGCGATCCGGCGGAAGGCGGCGAAGTCGAGCTGGCGCGGGTAGGCGGACCAGCCGGCCACGATCAGCTTGGGGCGGTGCTCCTTGGCGAGGCGCTCGACCTCCTCCATGTCGACCAGGTTGGTCTTCTCGTCGACGTGGTACGGCACGACGTTGTACAGCTTGCCGCTGAAGTTGATCTTCATGCCGTGGGTGAGGTGGCCGCCGTGGGCGAGGTTGAGGCCCAGGATGGTGTCGCCCGGCTTGATCAGGGCGAACATGGCGGCGGCGTTGGCCTGTGCGCCGGAGTGCGGCTGGACGTTGGCGGCCTCGGCGCCGAAGAGGGCCTTGATGCGGTCGATCGCGATCTGCTCGACCACGTCGACGTGCTCGCAGCCGCCGTAGTAGCGGCGGCCGGGGTAGCCCTCGGCGTACTTGTTGGTGAGGACGGAGCCCTGGGCCTCCATGACGGCGACGGGGGCGAAGTTCTCCGACGCGATCATCTCGAGGGTGGACTGCTGGCGGTGCAGCTCGGCGTCGACGGCGGCGGCGACGTCGGGGTCGAGCTCGTGCAGGGAGCTGTTGAGAAGCGACATGAGTCTTCCTGGGGAGAGGGGTCCGGGATCAGCCGGCGGCGAAGGCGGTGTACTCGTCGGCCGAGAGCAGGTCCTCCGGCTCGCCGCTGACCTTCACCTTGAACAGCCAACCGCCCTCGAACGGGGCGGAGTTCACCAGCGAGGGGTCGCCGACGACATCCTCGTTGATCTCGACGATCTCGCCGTCCACGGGCGAGTAGAGATCGCTGACGGACTTGGTCGACTCCAGCTCACCGCAGGACTCGCCCGCCGTGACCGTCGAGCCGACCGCGGGAAGCTCCACGAAGACCACATCGCCGAGCGCGTTGGCCGCGTGCTCGGTGATACCGACCGTCGAGACGCCCTCCACGGCGTCCGTCAGCCACTCGTGCTCCTTGCTGTAGCGCAGCTGCTGGGGGTTGCTCATGGCTCGATTCTCCTGTACGCGAGGGTGTGATCGTGCATGGGGGCGCCTCCCCGGGCGAAGTCCGGGGGAGGGTCTTGCACAGTGAGACACGCGGGCGCGCGCCACTGCCGTGCCTGCCGTGGGCGAACCGCTACTTCTGCCGCTTGTAGAAGGGCAGCGCGGTGACCTCGTACGGCTCATGGCTTCCACGGATGTCCACGCAGACACCCTCGGTGCCCGGTGTGGCGTAGGCCGCGTCGACGTAGGCGATGGCGATCGGCTTGCCGAGCGTGGGGGAGGGGGCCCCGGAGGTGACCTCGCCGATGACCGTGCCGTCGGCCGTGACGACCGGGTATCCGGCGCGCGGAACCCGGCGGCCCTCGGCGATCAGGCCGACCAGCTTGCGCGGCGGGTCGGTCTCGGCGCGCTCGGCGGCCGCCGCCAGCGCGGCGCGGCCCACGAAGTCGCCGTTGTTGGTGGTCTTCTCGAACTTCACGACCCGGCCCAGGCCCGCGTCGAACGGCGTGGTGGCGGTGGTCAGCTCGTGCCCGTACAGCGGCATGCCCGCCTCCAGGCGCAGCGTGTCGCGGCAGGACAGACCGCAGGGCACCAGACCGGCGTCCTTGCCGGCCGCGGCCAGCGCCTCCCACAGGGCCACCGCGTCCGCCGGTCGCACGAACAGCTCGAAGCCGTCCTCGCCGGTGTATCCCGTACGGGCGATCAGCGCGTCGACGCCGGCGACCGTGCCGGGCAGCCCGGCGTAGTACTTCAGGCCGTCCAGATCGGCGTCGGTCAGCGCCTTGAGGATCCCCGGGGACTGCGGGCCCTGCACCGCGAGCAGTGCGTAGGCGTCCCGGTCGTCGCGGATCGCGGCGTCGAAGCCGCCCGCTCGCGCGCTCAGCGCGTCCAGCACCACCTGGGCGTTGGAGGCGTTGGCGACGACCATGTACTCCTGGTCGGCGAGCCGGTAGACGATCAGGTCGTCCAGGATGCCGCCGCCGTCCTCGCAGATCATGGTGTAGCGGGCGCGGCCGGTACTGACGCCGCCGATGTTGCCGACCAGCGCGTAGTCGAGGAGGTCGGCGGCCTGCGGGCCGGTGACGGTGATCTCACCCATGTGGGAGAGGTCGAAGAGACCGGCGCGGGTGCGGACGGCGACGTGTTCGTCGCGCTCGCTGCCGTAGCGCAGCGGCATGTCCCAGCCGGCGAAGTCGGTCATGGTCGCGCCGAGCGCGCGGTGGGTGGCGTCCAGCGCGGTGCGGCGGGGGGCATCTGTCATGGTTCTGGGCTCCCAGGCATGGGTGACAAGACGTTCTCCCCATCTGTCATCGGAACCTGAGAGGTTCACCGGGATCCCGCGAACGGACCCGGTTTGCACCTTGGGTGGAGCCGCCCCATGCAACCGGGCAGTGGCTCGCTTTTCAGATCTGCCTCGCCCGCGCGGTATAGGGGCCTGAGAGATTCAAGGGAGGACTTGCTCCTTCGGCGCCCCGCCGTGGCGGCCGGGGACTCTCCCGCGCGGATTCAAGCGGCCGGTATGGAGTTGGCGGTGCACGGACGAGCTTCAGACGTGCACGTGGCGGCCACATCATTACACGGGAACGCCGGATCGAGGAGCCCCGGTCGCCGCCCGGTCCAGGAGCGGGCCCGCCACGCCGACAGATCGGACAATCGCCTTGATGGCCATTACCTTTTCTTGACACTCTGCGGGTAAGGGACGGACTCGGACCGGAACTGGACGGGGAGGGCGATCACGGTGCACAGGGAAGCGGCATTCGCGGCCACTTCAGGGGTCGTGCCCCCGGGCGCGCCGGTGGCGGCACCTGCCGCCGCGCCCCCGGCCCGGCGCGCGGCGCGGTCCGTCGTGCGGCCGGGGCGCGGTACTCGGGTGATGGACCTGCGCGGCCGCAGGCGTGCCCGCGGCACCGCGGAGCTGCGGTTCGCCGCCGGCGACCTGGTGGTGGTCTCCGGACTGCCGGGCAGCGGCAAGAGCACCCTGATGCACCGGGTGGTGCCGTCGTCGGACGGCCGCGGCACCGTGGTGCACCGCATCGATTCGCAGGACGTCCGCGAGCGCTGGGCGCGCGGCAGGCTGCGCCGGCTGCCGTACGGGCTGTACCGCCCGCTGGTGCGGGCCGCGCACTATCTCGCGCTGGGCCGTGCGCTCGCGTCGGGGGACAGCGTGGTGGTGCACGACTGCGGAACGCTGGCCTGGGTGCGCCGCTGGGTCGCCCGGTCGGCGGCGCGCGGCGGGCGCGGGCTGCATCTGGTGCTGCTCGACGTGCCGCCGGAGGTGGCGCGGTCCGGCCAGGAGGCGCGCGGGCGCGGGGTGTCGGGGTACGCCTTCGCGCGGCACCGCAGGGCGGTGGGCCGGCTGGTCGGCGCGGCGGAGACGGCCGGGCCGCCGAAGGGGTTCAGCTCGGTGGTCCTGCTGGACCGGCGGGCGGCGAGCGCACTGAAGACGGTCGCCTTCCACTGAGCGGACTGCGGCTTCCGGGCGTGCCGTACCCCGCCCCCGTATGAACCGCCTGCGGTATTTCTCGTCTAGGGTCGATGGGCGATGGGCGTGGTCGGAACGGGTGGGTACGGATGAGTCTTTCGGAGCAGGGGATACCGCAGCTGGCGTGGCCGGCGAACGAGCTCGAAGAGGTGCTCGCCGCGTCGGTCGGGCATCCGGGCGCCGGCGGCCGGATCGTCGAGGTACTGGGCCGCAGCCGGGTGTGGGTGCCGCTGCCCAACGGCGGTGGCCCGGAGAGCGCGGGCCCGGGCGCCCGCGGCCTGGACCTGCCCACCGTCGAGATCGGCGGGGTGGCCCATGTCCCGGTCTACAGCTCCGAGCAGGAGTTCCTGCGGGTGGTCGGCTCGCACATGTCCTTCACCGTCGCCCCGGCCGGGGAGTTCGCCCGCGGGCTGCCGCCGAGGATCGGGATCGCGGTCAACCCGGACGGCACGGTCGGGGTTCCGCTGCCGCCGCCCGCGGTGGCCGAGCTGTGCCGGCAAGGTCGCCACGGTGGCGAGGGGCTGCCGAGCGGCGGGCGGGTGCGGCTCTTCGAGCCGGACTGGCAGGAGGAGCCGGTGGACTTCCTTGCCGCCGCCGGACTGGAGTTCTCCGGTGCCGGAATTGTCCTGACTGCCCGGCGTGCCCTGGCTAGTGTCGAGGGCGACACGCCCACACTGTTCGTCGGTGTTCAGCTCGCGGTGGACCCTGCCGCGCTGCACGACGGCACCGCCCGCGAGACGGTCCTTGCGGCCCTGGGGCGTGCGCTCGGCGCGGTCCCGGTGCCCTGGCCGGTGCAGTTGGTGATGCTCGATCTCGCCCACGGCGACCCGGTCGCCGACTGGATGCTGGAGCGCGTGCGGCCCTTCTACTCTCGCGACCACTCGTAAGCTGGTTGGATGACGCGCGGGCGCACCCACACGTGCCCTGCCGAGATGAAGGGACGGACCACGTGAGCGCGGGTGCGCATCAGGGGCCGGCGGCGGCCGGAGCGCTGGAGCAGCTGCTCCAGCAGGTCTCGCCCGGCCGTTACGACGCCTATGAGGCGCTGCTGCAGGCGCTCGCCGCGGGCCAGGTCTGGATGCTGCTGTGGCACGGCCGGGCCGGCTCCCCCGACGCGCAGTACGGAAACATGGAGGTCGACGGCCTCGGCTACGCGCCGTGCGTGACCTCGGCGCCCGAACTCGCCGCCTCCGGCTGGAATCGCGACCACGAGGTCGTCAGCGGCCTGGAGATCGCCGGCGCGCTCTTCCCGGACCGCTGGGGCCTGTGGCTGAACCCGCACGCCCCCGGTGGCGGTGTCGGCATCCCCTGGCTGGACCTGCGCCGTATCGCCGGCGGCCTCGACCGGCTGCCGGCCGGTCCGCTGCGGATCTCCGAGCCGGTCATCGACATCCCGCAGTTCTACGCCCTGCTGGCCCAGAACGCCCACCGCACCCCCGCCGTACGGTCGTTGCGCCGGGCCTGGGTGCAGCCCGCGCTCGGCGCCCCGTATCTGGCGGTCGGGCTGGATCTGTACGACACCGGCCAACAAGCGGTGGATTCGGCCCGGTTGATGATCCAGCAGTCGATCGGTGCGGTTCCGGACGGATTGCCGGTCTCCACGGTCGCGATGAACGACGACTACGACCCGGTCGCGATGTGGATGCGGGCCTGTGCGCGGCCCTTCTTCGACCGTGACGGCTACGTCCAGCCGCAGGGCCAGCCGGCCCCCGCGCCCTCGTACGGCTACGGCTACCCGCGCCCTTACTGACCCGCCCGCCGGCCGCCCGGCCGGGGTCCCTCGGCGACGCCCTCCGGTGACGGAGCGGGTCGTCGAGGCGCCGGTTCCGGGGTGAATTCGCCCCGTATTCCCCACGGTTGAGGTCCTCTCCCGTGGACATTCGCCCCGCTCAGCCCGAACGTGCGTCCGTATAACGGAAAGCCGTGGAGCACATCACAGTTGCGCATCCTTTCCCGGTCAGGGCTGGTGACTGATCGCGAAGGGGATGAAGACTCCGGAAACACCGAGGGCCTCGGTCCTTTGTACGAGCGTCATCGAGCGTCATCCCATACGGCGTCGCGTGAATCTCCGACTTCCACTGTGTGAAGTTCCGCGATGCCCGCAGTACTTGCACCGAATTGCACCAGTGATGTGAATCAGGCCGCTTTTGCGGCGGGGCAGGGGCCGGCCATCGTCGGCCGAGAGGGGTCAAGGGCACCGTGACCGCACCGATCGAGACCACCGGGGCGGCTGCCGAGGCGCAGCCGGAAGCGGTGCTGAAAGGCGTGGAGGGCAAGCGCATCGAAGGGCGCTCGCTCGGCCAGATCGCATGGCTGCGCTTCAGGCGGGACAAGGTCGCGGTGGCGGGTGCCATCGTTGTCATCCTGCTCGTCGTCCTCGCCGCGCTCTCGCGCCCCCTCCAGGCCCTGCTCGGCCTGGACCCCAACACCCCCAACCAGTCGCTGATCGACCCCAACACCACGCTTCCCAAGGGGGACTTCGGCGGGATGAGCGGGGACCACCCGCTCGGCGTGGACCCCAAGTTCGGCCGCGACCTGCTCGCCCGGATCCTGGAGGGCTCCTGGGTGTCGCTGATCGTGGCGTTCGGCGCGACGCTGCTGTCGGTCGCCATCGGCACCGTGCTGGGTGTGGTCGCCGGCTTCTACCGCGGACGGGTGGACGCCTTCATCAGCCGGATGATGGACGTCTTCCTGGCCTTCCCGCTGCTGCTGTTCGCCATCGCCATCTCCGCCTCGCTGCAGGGCGGCGCCTTCGGCCTGGAGGGTCTGCCGCTGCACATCTCGGTGCTGATCTTCGTGATCGGCTTCTTCAACTGGCCGTACATGGGCCGCATCGTGCGCGCGCAGACGCTGTCGCTGCGCGAGCGTGAATTCGTGGACGCCGCCCGCGGCATGGGAGCGCGCGGCCCGTTCATCCTCTTCCGGGAGCTGCTGCCCAACCTGGTGGGTCCGGTCATCGTCTACTCGACGCTGCTGATCCCCTCCAACATCCTCTTCGAAGCGGCCCTGAGCTTCCTGGGCGTCGGCATCCAGCCGCCCCAGGCGTCCTGGGGCGGCATGCTCAACCAGGCCGTCAAGTACTACGAGGTCGACCCCCAGTACATGATCGTCCCCGGCCTCGCGATCTTCGTCACCGTGCTCGCGTTCAACCTGCTCGGTGACGGCCTGAGGGACGCGCTGGACCCGCGCAGCCGTTGACGGCCCGCCGGGCGCCGGCGCCCACAAATCTCCACCGCCAGTGAAGTTTTGACGTGTGAAGTTTCTCGACGAACGAAGGGGACACGGACCATCATGCGAAGGTCAGTTCCGGTCGCGGCGATAGCGGCCATCACCAGTGCGGGCCTTTTGCTGGCCGGCTGCAGCGGGGGCAAGGGTTCCTCGGACGGCTCGTCCGAGGCGAACGCCGCCACCAAGGGCGTCGTCAACGCCTCGGACGCGAAGGGCGGTACGGTCAACTACGCGATGAGCGACGCCCCCGAGTCGTTCGACCCGGGCAACACGTACTACGCCTTCATCTACAACTTCAGCCGGCTCTATGCGCGCCCGCTGACCACCTTCAAGCCGGGCCCCGGCACGAAGGGCAACGAGCTGGTCCCCGACCTCGCCGAGGAGATGGGCAAGCCCAGCGACGGCGGCCGGACCTGGACGTACAAGATCCGCAAGGGCGTGAAGTACGAGGACGGCTCCGCGGTCACCGCGCAGGACGTCAAGTACGCCGTCGAGCGTTCCAATTTCGCGCGCGACACCCTCTCGCTGGGCCCGAACTACTTCCAGCAGTTCCTCAAGGACAACGAGGGCGGCTACAAGGGGCCCTACAAGGACAAGAGCAAGGAAGGGCTCAAGTCCATCGAGACCCCGGACGACCACACGATCGTCTTCCACCTCAAGAAGCCGTTCGCGGAGTTCGACTACCTGGTCAGCGCCCCGCAGACCGCTCCGGTGCCGAAGGCCAAGGACAAGGGCGCGGACTACACCAAGTCCGTGCTGTCCACCGGCTCGTACAAGTTCGAGAGCTACGAGGAGGGCAAGCAGCTCACCCTCGTGCGCAACCCGCAGTGGTCCGCGAAGAGCGACCCGCTGCGCAAGCAGCTGCCCGACAAGATCGTCCTGAAGCTGAAGGTCGCCCAGTCGACCATCGACAAGGACCTCCAGTCCGGCAACACCCTGGTCGACCTGGCCGGCCGCGGTGTGGACGGCCAGACGCAGGCCCAGCTCCTGACGGACCCCAAGGAGAAGGCCAACACCGACAACGCGCTCGGTCAGCGCCTGGTCTACACGGCGATCAACACCAAGGCGAAGCCGTTCGACAACCTGGAGTGCCGCAAGGCCGTCGAGTACGCGATCGACAAGAAGGCCGTGCAGACCTCGCTCGGCGGCCCGATCCGCGGTGAGCTGGCCTCCACGGTCCTGCCGACCGACATCGACGGCTACCAGAAGTTCGACCTGTACCCGCAGAAGTACAACGGCGACAAGCTGGACCTGACCGAGGCCAAGAAGCACTGGGACAAGTGCGGCGCCGGCAAGACCACCACCACGATCCTGGCCCGCAACGACCGCCAGGACGAGGTCGACGCGGCCACCTCGGTCATCGAGTCGCTGAAGAAGATCGGCATCACGGCCAAGATCCAGTCGTACCCGACCAGCAAGTACTTCTCGGACTACGCCGGTGTGCCGGAGTTCAACAAGAAGAACAACGTCGGCCTGATCATGATGCAGTGGGGCTCGGACTTCCCGACCGGCTACGGCTACCTGCAGCAGATCCTCAACGGCAAGGCGATCAGCAAGTCCGGTAACACCAACCTGTCCGAGCTGGACGACCCGGAGATCAACAAGCTGCTCGAGACCGCCATCGCCAACACCGACAAGGCGGCCCGCGAGAAGGCGTACGCCGAGATCGACAAGAAGACGATGGAGCAGGCGGCGCTGGTCCCGCTCACCTACTTCAAGGTCCTGATGTACCGCTCGCCCAAGGCCACCAACCTGGTGTCCACCTCGGCCTTCAGCGGTCAGTACGACTACCTCAACATCGGCGTCAAGAAGTAGCAGCCCTGGAAGGCAGGTGAAGGCATTGGTGTCCGCGGGCCGGTTCCGGCCGGCCCGCGGCGCCGACGCCGCATCCCCGTGTTCTCGTACATCATCCGCAGGTTGATCAGCGCAGTGATCCTGCTGCTGATCGTCAGCGCGGTCACTTTCGGCATCTTCTTCCTGCTGCCGAAGCTGGCCGGGCAGAGCACCGACCAGCTTGCCCAGCAGTACATCGGAAAGGCCCCCACGCCCGCGGACATCGCCGCGGTCAAGAAGAACCTCGGCCTGGACAAGCCCGTGTACGAGCAGTACTGGGACTTCCTCAAGGGCATCTTCGTCGGCGTCGACTACAAGTTCGGTCCGGAAGCGGCCAAGTGCCATGTGCCGTGCTTCGGATACTCCTTCAAGACCCACATCGAGGTGTGGCCGGAGATCCAGTCCCGGCTCCCGGTGACGCTCTCGCTGGCCGCCGGCGCGGCCGTGCTGTGGGTCGTCTCCGGTGTCGCCACCGGCGTGCTCTCCGCACTGCGCCCCGGCTCGTTCTTCGACCGGATGGCGATGGGCGTCGCGCTGGCCGGCGTCTCCCTCCCGATGTTCTTCACCGGCGCGCTGGCGCTGGCCCTGTTCACCTACCAGTGGCCGATCTTCGAACGCAGCGACTACGTACCACTGCTGGAGGACCCGTTCCTGTGGGCCCGGACCCTGGTCCTGCCCTGGGTCACCCTGGCCTTCCTCTACTCCGCGCTCTACGCCCGGCTCACCCGGGCCGGCATGCTGGAGACGCTGAGCGAGGACTACATCCGTACGGCCCGCGCCAAGGGCCTGCGCGAGCGCAAGGTGGTGGTGCGGCACGGTCTGCGGGCCGCCCTCACCCCGATCATCACGGTCTTCGGCATGGACCTGGGCCTGCTGCTCGGTGGTGCGCTCATCACCGAACAGGTCTTCTCGCTCAAGGGAGTCGGCGCCTTCGCGGTCGAGGCGATCAACGCCAACGACCTGCCGAACATCCTCGGCGTCACCCTGCTCGCCGCGTTCTTCATCGTCATATGCAATCTGGTGGTGGACGTTCTGTACGCCGCCGTCGACCCGCGGGTGAGGCTCTCGTGACCGACTCCTCCGAGGACAAGACCGTAGAGAAGTCCCAGAACGCCGCGGCCGCCACCGAGGCGGGACCGCAGCCGGCGGCCTTCCTCCAGGTGCGGGACCTCAAGGTCCACTTCCCCACCGACGACGGCCTGGTGAAGTCCGTCGACGGGCTGACCTTCAGCCTGGAGAAGGGCAGGACGCTCGGCATCGTCGGCGAGTCCGGCTCCGGAAAGTCGGTGACCTCGCTCGCCGTCATGGGCCTGCACCGCGCCTCGCGCCAGCAGCGCAGCCGGGTGCGGATGTCCGGCGAGATCTGGCTGGACGGCAAGGAGCTGGTCTCCGCCGATCCCGACGAGGTGCGCCGGCTGCGCGGCCGCGAGATGGCGATGATCTTCCAGGATCCGCTGTCCGCGCTGCACCCCTTCTACTCGGTCGGCAAGCAGATCATGGAGGCCTACCGGGTCCACAACGACGTGGACAAGAAGACCGCGCGCAGGCGGGCGATCGAGATGCTCGACCGGGTCGGCATCCCGCAGCCCGACAAGCGCGTGGACGACCATCCGCACCAGTTCTCCGGCGGTATGCGCCAGCGCGCCATGATCGCGATGGCGCTGGTCAACAACCCCGAGCTGCTGATCGCGGACGAGCCGACCACCGCCCTGGACGTCACCGTCCAGGCGCAGATCCTGGACCTGATCCGCGATCTGCAGAAGGAGTTCGGCTCGGCGGTCATCATCATCACCCACGACCTCGGGGTGGTCGCCGAGCTCGCCGACGACCTGCTGGTGATGTACGGCGGGCGGTGCGTCGAGCGCGGCCCGGCCGAGAAGGTCTTCTACGCGCCGCAGCACCCCTACACCTGGGGCCTGCTCGGCTCCATGCCGCGCATCGACCGCGACCAGACCGAGCGGCTGATCCCGGTCAAGGGCTCGCCGCCCAGCCTGATCAACGTCCCGTCCGGCTGTGCCTTCAACCCTCGCTGCCCGTACGCGGATGTGCCCAAGGACAACCTCACCCGTACGGTCCGCCCCGAACTGCGCGAGGCCGGCGGGGGAGGGCACTTCTCCGCCTGCCACATGGCGCCGGAGGAGCGGGAGCGTATCTGGACCGAAGAGATTGCGCCGAAGCTGTGACCGAGACGACTGACGACCAGAACAACGAGATCCCGCTCCAGAAGGGGCCGAAGGCCTCGGCCGCGGCCGAGCAGCGCGCCGCCGACCCCGAGCCGCTGCTCAGGGTCCGCGGTCTGGTGCGGCACTTCCCGATCACCAAGGGCCTGCTCAAGCGGCAGGTCGGGGCGGTGCAGGCGGTCGACGGCATCGACTTCGACGTACGGCCGGGCGAGACGCTCGGCGTCGTCGGCGAGTCCGGCTGCGGCAAGTCGACGATGGGCCGGCTGATCACCCGGCTCGACGAGCCGACCGGCGGTTCGATCGAGTTCCAGGGCACGGACATCACCCATCTGTCGCCGGGCAGGCTGCGCCCGATGCGCCGCGACGTGCAGATGATCTTCCAGGACCCGTACGGTTCGCTGAACCCCCGCCACACCATCGGCGGGATCGTCTCCACCCCCTTCCGCCTCCAGGGCGTCGAGCCCGAGGGCGGTGTGAAGAAGGAGGTGCAGCGGCTGCTGGAGCTGGTGGGACTGAGCCCGGAGCACTACAACCGCTATCCGCACGAGTTCTCCGGCGGTCAGCGCCAGCGCATCGGCATCGCCCGCGCGCTCGCGCTCAAGCCCAAGCTGGTCGTCGCCGACGAGCCGGTCTCCGCGCTGGACGTGTCGATCCAGGCGCAGGTCGTCAACCTCATGGACGACCTCCAGGAGGAGCTGGGCCTGACCTACGTCATCATCGCCCACGACCTCTCGGTCATCCGGCACGTCTCGGACCGGATCGCGGTGATGTACCTCGGCAAGATCGTGGAGCTGGCGGACCGCAAGGCGCTCTACGAGACGCCGATGCACCCGTACACCAAGGCGCTGCTGTCCGCCGTGCCGGTGCCCGACCCCAAGCGGCGCACCCAGCGCGACCGGATCCTGCTCAAGGGCGATGTGCCCTCGCCGATCAACCCGCCCTCCGGCTGCCGGTTCCGTACCCGCTGCTGGAAGGCGACCGAGGTGTGCACCACCACCGAGCCGCCGCTGGTCGCGCTGCGGACGGGGCACCAAGTCGCCTGCCACCACCCGGAGAACGCGGCGGAGCCCGCCGCGGCCGGTAAGGCGTCAAGTGATCAGTAACACCTGAGGGCTTGGGAAAATCCCGGGCGAAACCGGCCGGGAGAGTGCAGAGTTGGCGCGATTGTTCCCTCATTCGCGTGTTCGAAAGGACGGCTCATGGCACTCTCCCGTTCCGTGCGTCGCACTCCCCGCCTGCTCGCCCTCGCCACCGCGGTCGCCTCGGCCGCCACCCTCGCCGCCGCGCCCGGGGTGTCGGCCGCCGCACCGGGTGCCTCGGGCGGTGCGCCCGGCGTCGGCGACCCGTACTTCCCCAAGCTGGGCAACGGCGGCTACGACGCCCTGCACTACGACCTCGGCGTCAGCTACGACCCCGAGAGCGGCCTCCTGGACGGCCGCACCACCCTCAAGGCCAAGGCCACCGAGAGCCTTCGCTCCTTCGATCTCGACCTGCACAAGCTCACCGTCGACGCGATCAAGGTGAACGGGCGCAAGGCCGCCTTCACCAGATCCGGGGACGAGATCACCGTCACCCCCGCCACCCGCCTGCGCAAGGGCGAGCGGTTCACCGTGACGGTGACCTACGGCGGCATACCGAAGCCGCTCAACGGTCCCATCCTGTTCGGCTCCGACTACGGCTGGATGAAGACCAAGGACGGCGTCTTCGTCGCCTGCCAGCCGAACGCCGCCTCGACGTGGTTCCCCTCCAGCGACCACCCGGGCGACAAGGCCACCTACGACATCCGCATCGACGCCCCCAAGGGGCTGACCGGCGTGTCCAACGGCCGTCTGGTCTCCTCGCGGGTCAAGGGGGACCGCTCGTACTCCCACTGGCGCGAGACCAAGCCGATGGCGACGTACCTGGCCACCGCCACCATCGGGAAGTTCGACGTGCGCACCGGCACCACCCCGGGCGGCATCCCCGTCTACGTCGCCACCGACCCCACGCTGCCCACCGGCAAGGTCGATGTCTACGGCGTCACGGCCGAGGCCACCGACTACTGGTCGAAGGTCTTCGGTCCGTACCCCTTCGAGGAGACCGGGGCCATCGTCGACGACATGCCCGACGCCGGCTTCTCCCTGGAGGTGCAGTCCAAGCCCGTCTACTCGGCGGTCCGCAGCGAGTCGACCATCGTCCACGAGCTGGCCCACCAGTGGTTCGGCGACTCGGTGTCGGTGAAGACCTGGCCCAACATCTGGCTGAACGAGGGCTTCGCCACGTACGCGCAGTGGCTGTGGGAGGAGCACAAGGGCCGCACCAGCGCCCACGACTCCTTCCTGAAGTCCTACGGCTCCCGTCCCGCCGACGACCCCTTCTGGAAGATCAAGGTCGGCGATCCGCAGCGGGACACGATGTTCGACGACGCTGTCTACCAGCGCGGCGCGATGACGCTGCAGATGCTGCGCGAGCGCATCGGCGACAAGGCGTTCTTCGACCTGCTGCCCACCTGGACGCGTCAGCACCGCTACGGCAACGCGGAGATCTCGCAGTTCATCACGCTGGCCGAGAGGATCTCGGGGCAGCAGCTGGACGATCTCTTCGACACCTGGCTGTACACGGGCAAGAAGCCGGCGCTGCCCGGCAAGTAGGCACCGCGGGCCGGGTCAGTCGGTGTGCTTCTGGCCCGGCCTCGGCCGCAGCTGCTGCGGCCGAGGCAGATGCAGCCCCAGGTAGACCGCGCCCATCCGGAGTGCGAAGACCACCCCCGCCGAGACCGCCGCGGCGGGGGTGGCGCCGACGCCGAGGTGGTGCAGCAGCAACAGGCAGCAGGCGCCCGCCATCGCGGCGATCGCGTACACGTCCTCGCGCAGCAGCAGCGGGGGGAACTCCCCGCACAGCACATCGCGGATGACCTCGCCGGCGACGCCGGTCAGTACGGCCAGGATGATCACGGCGAGTGGGGTGGCGCCCGCCTGGATGGCGGCGCGGGCGCCGATCACCGTGACGACGGAGAGTCCGATCGCGTCGACGACCAGCAGCGATTTGCGCGGCAGCGTCCAGAAGCGCAGATAGATCATGGTGCCGACGCCGACACAGATGATCACCGTCAGCAGCACCCAGTCGTGCGTCCAGTACAGCGGCTGCCGGTTGAGGATGAGGTCGCGCAGCGTCCCGCCGGAGATGGACGCGGCGAAGGCGAGCACCAGGCCGCCGAAGGGGTCCATGTTGGCGCGGTAGGCGGCCAGCACACCGCTCGCCGCGAAGGCCGCGACGCCGACCAGGTAGAGCACGTGAAGCATGGCGACATCATCGCAGGGCCGGACGGACCGCTTCCGGTGCGGTCGTCAAAACTGACACTACCGGTCGGTAACTATCCGGTGTAGCGTGCAACCCATGGCTCTGGTGACGCTTGGCAACAGTGAGTTCGACCGCGACACGGCGGTCACCCGTCGCGCCCCGGGCGTCTATGACGCCCACCTCTCCGCCGGCTGGACGATCATCCAGGCGGTCAACGGCGGCTACCTCCTCGCCCTCATGGGCCGCGCCCTGGGCGACGCCCTCCCGCACCCCGACCCGCTCTCGGTCACCGCGCACTACCTGACCGCCTCCGTCCCGGGCCCCGCCGTCATCCGCACCGAGGTGGTCCGCACCGGCCGCACGATGTCGACCGGCACCGCCACCCTCGTGCAGTTCGCCGACGACGGCAGCGAGGTCGAGCGGCTGCGGGTGCTGGCCTCCTACGGCGATCTCGACGCGCTGCCCGACGACGTCCGTACGACCGCCAAGCCGCCCGCCATCCCGCCGTACGAGCACTGCCTGGGTGCCGACAGCGCCCCTGGCGAACGCCCCGCCATCCCCGGGAGCACCGCGATCGCCGACCGGCTCGCCATCCGCCTGGACCCGGCGACCGCCGGCTGGGCCGTCGGCGCCCCGTCCGGCAGGGGCGAGATGCGTGCCTGGTTCGGCCTCGCCGACGGCCGCGACCCCGACCCGCTCTCCCTCCTGCTGACCGTCGACGCGCTGCCGCCCACCGCCTTCGACCTGGGCATCTCCGGCTGGGTGCCCACCGTCGAACTGACCACCCACGTCCGGCGGCGCCCGGCCCCCGGCCCGCTGCGGGTCGCCATCACCACCCGCAACATGGCGGGCGGCTTCCTGGAGGAGGACGCGGAGGTCTGGGACAGCGAGGACCGACTGGTGGCGCAGTCGCGCCAGTTGGCCAGGGTCCTGCTCGCGGAGTAGGCGCGACGCGCCTGCCCGCCATGTACCGCGCCGCCCCCTATGGAACCCCCTTTTCGCAGGTGGCCCCCGGTGCCGAAGGGTGGAGTGTGACGCAAAAGTGCGCGCGTTGGCCCTGCGCCTCATGTCAGACTGATCGTCATGGGGGACGTGGCACTGAAGTTGGATGACGGGACCGTCGTGTGGCTGCGGGCCGAGGAACCGGTCGCCAAGAGCCCTTCGGGCGCGGGCCGGTCCGTGCACCCTGACGACGGCGCCGACGGTGAGCTGGAGCTGCCCGACGCGTTCGGCTCCGCCCAGCCGGTCAGCGTGGACAGCCGGATGGGCCGCGCGCTGACCCGCGGCGGGGAGGTCCTGGAGGAGGCCCTGCGTCCGCTCGGCGGCGTCCTCGGCCAGATCCACCGCTCGATCGCCAGTGGCGAACACCGCCCGGACGAGGTCACGGTGGAGTTCGGCGTCACCCTCGGATCCGATCTGCGCCTGGGCGTGTTCTCCGGTAACGGCGAGGCGAGCTTCACGGTCTCCGCCACCTGGAACCTCGGCCGGGACCCGGGGGAACCGGGCGGGGCGACACCATGATCGCGGGCGTGGGTCCGGACACCCCGCTCCAGCTGTCCTTCGCCTCCGTGCGGCACGGCGAGCAGGCCGTCGGCGCGGGCGTACTGGTCGCCGAGCGACTCGTCCTGACCTGCGCCCATGTCGTCAACAGCGCACTGGGCAGGGAGCGTTTCACCCAGGACCTCCCCGACCGGAGCGAGACGGTCACGCTCAGGCTGCCGCATGTCGCGGCCGGCGCGGACCTGTCGGCCCGGGTCGTGGCGGAGATGTGGGTGCCGCCGAGGGCCAAGGCGGCCGGCAACGACCCCGTCCGGCCCGGACGGTTGCCCTACCACGGCGACCTCGCCGTACTGGAGCTGACCGACGCCCCGCCCCCGGGCGCCGAGCCGGCACCGTTCCTGCAGCACAACTACGCGGGCGAGACCATCGCGTTATGGGCCAGCGGCAATCCGCTGCCCACGGTCCGCGCGGTGCCCCGGGTCTCGGCGCCGCCGTGGATCGCGCTGGACGTGCTCGGCGGCGCCCAGGTCACCGAGGGGTTCAGCGGCGGGCCGCTGTGGGACCGCGAGCGGCAGGCCGTCGTCGGCCTCGTCGCGGCCGTGCACCGTGCCCCGGAGTCCGCCGCCCCCGGGTCGTCGCCGGCGACGATGTACGCCATCAGCGTCCCCGCCATCGAGGCCGAACTCCCCGCGCTGCCGCCCTCGGCGGTGCCCACCGCCCGCCGCGGCGTCCAGCAGCTGCTCACCGCACTGGAGCGGGTCCTCAAGGGCCGCGAGGCGGTGCTGGCCTGCGAGCAGCGGCTCGCCGCCCGGCTCGGCAGGCCCTCCGCGGGCCCGGCGGCCGACCTCGAACGGCTCGTCGGCCTCGCCGTGGGCGTCCGCCGCGGCATCCCCGAACTCCTCGACCTGGTACGGGACTACGAACCCCCCGCCCTCGCCGCCCCGTACGACCCCCATGCCCGACCCGGCCTCTACGGCGCCCGCGAGGACTGGGAACGGCTGCGCCGCGCCGCCCATACGGTCCGCCCCGGCGAGTACCTGACCACCCGCCAGCGCCGCGACCTGTCCGGCCTGCTGGCCCACTGCACACGTACCGACCCCCGGGCCCTGCTGGAACGGGTACTCCCGCACGCCCCGGAACTCCCCGCCGTCGCGGGCCTCGCCGACACCATGGACGCGCTGGAGGGCTTCAGCTCCACGACCGGCGCGCCGGTGCCGCCGCTGCTGCAGGCGGTGGTGCGGATCAGCGTCGAGGAACGCGCGGCCGGCGAGGTCTATCCGGCCGAGGACCTGGACGCCTGGGTCGAGCGGGTGGCCGCCCGCTCGGGGGTGGACGAGGCGGCGGTCAGCCAGTTCCGCGCCGACGTGGAGGCCACCCGGTCACCGGTGCGCACCCCCGGGGCCGCGCCCGCGGCCCCCGGCGCACGCCCCGCCGCCGCCCCGCCGCGCGTCCAGGTGGAGCTGCTGCCCACCGCCACGGGACGTCGCTTCACGTACCAGATCTGGACCTTCGCCGACGGCCAGGCGCACCGCCTCGCGCTGGTCCGGGACGCGGAGGCGGGCAGCGAGCAGGTCGTCGACGACATCCGCCGGGTGCTGCGCACCGAGGTCAGGGAGGACCCGGAGACCGCCCTGGTGGAGTACTTCCTGCCGTCCGCCTGGCTCGGCCTCGACGTCGACTCCTGGGAGTCGCCCGACAGCGACGAGGACGGGCCGTTCGCACCGGGCATCACCCGCCGGGTGGTGGTGCGCACCACCGAGCGCTCCCGGGAGAGCTACGCGGGCTGGAAACAGCGCACCGCGGCCCTGCCGCACGCCAAGCGCCTGGTCCTCGACCACCGGCACACCGACCGCAAAGTGGCCCGCGCCCAGCTGGAGGTGCACCGCGACGCCGGGACGGTGATCGTGTGCTGCGAACCGCACCACCACGGCACGCTGCTGCGCCAGTGCGTCCAGGCGGGCGTGCACACCGTGCTGTGGCATCGCGCCGAACACGGCGAGCACATCGCCCAGGACCTGCTGGCCCTGGTCGACGGCACGGACCACACCGAGGTCCCCGAAGCGGTGCGCCTGGAGCGGGCCAAGGCCGTGGCCGAGCCCGAGAGCGCCGCCCTCCACGGCCGGCGGCTGTCCCTGCTGTACGACGCCCCGGACCACCGTCCCCCGCAACTCGCCCCCGACGCCTGGGTGTTGACGCAACCATGAACACCTGTGCGTGGACGCACGCCACGAACGAGGAGAACCCGCGGTGACCGGACAGAGCGCAGCTGGCGCCCCCGACGGCCTGGTGCCGGAGCCGGAGGACTGGTGGGTCTTCCGCGGCCCCTCGGAGCTGCCCGCCCCGCCACCGTGGCGTCGCTTTCCGGCCACCCGCGGCGCGGCGGCCCAGGCGCCCTACCTCCTGGAGCGCAACGAGATCTCCGTCGTCAACGCCGCGCTGCATCTGCACCGCCCGCTGCTGGTCACCGGCCGGCCCGGCGCCGGCAAGAGCTCGCTGGCCCGCGCCGTCGCCGACGAGCTGGGCCTCGGCGACGTACTGCGCTGGTCGGTCAACAGCCGCTCCACGCTCCAGGACGCCCTCTACCGCTACGACGCCGTGGGCCGGCTGCGCGAGGCCTCGCTGCGGCGCGAGCGCGAGGCCCCCCGCGGCTCCGGCCGCCGACCCAGGGCCCGGCACGCCACCGCGGCCGGCGACATCGGCCAGTACCTGCGCCTGGGCCCGCTGGGCAGCGCACTGGCCGCCGACCGCCCCCGGGTGCTGCTCGTCGACGAGCTCGACAAGGCCGACATCGACCTGCCCAACGACCTGCTCGTCGTCCTGGAGGAGGGTGAGTTCGAGATCCCGGAGCTGGCCCGGCTGCCCGAGCACCAGCAGGAGGTGCAGGTCCTGCTGAGCGGAAGCCGCGAGCGGGTCGCGGTCCACCGCGGAGTGGTGCGCTGCGCCCACTTCCCGATCGTCATCATGACCAGCAACGGCGAACGCGACTTCCCGCCCGCGTTCATGCGCCGCTGCGTACGCCTGGACCTGCCGGAGCCGACCGGCGACCGGCTGCGCAAGATCATCGAGCACAATCTGGGCGAGGAGGCGGTGGCCGCCGCCGAGGACCTCATCGAGGTCTTCCACCAGCGCGCCAAGACCCAGACGCTCGCCACCGACCAGCTGCTGGCCGCCGTCCACCTGCGGATCAGCGGCGCCGACCTCACCAAGGAAGAGCTCCTCGCCGCCGTCCTGCACCGCCTCGACGAGCCCATGGCGCCATGATCGACCCATTGCGACAGGCGATGTCGGCCGCCGGCTACGACCTGGGGGCCACCGACCTCCTCGATGTGCTGTGGCTGGCCCGGGTGATGGAGGGCGCAGCGGCGCCCCGTCCGGCGGCGGAGCCGGGGGAGCAGGGGGCGGCGGCGCCGGGCGAGGGGGAGCGCGCCGAGCCGGCACACCCCGGTGAGGCCGCCGCCGAGCCCGTCGCCCCTGATGACCGTGCCGAAACCGCCCCGCACCCGGAGCACGCCGACCCGCTCCACCCCGCCGACCCCGCTCACCCCGACGAGCCCGCCGACGCCCCCGAGTCCGCCGGGCCTTCGGCCCCCGCCGGTCCGCCCCGCCGCGCCCTGTACGCCATGGGGAGCCAGGGCGGCGCGCGGGGCGCGGACCGCGCGCGCCCCGCCCGGGTCCCCGGTCAGCGCGCACTGCCCGACGCCCAGCAGCTCGGCCGGGCGCTGCGCCCGCTGCGCCGCTTCCGGGACCACCCGCACCGCACCGTCACCGACATCGAGGCCACCGTCCGCCTCGCCGCCGAGACCGGCTTCCTCGATGTCGTCGCCCGCCCGGAACAGGAGCGGCGCTGGTCGGCGGTGCTGCTGGTGGACTGCTCGCCGTCCATGCAGGTATGGGGCTCGCTCGCCACCGAACTGCGTGCGCTGCTCACCCGGAGCACCGCCTTCCGCTCCGTCCAGGTCCACCCGGTCGACCCCCGGGACCCCGGCGGCCCCCTGCCGCGCCGGCAGGCCGCGGGCGCGGCGGTGACCTTCCTGCTCACCGACGGGACGAACCCCGGATGGCGCGGCCCGCGGGCCGTTAGCGCCCTGGCCGCATGGAGCCGCGGCGGCCCGGTGGCCGTCCTCAACCCGCTGCCCCGCCGGCTGTGGCGCGGCACCGCCCTGGACGCCCGGCCCCGACTCCTCGCCGCGCCGGGCGAGTTCGAGCCCGTGGGGCGGCTGACCGTCTGCGACGCGCTGAGCGGCGAGCCCGACCCGGAGGCGGAGGGCTTCCTCGCGCTGCCCGTCCTGCATCCGACCGCCTCCGCGCTGGAGCAGTGGGCCGGGCTGCTCACCCGCCCCGGGGTGCCGCATCTGATCGAAACGGCGCTGCTGGCCGAGGCGCCGTCGCCGGCCGCGCCGCCCGAACCGCACGGCACCGCCGAGGAGTTGCTGGCCCGCTTCCGCGGTGCGTTCTCGCCCGAGGCCTACCGTCTCGCCGTCCGCCTCTCCGCCGTCCGCCCGCTGACCACCCCGCTGATGCAGCTGGTCCGCGCCGCCACGATGCGCGACGCGGGCCCCACCCATGTCGCGGAGATCCTGCTCGGCGGCCTGCTGGAGCGCACCGACGAGGTGCGGGACACCGCCGCCGCGCAGACCCTGGACCGCGCCCTGGGCGCACCAGCGGGCCAACTGGTCCAGCCCGTCTACGACTTCCGCCCCGGGGTGCGGGAGCTGCTGTTCAGCGGGCTCGGCACCGAACAGGCCGTGGAGGTCGTCGAGGCGGTCGGCCGGTCGCTGGAGCCGTATCTGGGGCGGCTGCCGGACTTCCCGGTCCTGATGGGCGACGAGGACGGCGAGCTGCGGCTGCAGGCGTCGGCCCGCGCCTTCGCCGTACTCGCCAGTCCGGTACTGGAGCGGATGGGCGGGGCGGTGCCGGAGCCACCGGCGGTCACCGCCGAGGCACCGCCGCCCCGGCCGCGCCGCCCGGTGGCCGGCCCGCCGCTGCGCTTCGGGGTGCTCGGCCCGGTGCGGGCCTGGCGGGGCGAGAGGGAGGTCTTCCTGGCCGGCCCGGAGGTCCGGGCGCTGCTGGCCTGCCTGCTGCTCCGGCCGGGCTACACGGCCACGGCGGACGAGCTGGTCGGCGACATCTGGGGCGCCGCGCCGCCGCGGGAGGCCCGTGAGCTGCTGGACGTCTACGCCACCCGGCTGGGCCGGCAGCTCGACTGGGACCTGGTGGCCGGCGACGCGGACGAGGGGTACGGGCTGCGCCGCCCCGACGGCCTGGCAGCCGTCGTCGACCTCGATCTGCATCTGGCCGAGCGACTGGTGGCCCACGCCCGCGACGCCACGGACCCGGCCGAGGCGCGCCGCCTGTGCGATGCCGCGCTGGCCCTGTGGGAGGGCGAACCGCTCGCCGGCCTCCCCGAGCCCTTCGCCCAGGCGCCCCGCGAGCGCCTGGCACGCTGGCGCGCCGACCTCCTGGCCGGGCGGTACCACCCCCTGGCCGAGGACGGCCCCGCGGCCCTGCCGCCCGTCCCCGAGCACTTCTTCGGCCGTACGCAGGAGATCGCCGAGCTGGCGGCGGCGCTGCGGTCCCACGACGCCGAGAAGCCCTGCTGGGCCGTCCACGGTCCGCCCGGTGCGGGCAAGACGGCGCTGGCGCTGCGGGTCGCGCACGAGGTCGCCGGGGACTTCCCCGACGGGCCGCACTTCGTCGACATGGGGGAGGCCGGCCCCGAGCGCTGGGCGCACTGCCGCGCGCTGCTGGCCCGGCGGCGGGTGCTGCTCGTCCTGGACGACGTCGGCGACGACGAGGAGGCGCTCGCCGCCCTCCTGCGGGAGCCGTCCGCCTGGGCCGGCGCCGTACTGATCACCGGCCGGCGCCGCCCACGGCTCGACGGGCTCACCGGCGACATCGCGCTGGCCAGGCTGCCGGCGACCGAGGCCCACGCCGCGCTGCCCGAGCATCTGCTGCTCCAGTGGCTCGACGCACAGCTCAGCCCGCCCGCACGGCGCGCCCTGGTGCTCCTGGCCGTACCGTCCGGCGACGGGCTGACGCTGCCGGCCGTCGCCGCGCTGCTGGCCACGACTCCGGAGCGGGCGCGGGCGCATCTCTACGAGCTGGCGACGATCGGCGCCGTGGAGCAGACCTCCGGCGGCCGCTACCGCCACGTCGGCCGGCTCCGCGCCTTCGCCGGGGGGATCGCCCACCGCGAGCTGCCCGGGCAGGTGCGCGACAAGGCGCTGTCCCGGCTGCTGGACCTGTATCTGGCCATGGGCCGCCGGCTGCACGAGACCCGGTATCCGGGCGAGCGGTGGCTGACCCGCCTCACCCGCGCTGCCTCCCCGTCCCTCCCGACGGCGCGGGAGGCCGCTGGGGAGCTGGCCGCCTGGGCCGAGGAGACGCCCCACCTCCTCGCGCTCGTCCGCCAGGTGGCGACGGGCGCCCCGGCCCTCCTGCGGCCCGCCGCCGACCTTCTCCTGCTGGCGCAGGTGACGGCGGACTGCGGGGCCCGCTCCGCCGCGTTCGAGACCGCCGGCCGGACCGTTGCCGCGCGGGCGGCCGCCGAGGGCGAGGGGCAGGCGGAGGCCCGGGCGCGGGTCGCGCTCGCCGAGGCCTACCTCGCCCTGGGCAAGGTCGCCGAGGCCGAGCCCCAGGCGCGGCGCGCGGAGAGCCTGGCGGACCGCTCCGGCGACGCCCTCACCCGCGCCCGTGCCCCGTACCTCCGCGGTCTGATCGCGCTCCACCAGGGGCGGCACGACGAAGCGGGGCGGTATCTCACCACGGCCTGTGTGCAGTGCCGCGACCGCAAGGACGAGGCGGGCGAGGCCGTCGCCCTCGCCGCCCTGGCGCGGCTGTGGGCCGCGGTGGGCAACAGTCAGGACGCGCTGCTGTTCGCCGAGCGCGGTGTGGACATCCACCGCCGCGGCGGCGACGGCTCGCCACGCCTGGCACACGGCCTGTACGCGCTGTCCGAGGCGCTGTCGTCGGCCGGCCGGCACACCGAGGCGCTGCGGACGCTGTTCCAGGCGCTGCCGCTCTTCGAGGAGGACCACCAGCGGATCTGGGCGGGCCGCACCCGCTGTCGGATGGCCGAGGAGATGGCCGCGCTGATCCGGCCCAACGAGGCGGCGGCCGCCGGTCAGGACGCCGCGAAGCGGCTGCTGGTGCCCGGCGGCGAGCGGTGGCGGGCCGACGCGCTGACCGCGCTGGGGCACGCCGAGACCGCCCTCGGCCGCAAACAGGGCGCCCGTGCGCACTGGCGCGACGCGCTCGGCGTCTACGAGGCCTTCGGCGCCCCGGAGGCCGACGGTGTACGAGCGCTGCTACGGGACAAACCGGCCGGGTCGGTGGGCGGCACGCGCAGGCCCGGGGCGTCGCGCACCACGGACATCGCGGCCCTCGGCACGGTCCTGCGCGACCTGACGGCGGCCGTCGGTGTCCTCGGCGACCGGCTCCGGGCCAAGGCCGCAGCCCAGGGCCCGATCGTCACCGCCCTCGCGTCCCTGGAGGCCGAACTCGCCCGCCACACGGACGAGTTCGCGCGCAGGGGCCGCCCCCCGCGGGCCGACTTCGCCCTCCTGCGCACGTCCCTGGCGGAGGCGGCCTCCCCCGAGGCCCTGCCGGAGTCGACCCGGGACCCCGACACCCTCGAAGCGGCCCACGCCGTGCGCACGCTCAGCAGTCGCCTCCCCGCATAGGCCACGGCCTTCGGCGCGGCCCCGCCCGTCGCCGACGTCCAGACGTCCGGATCTAGCCATCAGATCTAGCCACCAGGGCCGCGCCGCTCTTCTGGCCGGAGGGCGCGGCCCCCCTCCACCCGTTGCGCTCTGTCGCTTTTTGTTCGCAATGGTCGATTCTGTACCTCGGTATGACCGCAAAACCTCATCGGTAACGGGTGCGGGGTATCGGTTGTGGATCACTGTTCGCTGAACGGGTTGCTCGTACCGGATATCGATTCGGTCACACCGACCGGCGATTCACCTGGGTGCTTACGGTTTGCCCCCTTTGCCCTGTGAGGGGCGTCACGCTGGCTGGAATTCGACCGTGGTAAATCTTCACGACCACCTGCCGGGCGTCACCCATGTCCGCGTAGGGGGCGCTTGAGTCGGCCGATCGCCGGCATGCAACTCCATCAGTATCCGGGGGGATCGAGACCCGATCCGACGCCAAGCAAGGGCGCGGGTCGGCATGGAGCGGAAGGCGCACCACACATGACCTCAACGCAGGTCGGCACGAACCTCGGCGAAGGCAACGAGGCCTCGGGCAGCACACCGGAAGAGGGCTACGAGCGAGGTCTCGGCAGCCGTCAAGTCCAGATGATCGCCATCGGCGGCGCCATCGGCGTCGGCCTCTTCCTGGGCGCGGGCGCGAACATAGCGAAGGCCGGGCCCAGCCTCATCCTCATGTACGCCCTCGCCGGCGTGATTGTCTTCTTCATCATGCGAGCGCTCGGCGAGCTGCTCCTCTACCGCCCCGTGTCGGGTTCCTTCTCGGAGTACGCACGCGAGTTCCTCGGCCCGTTCTTCGGCTTCGTGACGGGCTGGACGTACTGGCTCATGTGGGTCGTCACCGGCATGGCCGAGCTGACGGCCGCCGCGATCTACGTGAACTTCTGGTTCCCAGACGTTCCACGGTGGGTCACCGCGCTGGTCTTCCTGGTCGTCCTGTACGTGGCGAACCTGATCTCGGTGAAGATCTTCGGTGAGATCGAGTTCTGGTTCTCGATGGTCAAGGTCACCGCGCTCATCGGCATGATCGTGATCGGTATCGGTGTCGTCACCTTCGGCTTCAGCCAGGCGGGAGACGCCGCCGCGGTCTCCAACATCTGGGCCCACGACGGGATCTTCCCCAAGGGCGTCGGCTCCAGCCTCATGACCCTCCAGGGCGTCATGTTCGCCTACCTCGCCGTCGAGCTCGTCGGTGTCACCGCGGGTGAGTCGGAGAACCCGGAGAAGACCCTTCCCAAGGCCATCAACACGCTGCCGTGGCGCATCATCGTCTTCTACGTCGGTGCGCTGAGCGTGATCCTGATGGTCGTCAAGTGGACCGAGTTCGAGCCCGGCGTCAGCCCGTTCGTGGCCGCCTTCGCGAAGATCGGCATCCCGGCCGGTGCGGCGATCGTCAACTTCGTCGTCCTGACCGCAGCCCTGTCGTCCTGCAACTCGGGTATGTACTCCACCGGGCGCATGCTCCGCGACCTCGCGTCCAACGCCGAGGCCCCGAAGGCGCTCGGCAAGCTGAGCACCTCCAAGACCCCGGCCATCGCCATCACCCTCTCCGCCGCCCTCATGGGCATCGGCGTGATCCTCAACTACGTCGTTCCGGAGAAGGCGTTCGGCTACGTCACCTCGGTGGCCACCGCGGCCGGCATCTGGACCTGGCTGATGATCCTCATCAGCCACATCCTCTACCGCCGCGCGGTCGTCGCCGGCCGCCTGCCCGCCTCGTCCTTCCCGGCGCCCGGCGGCACGGTGTGCAGCTGGATCGCGGTGGCGTTCCTGCTCCTGGTGACCGGCCTGATAGCCATCGACCCCGACAGCCGCGTGTCGCTGTACGTCGGCGCCGGCTGGGCCGTGTGCCTGGCGATCGGCTGGTTCGTCCTGAAGGCCCGCAACCCGCAGATCGCGGTGAAGGGGACCCAGGACAAGCAGCTGGAGAACGCCGGACAGCCGCGCGGCTGAACGCAGCGGGCTCCCGAGCTCCCCATGGACGGCCCTTGACGCCGTCGCGTCCCTGACGGGGGCACCCGGACACAGACGTCCGGGTGCCCCCGTCGGCCGTGTCCGGCGGCCCCTCCGATCGGTACGGCGGCCGACCCGGATCCGACCCCGATCCGCAGGACGGGCCCTACGGACGCAGGAACTCCGCCAGCGCCACGGCGAGTTCCGCGGGCGCGTCCTCCTGCACCAGATGCCCCGCGCCCTCGATGACCCGAAGCTGCGCGCCGGGTATACGGGAGGCCAGCTCGTGCCCCCTCGCCACCGGGATCCAGTCGTCCTGCGCGCCCCAGCAGACCAGCGTCGGCAGCTCGATCTCTCCGTAGCGCCCCTGGATCTCGTCGGTGAAGCGCTGGTCGTTCTGCTGGATCTGCCGGTAGAACGCCGGCTGTCCCTCGTCGGTGCACCAGGGCTCGACCAGCCGGTCGAGGACGGCGGGCGGCAGGCCCGGACGGCTCGCGGAGGAGATGTACTCGCGCACCAGCGCCCGGTGGAGCGCGGCCGGCAGCTGCCCGAAGACCTCGCGGTGACCGCCCAGCAGCCGGTATGCGGGCGAGCCCCAGGGGGCCAGTGCCACCGGGTCGACCAGCGCCAGCCGTGCGTACCGCGCGCCATGCAGCAGATGCGCCCGCAGGGCGACGCAGCCGCCGAAGTCATGCGCGACCACGGCCGGCCCGGACCGCTCCCCGGCCAGCCCCCAGTGCTCCAGCAGCTCCACGAACACCCGGGCCTGCGCGCCGAGTGAGACGTCCTGCCCGTCGCGCATCCCGGAGGCGCCGTAACCCGGCATGTCCCAGACGAACACCTGGTGCCGCGCGGCGAGGGCGGGGGCGACGCCCCGCCACACGTACGACGAGAACGGCGTCCCGTGCAGCAGGACGACCGGCGGCGCGCCGTCCTCCCCGAGGGCGGCCCACCGCACCTCGTCGCCGCTCGCAGCGCGGAACGTACGATCCAACAGCCACTGTGTCATGACCGTAAGCGTAGTGACTCCTTACATGCGCTGTCGAGGCCCCCAGGGGTGGACGGAACCGCGGGAAGGACCCCGGCGCGTGCGGCGCTTCCGCGCGCCGCGTATGCGCCCCCGGAGCCCACCGCGCCAGCTCGTAGAATCGTGCGCACCATGGTTTACCTCGACCACGCCGCCACCACCCCGATGCTCCCGGAGGCGGTGCAGGCGATGACCGCCCAGCTGACCGTCACCGGCAACGCGTCCTCGCTGCACGCCGACGGCCGGCGGGCCCGGCGCACCGTCGAGGAGGCGCGGGAATCCCTCGCCGACTCGCTCGGCGCGCGTCCCAGCGAGATCGTCTTCACCGCGGGCGGCACCGAGGCCGACAACCTCGCGGTCAAGGGCCTGTACTGGTCGCGCAGGGCGGCCGATCCGGCCCGTACCCGCGTGCTGGCCAGCCCCGTCGAGCACCACGCCGTCCTGGACGCCGTGGAGTGGCTCGCCGAGCACGAAGGCGCCCGCGTCGAGTGGCTGCCGGTCGACACCTACGGGCGGGTGCACGCCGACGCGCTGCGCGAGGCCATCGCAAGCAACCCCGCCGATGTCGCGCTGGCCACCGTCATGTGGGCCAACAACGAGATCGGCACCATCCAGCCGGTCGTCGAACTCGCCGCGGTGGCCAGGGAGTTCGAGGTCCCGCTGCACGCCGACGCGGTGCAGGCGTTCGGTCAGCTGGAGGTCGACTTCGCCGCCTCCGGGCTCGCCGCGATGACGGTTTCCGGCCACAAGATCGGCGGCCCGTACGGCATCGGCGCCCTGCTGCTGGGCCGTGAGTACGCCCCGGTGCCGGTGCTCCACGGCGGCGGCCAGGAGCGGCAGGTGCGCTCCGGCACCCTCGACACCCCCGCCATCGCCGCCTTCGCCGCCGCCGGCCGGTACGCCGTCGCGCACCGCGCGGACTTCGCCCGCGACATCGGCGCACTGCGCGACGACCTGATCAAGGCTGTCCGCGCCGCCGCCCCGGACGCCGTCCTCGGCGGCGACCCCGACCCCGCGGGCCGCCTGCCCGCCAACGCCCACTTCTCCTTCCCCGGCTGCGAGGGCGACTCCCTGCTGCTCCTCCTGGACGCCCAGGGCATCGCCTGCTCCACGGGCTCGGCCTGCACCGCCGGTGTGGCCCAGCCCAGCCATGTCCTGCTGGCGACGGGCATGTCACCGGACCTCGCCCGCGGCACCCTGCGCTTCTCCCTGGGGCACACCTCGACCGCGGAGGACGTGGCAGCACTGGCCCAGGCCATCGGCCCGGTGGTGGAACGCGCCCGCAGCGCGGGCCTGAGCTAGCCGGAGCCGGCGGAGGTCCCCAGGGTCTGCCCGATGGTTCAGGCCCGGCCCTTGCGCAGCTCCGCGCGGACGAGCCCCAGATAGCGGTCCCAGTCCCAGTGCGGCCCCGGGTCGGTGTGATCCGTGCCCGGCACCTCCACATGGCCCACGATGTGCTCCCGGTCGGCCGGGAAGCCGTAGCGGCGGCAGATCCCCGCGGTCAGCCGTGCCGACGACGCGTACATGGCGGCGGTGAACGACTCCGGCCGGTCCACGAACCCCTCGTGCTCGATGCCGATGCTCCGCTCGTTGTAGCCGCGGTCCCCGGCGTGGAAGGCCACATCGAGCTCCCGCACCATCTGGGCGAGCCGTCCGTCCCGGCCCACGACGTAGTGCGCGGCGGCCTCGTGATCCGGGTCCCGGAACACCTTCAGCGCGGTCGCGTAGCCGCCCTGGACGACATGGACGACCACGCGGTCGATGGCGTAGTCCGCCGGCCGGTCCGCCCGCCGGTAGTTCTCGTCGGACGCCGCCACCCACCGCGCGCCCCGGTGGTCGACCGCGCCCGGCGTACGCGGCTTGTCGTTGCCCGGCAGCTGCCACCACCAGTGCCGCAGCTCGTCCCGCGCCGCGAACGCCACCGCCCCGGCGGCCAGCGCCCCGCCGCCCCCGATCCACAGCGCCCGCCGCCGTGTGACCCCGGGCCGGCCGCTCCCGGCGCCGCTCTCACCTCTGCCTTCGCCGCTGCTCTCGCCGCCCGCGTCCCCTGCCCTGTTCCCCATGCGCTGCATAACGCTTTACGCACTGTCGGCGGTTCCGTCTACCCTGGACGGGCTATGACTGATGACGCCCCCCGCCGCCTCCGCGTACTCGCCGCCATGTCCGGCGGTGTCGACTCCGCCGTCGCCGCGGCCCGCGCCGCCGAGGCCGGCCATGATGTGACCGGCGTGCATCTCGCGCTCTCCGAGAACCCGAAATCGTTCCGTACGGGTGCCCGCGGCTGCTGCACGATCGAGGACTCGCACGACGCCCGCCGCGCCGCCGACGTCATCGGCATCCCCTTCTACGTCTGGGACCTCGCCGAGCGCTTCCGCGCCGACGTCGTCGACGACTTCATCGCCGAGTACGAGGCCGGGCGCACCCCGAACCCGTGTCTGCGCTGCAACGAGAAGATCAAGTTCGCCGCCCTCCTGGACAAGGCCCTCGCCCTCGGCTTCGACGCGGTGTGCACCGGCCATTACGCGACGGTGGTCGTGAACGAGGACGGCAGCCGCGAGCTGCACCGCGCCTCGGACATGGCCAAGGACCAGTCCTACGTCCTCGGCGTGCTCGACGACCGCCAGCTGGCGCACGCCATCTTCCCGCTCGGCGACACCCTCACCACCAAGGCCGAGATCCGCGAGGAGGCGGCCCGCCGCGGCCTGTTCGTGGCGAAGAAGCCCGACAGCCACGACATCTGCTTCATCGCCGACGGCGACACCCAGGGCTTCCTCGCCAAGCGGCTCGGCGCGGCGCCGGGCGACATCGTCGACGAGTCCGGCAACCGCCTCGGCACCCACGAGGGCGCGTACGGCTTCACCATCGGCCAGCGCAAGGGCCTGCGGATCGGCCACCCCGCGCCCGACGGCAAGCCGCGCTACGTCCTCGACATCTCCCCGGTGGACAACACCGTCACCGTCGGCCCCGCCGAGGCCCTCGACGTCACGGCCCTCACCGCCATCCGCCCCCGCTGGTGCGGCCGCCCCCCGGCCGCCGGCCCCGCCACGTACACCGCGCAGCTGCGCGCCCACGGCGGCGAGACCGAGGTCACCGCGGAGCTGGTCGACGGCGCGGAGCTCCAGGTCACGTTCACCGAGCCCGTCCGGGGCGTGGCGCCCGGCCAGGCGATCGTCCTGTACGACGGCACCCGGGTGGTCGGCTCGGCGACGATCGCGACTACGGAACGGCGGGTGCGGGCGGGGGCGTAGCCAGCGGCTGAGTGGCCTATGCGGCCTGCTCCCAAGGATTGACCACGGTGGCTCCGGTGCGCTCGAAGTGCTTGGCGTTCCGGGTTGCCACGGTCCAGTCGTTGGCGATTGCGGTAGCGGCAATCAGGGCGTCGGCCGGATCGATGTTCGTGCCTGCCGCCTTGAGTCGCCGGTGTAAGGCAATGTAGGCGATGGCCTCAGGCTCGCCGATGGCGACGATCCGGTCCCGGTACTCGTGCCGTACGTCAGCCAGGGTCTGGGCGTAGCGCTCTCGCCTGGTGGCGTCAGTTGTGGCCGCGACACCCGCCTCGATCTCCCCGACAGTAATGACGCTTACGTAGCGCCTGGGGCGTGGCGTCGTGTGGAACCAGGCGAGTACGCGTTCGTCCGGCTTGGGTCGGGTGGTGAGTTCCGCGATCACGTTCGTGTCGAACAGGAAGTTCACTCGCCCTCCTCCTGGTCGTCGTACGACCGGGCACCGAACTCCAGGCCCTCGAACGGTGCCGACAGGAGGAATTCTTCGAACCCGTCAAAGCCCAAGGTGATCCATCGGTGGACCATTTCAGGAAGGGCATCGATGTCTGTCTCTGCCAGCTCGGCGTCGAAGTGGCGTCGCTGATGCTCTGGCAACGCGTCGCGGATGTCACGAATGGTGCGGAGAGGGTGCGGGCTCTCATCGGCGGCAGAGGGTCGCGAGTCGTCGTGAGGTGCACGCGTCATGGGCGCCTCCCTCTTCGCAAGTGCGGAACTCATCCTGTCCTTGTCCTTTCAGGCTACGGCCTTGGCCGCTGACGTGGGTTGGTGATGGTCGGTGTGTGGACCGTTCAGGCGGCTCATCGCTCCTTGGCCGGGGCGCGGCAGTCGCGGCAGCGGCCTGGTCCGTCGGCCCGGACGGTGCCGGTCGCAGCCGTCCTACCGAGACGGCACGCGCTCACCCGGCCTCTATGGCCTCGACCTCACGCTGTGCGGTACGCACGATGGTCCCGATGTCTCGGATGGCAGCCTGTCTCTCCGCCCTGACATCGCTGGACTGCAGCGTGCGTTCCGCCGCGTGGAAGCGCGCTGCTTTGGCAGGGTCGCGCTCGATGGCGACAACGGTGGCCCAGCGGCGGCAGAACAGGTGGATCGGTGCTGTGCTGCTGTCCCGGCCTGCCTGGTCGAATGCCTGCTGCATCTCATCCACCAGTTCCGGCAGCTTGGCGGAGCGAGTGCGGCGACTGCTGAGCGCAGGGCGGGGAGAGTGCCGGGAATCCTGACGGCACCCGTGGCGCGGTTCGTGTCAGGCGGCACACCGCACCTCCGGCGAGCCGGAGCGACAGTCCCGGCAACGCCCGGGACGGTCCGCGCGGAAGCCGCGGTCGCAGCCGTCGCAGTTCTGGAGGGGGACGACGGGCGGCCGGTCGGGCTGCGGGGGATGGTCCGTACGGGCCGGTGGCCGCAGGGTGGTGAGCCGGTGGGCGAGGAGGCGGGCCGGGCGGCGGCTGAACCGGGCCGGGAGGCCCTCGGTAAGGGCCGCCGTGATCTCCTGCTCGGGTACGCCACGGTCGAGCCACTCCGTGACGGCCGGGGCGAGTGTCGTGATCTCGCGTTCCGAGAGGAGCAGGCGGCGGTCGCGGTGGTGGAGGCCGGCCAGGAGGCCGAGGGCCTCGGGGGCGGCTTCCGGTGAAGGGGCCGGGTGCGGGGGTGCGGCGGGCTCCTGCCCGGGTTCCGGTTCGGTCTCCCGGATACCGGCCGGCTCCTCCGGTACGGCTTGTTCCGCCGCTACCGCTGGCTGCTCCGGTACCGCCCCCGGCAGGTCGTACGCGAAGGTCCGCGTGATGATCCGGCCGCGTGGCCCACGCTCGATACGGCGCTCCAGCCAGCCCTCGTCCTCCAGCTCGCGTAACGCCTCGGCGATGGCCTTCTTGCCCTCGGCGAAGTGCGCACACAGGGCGGTGATGGTGATGGGCGCGCCATCGGGGAGCGACAGGATGTAGGCGGCGACGCCGACCGTGACCGCGCTACCGGCGCGCTGCGCAAGGCGGTTGGCGAGGATCGTGAAGTGGGAGGTCTGGCGCCTGCGGATGTGGATGACGCCGCTGGAGACGCACGGGGGCGCGGACGAGGGCGCGTTAGACTGCGCTGAAGTCATCGGGAAGCTCTTCTCTTCCTGGTGATCAGGCCCTCGGGTTGGGATTGCCGTCCCGCCGAGGGCCGTTCCATGTGCGGTTGTCGTGGGTGCCGTTGTTGTGGCCGGCTGCGGCGAGCGTAACCGCATTCCGGACACCGCCGCGCCCAGGTCACCCGATGGGGTGAGGAGTTGGGGCGGCGGTAGGGAGGTGGGTTCTCTCCCCGGGTTCTTTGGTAGTCGGCCGTCTCACCGCCGGACGGCGGGACGGCACCTCGTACCGCCCCGCCGGTATCCGCTCAGACGGCTTCCGGCGCGACCTGCGCATACGCGATGAAGGACGCCCAGGAGGCGGGGGTGACCGCTATGGACGGGAGCGAGGTGTCCTTGGAGTCGCGGATGTGGACGGTGTCGGGGCAGGTAGCCACCTCGATGCAGGCTTCGCCTTCGCCGCCGCTGTAGCTGGACTTGTGCCAGGCGACGGCGACTTCGATGCAGGCTTCGCCAGTACCGCCGCTGTAGCTGCTCTTGAACCAAGCCAGTTCGGTATTCATGCCTCTCCTGACAGCAGATGCCGAATGAGTGCTCGCGACGCCTCGGCGTCGAGGGCCTGTGAACGGAGTGTGCCGTACACATGACTCATTACGCTGACATCGTCCGGCTCCGTGAGGAAGTAGCTGCCACGGTGACCTTCGACGTATCCGATCGTGTGGTGGTCCGGCGTCTCCAGCAACGTCATCGGGCCATCCATCCCCGCATGCGTCTCGCGGGCGAGTGGCATGACCTGGAGCTGGAGGTTGTGCAGCTCGGACAGCTTGAGGAGATTCCTCAGCTCGCCCTCCCAGACAGTCCGTCCGCCCATCTTGCGCAGAAGTACGGACTCCTCCAGGACAAATGTCATGCGGCAGGCGGGCTTGCGGGCCAGCAGCGCCTGCGTCGCCAGTCGCGCCTGCACGGATCGCTCGATCTCGTCGTCCTCCATGCTGGGCCGCACGGACCGGAACACCGCCCGCGCATACTCCTCCGTCTGCAACAGCCCATGCAGGAAGTGCGTGGAGTAGGCGTGCAGCGCCAACGCCTCCGCCTGCAATTTGACGTACTCCTCCGCCCACGCCGGATGGTGCTTCTCCGCGACATCGGGGATCAGTACGCGCAGTACGCCGCCCGCGTCGAGGGCGGCGTCCACCGCGTCGACGTAACCCGGCTTCGGTGGCCGTTCGCTGCGTTCGACCATCGCGATCAGGGACTCGGAGTACGGGACGAGCGCGGCCAGTTCGCGGCGCGTCATCCCTCGTTGTTCGCGCAGGAACCGGGACTGCTTCCCGAAGATCCTGAGGCTGACGGGTGGTTCGTCGTTGTGGGGCATCGCACACCTCGCACAGTTGCGGCGTGGTGACGCACAGTCGCGTCGTTCGTGTGGTCAGGCTAGACGCGGGCGGAGAGGCTTGTCCGCATGACGAACGAACCACCAGGATCCGAACTTTCCGCGCCTTCCGAACGCTCCGTGCCGCCGCGTATGAGGCTGCTGCCGTGGAGCACTCCGGGCGACGACCGGCCCTGCTTCCTCATCACTGACGGTGGGGGCGGCCCGGTGTCCGACCTCGCCGACGGCATCGAGGAGATGCAGCTCGCCATCGGCGAGGAACTGCTGCGTCACGCGCGCGCGATGCACGCCGATCCGAAGGTGCCGGACCGCGAGTTCCGTTTTCTCTCGCGGCGGCTCAGCGAGGCGCTCGACGACGCGCTGCGCGTCGCCCGGAGCTGACTTTGGCGGCCCGGTTCCTGAAAGGTACTGACAAATGTCATGCCGAACGCAGGACAGACGGGACTGCCGGTGACTCGGGCCGTGCACGAAGCTGAAGGTGTCACGCGGACGCCGACACGAGCGAGCCGCCGTCCGTAGCCCAACTCGGGGGAGTACACCGTGAGTCAGAACCCGTCCGCCGCCGGAGGCAAGCCGGTCAACCCGCTCGTGGCGAGCCTGACGCCGCTCGTCGTGGACGCGGGGGTCCCGATCGCCTCGTACTACGTCCTCAGCGCCGGCTTCGGGCTGAGCACGGTGGCCGCGCTGGGCTGGAGCAGTGTGGTGCCCGCGCTGCGCACGGCGTGGGGGCTGGTCGGCGGACGCGGGGTCAACGGCCTCGCCCTGCTGATACTGATCGTCAACGTGGTCGGGCTGGCGATGAGCGCGGTGGCCGGCGACGCCCGGTTGATGCTGGCCAAGGACAGCGCCGTCAGCAGCGTCGTCGGCATCGCGGTCCTGCTCTCGGTGCGGACGAAGCGGCCGCTGATGACCGTGGGGCTCAAGCCGTGGGTCACCAAGGGGAGCGAGGCGGGCGAGGCCGCCTGGGAGCGGCTGATGGCGGGCTCGGAGCGGTTCCGGCGGGCGGAGCGGAGGTTCTCCGCGATATGGGGGACCGCGCTGCTGACCGAGTGCGTGCTGAAGGTCGTCGGCGCCTACACCGTGCCGGTGGACACGATGGTCTGGCTGGGCACGGTGCTGACCGTGGTGGCCGTCCTGCTGGCGATGCTCGTCGCCGGGGGCAGCTGCGCCGATCCGATGGAGAAGATGGTCAAGGCCGAGATCGAGGGCGGCGCGGCGACAGTCGCTGCCGAAACAGGGGCAGTTGTGGGGGTTGCGCCGTAGTGGCGTAGCGCGACGGCGTACGGGCCCGAGCCGGGGCCGGCCTGTGAGGTGGCGCACAGGGCGTGCCCGGCGGGTTCCCGTCCGTGCGGCGGTGGCGATGCGCTGACCTGCGGACATACGGCGAGGGGAGGGGGCGGGGGCGGAAGCCGGTGGCGGTGGCGAAACGGCGTACGGCAGCGAGGTGTCATCCATCCCACAGCCGCCGGGCCGGGCCGACACATAGTGTCGGCGCAGCGATGGACGTCAGAGACCGCTGAGCCGGGGATCGGTGACGCCAAGGGCTCGCGAGGAGTTGAACGCCCTGTGAGGGGGCGTCTCGGTCCGGACTGCGGGCAGCCTTTCCTCGGCCACGAAGGGAACGGAAGTCATGTCGACTGTGCACACTGAGGTCAAGCCCGGCGATCATCGGGCCGGACCGGCATCCCTGTACGCCGAGCTGGTCCGGCGGAACCCCGGGGAGCCCGAGTTCCACCAGGCGGCTCTTGAGGTGCTGGAGACGCTGGCCCCGGTGCTGGCCGCCCGTCCCGAGTTCGCCGAGGCGAGGATCCTGGAGCGGATCTGCGAGCCGGAGCGGCAGATCATGTTCCGGGTGCCCTGGCAGGACGACTCCGGGGCGGTGCACGTCAACCGCGGCTTCCGGGTGGAGTTCAACAGCGCGCTCGGCCCGTACAAGGGCGGTCTGCGCTTCCACGCGTCCGTGAACCTGGGGATCGTGAAGTTCCTCGGCTTCGAGCAGATCTTCAAGAACTCCCTGACCGGGCTGAACATCGGTGGCGGCAAGGGCGGCAGCGACTTCGATCCGCACGGCAGGTCGGACGCCGAAGTGATGCGGTTCTGCCAGTCGTTCATGACGGAGCTGCACCGCCATCTCGGCGAGCACACGGACGTACCGGCGGGCGACATCGGCGTCGGCGGCCGCGAGATCGGCTATCTCTTCGGCCAGTACCGGCGGATCACCAACCGCTGGGAGGCCGGTGTGCTCACCGGCAAGGGCCTGACCTGGGGCGGCTCCAAGGCCCGTACGGAGGCCACCGGCTACGGCAATGTGCTCTTCACCCAGGAGATGCTCAAGCAGCGCGGGGAGGAGCTGGACGGGCAGCAGGTGGTGGTCTCCGGATCCGGCAATGTCGCGATCTACACCATCGAGAAGGCCCAGGCGCTGGGCGCGCACGTACTGACATGTTCGGACTCGGGCGGCTATGTCGTCGACGAGAAGGGCATCGACCTGGCGCTGCTGCGGCAGATCAAGGAGGTCGAGCGCGGCCGGATCAGCGCGTACGCCGAGCGGCGCGGGGTGTCGGCGACGTACGTCCCCGGTGGCCGGGTGTGGGATGTCGCCTGCGATGTGGCGCTGCCGTCGGCGACCCAGAACGAGCTGGACGCGGACGCCGCCCGGGTCCTGGTCCGCAACGGCGTCAAGGCGGTCTCCGAGGGCGCGAACATGCCGACCACGCCGGAGGCGGTGACGCTCCTCAAGGAGGCCGGTGTGGCCTTCGGCCCCGGCAAGGCGGCCAACGCGGGCGGGGTCGCCACCAGCGCGCTGGAGATGCGGCAGAACTCCTCGCGCGAGGCGTGGTCCTTCGACCGTACGGAGGGCGAACTGGCGGCGATCATGCGCGGCATCCACCGCACCTGCTACGAGACCGCCGAGCGCTTCGGCCTGCCGGGCGACTACGTCGCGGGCGCCAACATCGCCGGCTTCGAGCGGGTGGCGGACGCGATGCTGGACCAGGGGCTGATCTGACCGGGGCGGCGCCCACGGAGTAGGGGGAGTAGGGGTACGGGCGGGGCCGGAGGGTGGAGGACGACGTCCTCGGGACGGGTGGCGGTGATCCCTCCGCGCCCCTGTGCGCTCCGGCTCCGGCTCGTAAGGTGAGGCGCATGAATATCTGCGTCTTCTGCTCCGCCAACGACCTCGACGACCGCTATGTGACCCCTGCCCGCCAGTTCGCCGAGCTGATCGGCAAGGGCGGACATGCGCTGGTCTGGGGCGGCTCGGACACCGGGCTGATGAAGGTCATGGCCGACGGGGTGCAGGAGGCCGGCGGGAAGCTGATCGGCGTCTCCGTGGAGTTCCTGGCGCACAAGGCGCGCGCGAACGCCGACGAGATGGTCGTCACCAAGGACCTCGCCGAGCGCAAGGCGCAGATGCTGATGCGCGCCGACGCCATCGTGATCATGGTCGGCGGTACGGGCACGCTGGACGAGGCGACCGAGATCCTGGAGCTGCGCAAGCACGGGATGCACACCAAGCCGGTGGTGCTGCTGAACACCGCCGGTTTCTACGACGGGTTGAAGGAGCAGTTCCAGCGGATGGAGTCGGAGGGGTTCCTGCCGCTGCCGCTGACCGACCTGGTCTTCTTCGCGTCGGACGGCGTCGGCGCGCTGGCCTATCTGGAGGAGCGCGCGGGCATCCAGGGCTGAGCCGTCGCGCCGGCGCGCAGGCCGTCGGCCGGGCCCGCCGCCCCGGGCACCCGCCCTCCGGCCGACCGATCGTTAGGATCGGCGCCATGGGTACGCACTTGATCACGGGCGCAGGGTCGGGCATCGGAGCGGCGGTCGCACGGCGGCTCGCCGAGCGCGGGGAGGACCTGTGGCTGCTGGCACGCAACGCGGTCCGGGCGAAGGAGCTGGCCGCACAGTTCCCCGGCGCCCGCACGATCGTGGGTGACCTCGCCAACCCCGAGAAGCTGTCCTGGGCCTTCGGGCAGCAGCCGCTGCCGGACCGCATCGACTCCCTCCAGCACATCGCGGGCGTCATCGAGCTGGGCGCGGTCGGTGATCTGCCGGCCAAGGCCTGGCAGCGCCAGCTCTCCGCCAACCTCGTCGCGCCCGCCGAGCTGACCCGGCTGCTGCTGCCGCTGGTGCGGGTCGCCCAGGGGCATGTGGTCTTCGTCAACTCCGGTGCGGGGCTGAACGCGCACGCCAACTGGAGCGCGTACGCCGCGAGCAAGCACGGTCTGAAGGCGCTGGCCGACTCGTTGCGGGCCGAGGAGCACGGCAACGGCGTACGAGTGACCTCGGTCTACCCGGGGCGTACGGCCACGCCGATGCAGGAGAGCACCCACCGGCAGGAGGGCAAGGACTACGACCCGTCCCGCTGGATCGACCCGGAGTCGGTCGCCACGGCGATCCTCACCGCCATCGATCTGCCGCGGGACGCGGAGATCAACGATGTCTCGGTGCGCCCGGGGCGCTGACCCCTCGGGGCGGCCCGTGCGCCGTACCGGCCATGGGGCCGCCCCTGCGCCGTGCCGACCACCGGGGGCGGCCCGTACCGTGCGCTGACGGGACGCCGCGGGCGCCCCGGGGTCCCGGCCGCGGCGACGTACGCTGCATGAGTGACCACTGAAGCGAAGTCGACCGCGGCGGCGGGGTGCGGGTTCCGCGAGATCCGGGGGCTCGTCATGGAGCTGGACCGCCGCCTGGACGCCCATCAGCGCAGCCGGATCGCCGAGCTGGACCTGACGCCGACGCAGGCCAAGGCGCTGGAGGAGCTCGGCGAGCCGAAGACCGCGCGCGAGCTGGCCGGGGTGCTGTGCTGCGAGCCGCCGAACGTCACCTATGTCATCTCCAAACTGGAGAAGCAGGGCATGGTCGTCCGGCAGCCGCACCCGTTGGACGGGCGGGCCAAACAGCTCGTACTGACCGAGGCGGGGCGGGAGTTGCGGCTCGATCTGCTGCGCAGGATGGGGACGGCGTCGCCGTTGGACCATCTCTCGCACGAGGAGCGGGCCGCGCTGCGCGACGACCTGTTGAAGGCCCTGGGACGGGGCTGACGGCCTGGGCGGGGCGACCGGGCCCTGCGCCCGGCGGGCCGGCCGTCGGCGGCGCGCTGCCCGCGGTTACGTATGCCTTGAGTAAAGTTATAGCTGTAACCATTGCCCGTCGCGATAGCTACAGCTTTAACTAAATGCATGATCGCTCAGAAGGCGGCTCCGCGCCGCGCCGCGCAGGAGGTACCGGCCGCACCGACCCCCGACCGGGCCCGGCGGCGACCCGGCGGCGGACTCCAACTCCTCGTCCTGGCACTCGGGTTCGTGATGGCCAGCCTGGACACCGGCATCATGAACGTCGCGGCGAGCGACCTGCGGGCCCGGCTCGGACTGAGCATGTCCGGCCTCACCTGGGTCGTCGACGGCTACGTCCTGGCCTTCGCCTCGCTGCTGCTGCTCGCGGGCTCGCTGGCCAAGCGGTACGGCGCCCGCCGGATCTACCTCGTCGGGCTCGCCGTGTTCACCGCCGCCTCCCTCCTGGGCGCGGTCGCACCGAACGGCGCGGTCCTGGTGGCGGCCCGCTTCGCGCAGGGGGTGGGCGCGGCCCTCTTCATGCCCAGCTCGCTGTCGCTGCTGATGAACGCCTTCCCCGAGCCGGCGCGCCGGGCGAGGATCCTCGGCCTCTGGTCCGCCATCGTCTCCACGTCCGTAGGGCTCGCGCCGACCATCGGCGGCCTCCTGGTGGGAACCCTCGGCTGGCGCTCGATCTTCCTGGTCAACCTCCCCATCGGCATCGTCGGGCTGCTGCTCACCCGCCGGGTCGTCGCGGCGGTCCCGGCCCGTGGCTCGGCGCTCGGCGGCAGCGGCCACGTCCTGGGCCTGCTCGCCCTCGGATCGCTGAGCTACGCGCTCATCGAGGGGCCCGACCTCGGCTGGTCCGCCCCCTTCGTCCTGGGGGCGTTCGCGGTGACGGCGCTGGCGGCGGCCGGCTTCCTCGTCCGTGAACGGACCGCCCGTACGCCGATCCTGCCGGTCTCGCTCTTCGCGGACAGCAGCTTCTCCACGGCCAACCTCGTCGGCTTCCTGTTCAACTTCGCCTTCTACGGGGCGCTGTTCGTCCTCGGGCTCTTCCTCCAGACGGCGCGCGGCGCGAGCTCGGTGGCGGCGGGGCTGCAGATGCTGCCGGCCGTACTGGTCATCCCGTTCGGCAACATGCTCTACGCCCGGATCGGGCCCCGCATCGGCGACCGGACCGCACTCACCGCTTCCCTGGTGCTCTCCGCCGCGGGCTATCTACTGCTCTTCCTGCTCCTCGCGCCCGGCCTGCCGTACTGGGCGATCGCGCTGCTCCTCGCCGTCGCCAACGTCGGCAGCGGGGTCAGCTCCCCGGCGATGACCGGTGTCCTGATGGCCGCCGCGGGCCGCGAGCACGCCGACATCGGCAGCGCGACCCTCAACGCCAACCGCCAGATCGGTTCCCTGGTCGGCATCGCCGGGATGGGCGCGGTGCTGACCGGGGCGGGCGCCGGCTATCAGGGCGCGACGTACGCCTTCGCCCTGGCGGCCCTCGCGCTGGCGGTCGCGGCGGTGGCCGGCCGGCTGGGGGTCCGCGGCCGGGGGTGAGCGGGCGGCCGCGGCCCGTCCCGGACGCGGCCCGGTGCCGCCGGGCCGCACCGCCACCCGTTCCGCCGTCCTCCCCGCCGCCGCATACCCTTCCTGGGTGAGCGAGAACAGCACGCAGAAGTGGGCCGCGGGCGCGGCGACCGGGATCGGGTCGATGCCGGGCGGGGACGCGCGGGAGGCGGCGAAGACGGTCACCGGTTCGCTGGAGGCCTTCCCGTATCTGCCGGAGCTCCCGGCGCGGGGGCCCGGCGCCGACATGATCGGGCGGACCCTGGGGCTGCTCGTCGAGGTCTACGGCCATGTGGAGCCCAGCGGCTGGCGGATCAGCGACCGGCCGGGCCGCGACACCCGGCGCGCCCGCTCCTGGCTCGGTGAGGACCTCGACGCCCTGGAGGAGTTCACCCAGGGGTACCAGGGGCCGTTGAAGGTCTCGGCGGTCGGGCCCTGGACGCTGGCCACCGCCCTGGAGCTGCGCAACGGCGAGGCGGCCCTGAGCGACCCCGGCGCCTGCCGTGATCTCGCGGCGTCGCTGGCCGAGGGGCTGCGCGGCCATCTCGCGGACGTACGGCGACGGGTGCCGGGTGCGCAGCTGGTGCTGCAGCTCGACGAGCCGTCGCTGACGGCCGTGCTCCAGGGGAGGGTGAAGTCCGCGAGCGGCTACCGCACCCACCGGGCCGTGGACCGGGCGGTCGTCGAGGACGCGCTGCGCGATCTCGTCGCGGTCGCGGACGGCGGGCCCGTGGTCGTCCACGCCTGCGCGCCCGAGGTGCCGTTCGGGCTGCTGCGGCGGGCGGGTGTCACGGGCATCTCGTTCGATTTCGCACTGCTCACCGAGCGTGAGGAAGAGGCGATCGGCGAGGCCGTCGAGGGCGGGACGACGCTGTTCGCAGGCGTGGTGCCGGGCGTGGACGGCCGATTGTCAGACCCTGCCGGTAGCGTCATGGGTGTCAGGACGCTGTGGCGCAGGCTGGGGCTGGCACCAGGGATTCTCGGCGAGTCCGTGGTCGTCACCCCGTCGTGCGGACTCGCGGGCGCTTCGCCCGCATATGCCCGCGCAGCCCTCGCCCACTGCGTCCGGGCGGCGAGATCACTCGCAGACAACCCTGAGTGACCGCACTCAAGGACCACGGGAGGACAAGACAGTGGCTGGCGAACAGCACGCAGCGGAGTCCAAGGTGCCCGCAGCGGCGCGGGAGAAGCACGCGCAGCTCGCTGAGCAGATCGAGGAGCATCGCTTCCGGTACTACGTGAAGGACGCCCCGATCGTCAGCGATGCGGAGTTCGACACGCTGCTGCGCTCCCTCCAGGCCCTGGAGGACGAGCACCCGGAGCTGCGCACGCCGGATTCCCCGACCCAGAAGGTCGCCGGCGCGTATGCCACGGAGTTCACCGAGGTCGAGCACCGCGAACGGATGCTCTCGCTCGACAACGCCTTCGACGACGAGGAGTTGGCGGCCTGGGCCGAGCGCCTCGCCGGCGAGCTGGGCGGTGACCCCAAGAGCGCCGGGTACCACTTCCTGTGCGAGCTGAAGGTCGACGGTCTCGCCGTCAACCTCACCTACGAGCACGGCCGGCTGACCCGGGCGGCCACCCGGGGCGACGGCCGTACGGGCGAGGACATCACCCCCAACGTCCGGACGATCGCCGAGATCCCGCACCGCCTCAAGGGCGACCGGATCCCCGATCTGGTCGAGGTGCGCGGCGAGGTCTACTTCCCGATGGAGAAGTTCCTCGAACTCAACGAGCGGTTGGTGGCCGACGGCAAGCCCCCGTTCGCCAACCCCCGTAACGCCGCGGCCGGTTCGCTGCGCCAGAAGGACCCCAAGGTCACCGCCACCCGGCCGCTGCACATGGTCGTCCACGGCCTCGGCGCCCGCGACGGCCTGGAGATCGACCGCCTGTCGGAGGCCTACGACCTGCTCAAGGAGTGGGGCCTGCCGACGGCCACCCACAACAGGGTGGTGGACTCCCTGGCGGAGGTCCGCGAGTTCATCGCCCATTACGGCGACCCCGAGACCCGCCGTACGGCCGTCGAGCACGAGATCGACGGGGTGGTCGTCAAGCTGGACGAGATCCGGCTGCAGGGCAGGCTGGGCTCCACCTCCCGGGCGCCGCGCTGGGCGATCGCCTGGAAGTACCCGCCGGAGGAGGTCAACACCAAGCTCGTCGACATCCGCGTCGGCGTCGGCCGTACGGGCCGGGTCACGCCGTACGCCGTGGTCGCGCCGGTGACCGTGGCCGGTTCGGAGGTGGAGTTCGCGACCCTGCACAACCAGGACGTGGTCAAGGCCAAGGGCGTACTCATCGGGGACACCGTCGTGATCCGCAAGGCCGGCGACGTCATCCCCGAGATCCTGGGGCCGGTCGTCGATCTGCGGGACGGCGGCGAGCGGGAGTTCGTGATGCCGGCCGAGTGCCCCGAGTGCGGGACGGCGCTGCAGCCGGCCAAGGAAGGCGATATCGACCTGCGCTGCCCCAACGCCCGCGCCTGCCCCGCGCAGATCCGCGAGCGGCTGTTCTATCTGGCCGGCCGCAAGTGCCTGGACATCGAGAACTTCGGCTATGTCGCGGCCACGGCGCTCAGCCAGCCGCTGGAGCCCGCGGAGCCGCCGCTGAAGGACGAAGGCGATCTTTTCGGCCTTTCCATCGAGCAGTTGCTGCCCATCAAGTCCCATGTCCTCGACCCCGACTCCGGTCTGCCCAAGCGCGATCCGAAGACCGGCGAGGAGAAGGTCGTCACGTTCTTCGCCAACCAAAAGGGCGAGCCGAAGAAGAACGCCCTGGCCATGCTGGAGAACATCCAGGCCGCCAAACAGCGCCCGCTGGCCCGCATCCTCACCGGCCTGTCGATCCGGCATGTGGGCCCGGTGGCGGCCGAGGCGCTGGCGCGGGAGTTCCGCTCCATCGACCGCATCCGGGAGGCGGACGAGACGGAACTGGCCGCGGTCGACGGCGTCGGGGCCACGATCGCCGCCTCGCTGAAGCAGTGGTTCGCCGAGGAATGGCATCAGCAGCTCATCGAGAAGTGGCGGGCCGCCGGCGTCCGGATGGAGGAGGAGCAGACGGGTGAGGAGGGCCCGCGCCCGCTCGAAGGCGTCACCGTCGTCGTAACGGGCACACTTCAGTCACACACCAGAGATGGCGCGAAAGAGGCCCTCCAGAACCTCGGAGCGAAGGTGACCGGTTCCGTTTCGAAGAAGACCGGTTTCGTAGTAGTGGGCGACAACCCCGGCTCGAAGTACGACAAGGCCATGCAATTGAAGGTCCCAGTACTGGACGATGACGGCTTTGCGGTGCTGCTGGAACAGGGTCCCGACGCGGCACGAGCGGTAGCCGTCACTCCGCCTGAGGAGGAGTGAGGTGTCACCCCATCAGCGCATACCAGATTGATCCCGGACGCCGGGTCGCATTCGGGCAACCGTCGCCGATCGCTGCCCGCGGCGGCCTTCCGCGGCCTAACCTTGAGGGGTGCGCCTGCCGTGGCGCGGGCTCAGCCGGCTGTGAGAGGGATCGGAATGAAACCGACCGACAGCGCCGCTCCGGCGTCGCGGCTCCGGCGGCTCGTCGTGCCCGCGCTGCCCGCGGCCATCGTCATCGTGGCGGGCCTCGCGCTCGCCACGGGCGTGATCTGGACTCTCGGCAAAGGTGACGCGCTGTTCCCGGCCGGCTCGGTGGGCTGGTCGCTGGCGATCCTCACGGGCGTCATCGTCGGCCATCTGGTCGCGCTCGGCCGGGACCGCTGGTGGGGCGGCACGGGATCCGGCGCCGCGCTCGCCCTCGCCGTCCTGCTGCTGTACGGCTGGGTGCCGGCCACCCTCGTCAGCCTCTCCGTCGTCGTCCTCGTCGGCGCCGCCCGCCGGCACCGCTGGCGACAGGCCGTGGTGCACGGCGCCGTGGACATCCTCGGCATCGGTGCCGCGGCCCTGGGCCTGGCCGCCTTCGGGGTGGTCTCCAGCGTCCGCCAGCCCTGGAGCCCCAAGGCCTGGGACCTGGCCGTCCTCCCCGAAGTCCTCGTCACCGCCGCCGGCTATCTGCTCGTCAGCCGCGCCCTGCTGTGGATCAGCCTCGCCCCCCGCAGCGGAACGCTGCCGGCGATCCCCCGCACGGCCGTCGTACGCCAGGCACTGGTCGGCATCGCGCTGTTGGGCATCTCCCCGCTGATCGCCGTCTGCGCCGTCCACGCGCCCCTGCTGCTGCCGCTGTTCGCGGTCCCGCTCATCGCGCTGGACTCCACCCTCTGGATAGCCCGCGCCCGCGCCGAGGAGCAGCTGCGCGATCCGCTCACGGGCCTGCCCAACCGCCAGTGGCTGCTGGAGCGTACCTGGACCGCGCTGGACGAGGCCGAGCGCGTGGGCGTCCGCTCGGCCCTGGTCCTGATCGACCTGGACCGCTTCCGGTCGGTCAACGACACCCTCGGCCACCTCGCCGGCGACCGCCTGCTGCTGCAGATCGCCGACCGGCTGCGGCACGCCCTCCCGCGCGGCGCCGAGGCGGCCCGGCTCGGCGGCGACGAGTTCGCCGTCCTGCTGCCCACCACCGACTCCCTCACCAGCTCCCAGCGCGTCGCCCGCAACCTCGTCGCCGCCCTCGGGTCCCCGCTGGACCTCGACGGACTGACCCTCGTGCTCGAAGCCAGCGCGGGGGTCGCCGTCTTCCCCGACCACGCCCTCGACGCCGAGGGGCTGCTGCGCCGCGCCGACGTGGCGATGTACCAGGCCAAGCGCGACCGCAGCGGCGTCGAGCTCTACGAGGCCAAGCGGGACGGCAACACCCCCGACCGGCTCGGGCTGCTGGGCGACCTGCGCCGCGCCCTGGACGCCGGCGACGTCGAGCTGCACTACCAGCCCAAGGTGGGCTTCGACGGGCACGTCGCCGGGCTGGAGGCGCTGGTGCGCTGGGTCCATCCGGACCGCGGCCGGGTCCCACCGGACGAGTTCATCGCCATCGCCGAGTCCTCCGGGCTGATGCCCAGGCTGACGGAGTACGTCCTGGAGACCGCGCTCGCCCAGGTGGCGCGCTGGCGCGCGATGGGCCTGGAGGTGCCGGTCGCGGTCAACGTCTCCCCCCGCGATGTGCACTCCCCGGGCTTCGCCGGTGCGGTCGCTGCCCGGCTCGCCCGACATCGGGTCCCACCAGGCGCCCTCCAACTGGAGATAACCGAGCATGTCCTCCTGGAGGATCCGCAGCGGGCCGCCGACACCCTCGCCGGGCTCACCGCCCACGGGGTGAAGATGTCCCTGGACGACTTCGGCACCGGCTACTCCTCGCTGGTCCACCTGCGGCGCCTCCCGGTCAGCGAGCTGAAGATCGACCGCTCCTTCGTCGCCCGGCTCGCCGTCGACACGGAGGACGCCGAGATCGTCCGCTGCACCCTGGACCTCGCCCACTCCCTCGGCCTCCTGGTCGTCGCCGAGGGCGTCGAGGACGACGAGACCTGGGAACGCCTGCGCGACCTCGGCTGCGACGCCGTACAGGGCTGGCTGGTGGCGGCGGCGATGCCACCGGACGAGACCACGGCCTGGCTGAGGGCCCGCGGAGAGCGCGGTTGGCACCGCGAGTCGGAGACGGCCGCCCTGGCGGCGGAGAAGGCAGCCGAGCGCCCTTCGGGACAGGTCTTGAACTGACCCGGCCACCGGCCGTCCCGTGTCCCCGCTCCGACAAAGACGACGACAGCGACCAGACCGACCACGACGACACAGGCGACGACGCCGACGATCAGAGTGCCGACGATCACGACGCCGGCGAAGACCACGCCGGCGAAGACCACGCCGAACGCGACCGGCACGCAGGGCACGCAGAGAGCGACGAAGGCGACGAAGGCAGCGAAGGCGACGCGTCCGGAGGCCCGCTCCCCCCGGCCTCCGAGGCCCCGTGACCGGTGCGACGCCGGGGCGCGCCCCCCTCATGGGCGGCGCCCCGGTGAAAGGGTTTCGCGGCAGCTCCGCCGTACGCCATAGGATTGGGCCGGAAAAGTTCACCGGAGCATTCGCCCAGAAGACTCCACCGGAACACTCCGCCCGGAACACTCCGCCAAGAACACCAGAGGATCGCTGCATGCCTGGCATCACGCGCGAGGAGGTCGCTCACCTCGCCCGGCTGGCACGTCTGGAGCTGCAGGACGAAGAGCTCGACCACTTCGCCGGACAGCTCGACGACATCATCGGCGCGGTCGCCCGCGTCTCCGAGGTCGCCGACCAAGACGTACCGCCGACCTCCCACCCGCTGCCCCTGACCAATGTCATGCGGCCGGACGAGGTCCGTCCGTCGCTCGCTCCCGAGCAGGCGCTCTCCGGCGCCCCGGCCCAGGAGCAGCAGCGTTTCAAGGTGCCGCAGATCCTGGGGGAGGAGTGACCGACATGGCAGACCTGATCAAGCTCACCGCCGCCGAGATCGCGGCGAAGATCGCCGCCGGCGAGCTCACCGCCGTCGAGGTGACCGAGGCCCACCTGGCGCGCATCGAAGCCGTCGACGAGAAGGTGAACGCCTTCCTGCACGTCGACCGCGAGGGCGCGCTCGCCCAGGCCCGCGCCGTGGACGCGAAGCGCGCCCGTGGCGAGAAGCTCGGCCCGCTGGCCGGCGTCCCGCTCGCGCTCAAGGACATCTTCACGACGGAGGGCATTCCCACCACCGTCGGCTCCAAGATCCTTGAAGGCTGGCTCCCGCCGTACGACGCGACGCTCACCAAGAAGCTCAAGGCCGCCGACGTCGTCATCCTCGGCAAGACCAACATGGACGAGTTCGCCATGGGGTCCTCGACCGAGAACAGCGCCTACGGGCCGACCGGCAACCCCTGGGACCTGACCAAGATCCCCGGCGGTTCGGGTGGCGGCTCCGCCGCCGCGCTCGCCGCCTTCCAGGCCCCGCTCGCCATCGGCACGGACACCGGCGGCTCCATCCGCCAGCCCGCCGCCGTCACCGGCACGGTCGGCGTCAAGCCCACCTACGGCGGCGTCTCCCGCTACGGCATGGTCGCCTTCTCCTCCTCCCTGGACCAGGGCGGCCCGTGCGCCCGTACGGTCCTGGACGCCGCGCTGCTCCACGAGGCCATCGCGGGCCACGACCCGCTCGACTCCACGTCCATCGACGCGCCCGTCCCGCCGGTCGTCGAGGCCGCGCGCAACGGCAGCGTCGAGGGCATGCGGGTCGGTGTCGTCAAGCAGTTCCGCGGCGAGGGCTACCAGGCCGGCGTCATCCAGCGGTTCGACGAGTCGGTCGAGCTGCTGAAGGAGCTGGGTGCCGAGATCGTCGAGCTGGACTGCCCGTCCTTCGACCTCGCGCTGTCGGCGTACTACCTGATCGCGCCGTCCGAGTGCTCCTCCAACCTGGCCCGCTTCGACGCCATGCGCTACGGCCTGCGGGTCGGCGACGACGGCTCGAAGTCGGCCGAGGAGGTCACCGCGCTGACCCGTGAGGCCGGTTTCGGCCCCGAGGTCAAGCGCCGGATCATGCTCGGCACGTACGCGCTCAGCTCCGGCTACTACGACGCGTACTACGGCTCCGCCCAGAAGGTGCGGACGCTGATCACCCGCGACTTCGAGAAGGCCTTCGAGCAGGTCGACGTGATCGTCTCGCCGACGACGCCGACCACCGCCTTCCCGATCGGCGAGCGGGCCGACGACCCGATGGCGATGTACCTCGCCGACCTGTGCACGATTCCCACCAACCTGGCGGGCAACGCGGCCATGTCGCTGCCCTGCGGTCTGGCCCCCGAGGACGGGCTGCCGGTGGGTCTCCAGATCATCGCCCCTGCCATGAAGGACGACCGGCTCTACAAGGTCGGTGCCGCGGTCGAGGCCGCGTTCACCGGGCGCTGGGGCCACCCGCTGCTCGAGGAGGCACCCGCACTGTGAGTGGAAAGCTGGCCAAGGCCAAGGGCTTCAAGAAGTCCAAGCCCGGTACGTATCTGTCCATCGGCACCACGCTGTTCGGCGCGGTGAGCGTCGTCAAGCAGGCGAAGAAGGCCAAGACGGAGCAGGACACGCTCCAGATGATCGACGCCGTCGTCTCCGCCGCCGCCATCGTCACCGGCGTCGCCCTGCTCATCCGCGAACTGCGCCGTCTTGGCGACGACGACGTCCTCGCGGACTGACCCGGCGCCGGACCTGAGAGGTTAGTTTCACCGTGACTGTCACCGACCTGGTGTCGTACGAGGACGCGCTGGCCGCCTACGACCCCGTCATGGGGCTCGAGGTACACGTCGAACTCGGCACCAAGACCAAGATGTTCTGCGGGTGCTCCACCACCCTGGGCGCGGAGCCCAACTCGCAGACCTGCCCCACGTGCCTGGGCCTGCCCGGCTCGCTGCCCGTCGTCAACGCGACCGGCGTCGAGTCCGCCGTCAAGATCGGCCTGGCCCTGAACTGCACCATCGCCGAATGGTGCCGTTTCGCCCGGAAGAACTACTTCTATCCGGACATGCCGAAGAACTTCCAGACCTCCCAGTACGACGAGCCGATCGCCTTCGACGGCTACCTCGACGTGCAGCTGGAGGACGGCGAGGTCTTCCGCGTGGAGATCGAGCGCGCGCACATGGAGGAGGACACCGGCAAGTCGACGCACGTCGGCGGCGCCACCGGCCGCATCCACGGCGCCCGGCACTCCCTCCTGGACTACAACCGCGCCGGCATCCCGCTCATCGAGATCGTCACCAAGCCCATCGAGGGCGCGGGCGAGCGGGCCCCCGAGGTCGCCAAGGCGTACGTCGCCGAGCTGCGCGAGCTCATCAAGGCGCTGGGCGTCTCCGAAGCCCGTATGGAGCAGGGCCAGATGCGCTGCGACGTGAACCTCTCGCTGCGCCCCAACGGCACGCAGAAGTTCGGTACCCGCTCGGAGACCAAGAACGTCAACTCCCTGCGCTCCGTGGAGCGCGCGGCCCGCTTCGAGATCCAGCGGCACGCGGCCGTGCTGAGCAGCGGCGGCACGATCGTCCAGGAGACCCGGCACTTCCACGAGGAGGACGGCTCCACGACCTCCGGCCGGATCAAGGAAGAGGCCGAGGACTACCGCTACTTCCCCGAGCCGGACCTGGTGCCGGTGGCCCCCTCCCGCGAGTGGGTCGAGGAGCTGCGCGGCCGGCTGCCCGAGCTGCCGCGGGTGCGCCGCAACCGCCTTCGCGAGGAGTGGGGCATCAGCGAGCACGACATGCAGTCGATCCTCAACGCGGGCGCGGTCGATCTGATCGTCGCCACCGTCGAGGCCGGCGCGGACGCCGCCGCGGCCCGCAAGTGGTGGATGGGCGAGCTGGCCCGCCGCGCCAACGAGGACGGCGTCGAGCCGGCCGCCCTGGCGATCACCCCCGAGCAGGTCGCCCGGGTCGCCGAGCTGGTCGCCAAGGGAGACCTGAACGACAAGCTGGCCCGTCAGGTCATCGAGGGCGTCCTCGCCGGCGAGGGCACCCCGGACGAGGTCGTCGACAAGCGCGGTCTGAAGGTCGTCTCCGACGAGGGCGCCCTGGGCACCGCCGTCGACGAGGCGATCGCCGCCAACGCCGCCATCGCCGACAAGATCCGCGGCGGCAAGGTGGCCGCGGCCGGCGCTCTGGTCGGCGCGGTCATGAAGGCCACGCGCGGTCAGGCGGACGCGGCCCGGGTGCGCGAACTGATCCTGGAGAAGCTGGGCGTCGAGGGCTGACGCACCACTTGTCCGGTACCACCGAGCGGCCGTCCTTCTCCGGAAGGGCGGCCGTTTTCCGTTGGGCGTGCGCGGAAGAGGCCCAACAGGTTCCTGTTGGGCCTCTTCGCATGCGCCATAGGCGTGCTGCGCGCGGTGTGTGTGATCCTGCTGATCCGCGTGCTGTGCGCAGGATTCGTCAGTGTTTCCGGAGCTGGTGAATGACGGCGGTAATGCATACGCCGGCAACGAGGCCTCCCAAGGCCCACGGGATGCTCGGCGTGCCACCGTTCTGTTCCCAGCCGATGGCGGAAAACACCCAGGTGATGAAGAGAACCGTAATAGGGGCCCAGCGTCGCGTGCGGATGCGTCGGCGCCCTGCTCCGTCCTGCGGCATTTTCTCCCCTTCCCTGGTGCCTTACATCGTCTTATTGAACTTCAGCTTGCAGTGCTTGTTCGTGCACTCGGGCTTCCAGTGTACCTTTCCCTTACCGCCGGCCACCGGACCGACAAAGCTGGAGCTGTACCAGGTCCCGCTGATCTTGAAGTCTTCCCCGAAGCTGCAGACCGGAATCTTGCCCGCCAGGCAGGTCTGCGCCTTTCCGGTGGCCGTCCACGTGGCTACGGTCTTGCTTTTCGTGGACTGGTAGGGCCCGTTGAGCTTCAGCTCCCAGCCGGTCAGCTTCGCGGGGGCGGTGGTCGAGTCCTCGCCCCAGGCCCGGCTGTCGGTGATGTCGCCCTTTGCGTTCTCGCAGATCTGGATCCGCAGCTTCACATGCCCAAGGCGCAGGGAAACGTCGCCCTCGGACGGGTAGTAGGCCTGTGAAAAAGTCTGGCAGCCGCCTGCTGCGGAAGCCGGTGCCGCAGACCCGAATATCATGCCGCCGGAAATTGCGGCAAGTGCGAGAGCCCCTGCCCCTGCGCGGCGTATTTTGGACACAAATCCCCCAGGTTTATTTTTGTCGGTCGGACGAGTCTTCACTGGTCGGGTGAAAACTCGCCGCGATCGTATGTACGGACTCCGGTCGAGGCAAGCCGAATGTCACTCGCCATATTTCACCCATGGGGTTTAAGTCCGACAAAGAGTTGCATTTGGCGGGTGGTGGGCGGACGGAATGCGGGGCCTCGGCCCACGGGGGAATTCCGTGTCGGCGCAGGGTTTGCGCGGAGGCTTTGTCACGGGCCTACGGCAGGATCCGTGGCCGGACCCATGACACAGCCCGTGGGCCTATGGCAGTCCGTGCACGTGCGGCCCCACCGCCGACGACCACGCGTTGCCGTTCGCCGCGTCCCAGTTGGTGGACCAGGTCATGGCGCCCCGGAGGCCGGGGTAGGTCTTCGCCGGCTTGAACGAGCCGCAGCCGGTGCCCTTGGTGAGGCAGTCCAGGGCGGCGTTCACCACGCTCGGGGCGACGTAGCCGCTGCCCGCGCCGCGGGTGGACGCGGGCAGGCCCAGGCCCACCTGCGAGGGGTCCAGCCCGCCTTCGAGCTGGATGCAGGCGAGCGCGGTGAGGAAGTCGACGCTGCCCTGGGAGTAGACCTTGCCGTCGCAGCCGAGCATGGAACCGCTGTTGTAGTACTGCATGTTGACGACCGTGAGGATGTCCTTGACGTTCAGCGCGGTCCGGAAGTAGCCGCCCGACGTGGACTGCATGTCGATGGTCTGCGGCGCCATGGTGAGCACGAGCCGGCCGCCCGCCTTCTGGGAGAGCGAGCGCAGGGCCTGCGTCATGTAGGTGGGATCGAGGCCGTTTTCGAGGTCGATGTCGACGCCGTCGAAGCCGTACTGCTGCATGAGGGCGTGGACGCTGCTCGCGAAGTTGGCCGCCGAGGCCGCGTCGTTGACCGACACCGTGCCCTTCTCGCCGCCGACGGAGATGATCACCGATGTGCCGGCGGCCTGCTTGGCCTTGATGTCGGCCTTGAACTGCTCGACGGTGTAGCCGCCCAGGCCCGCCGAGTCGAGGCGGAAGGTGACGGCGCCGGGTGTGGCGGTGGCGTCGGCGAAGGCGACCGCGATGATGTCGTACTGGCCGGGGACGTCGCTGATCTTCTGGACCGTGGCGCCGTTGTCGAAGTTCTGCCAGTAGCCGGTGACCGCGTGCCGGGGGACGGTGGGGTCGGTGCCGCCTCCGGAGGGCGCGGTGGTGGCCGTGACCTGCGCGGAGCGGGCCGACTCTCCGGCGGCGTTGGTGGCGGAGACCTGGAAGCGGTAGGCGGTCGAGGGGCTCAGGCCGCCGACCGTCGCCGAAGTGCCGCTCGCCGCACGGTCCTTGGCGCCGTCGCGGTAGACCGTGTAGCCGGTCGCGCCGGGTACCGGGTTCCAGGACAGGGCGACGGAGGACGCGGTCACGGCGCCGGCGGCCAGCCCGCCGGGGGCGGCGGGGACCTCGGGGCCGGGGTCGGTGCCGCCCCCGCCGTCAGGTCCCAGGACGCTGAAGTCGTCGGCGTGGTAGGCGGGTTGTCCGTACCAGCCGTGGGTGTAGACGGTGACGGAGGTGGTGCCGGGGCCGGTGGTGAAGGTGGTCGAGAGCTCCTGCCACCCCGTGGCGGACGGGGTCCAGGTGGAGACGTCCGTGGTGCCGGTGCCCGAGGCGCCCAGGTAGACGTAGGAGCCCTGGACGTATGCGCTGAGCCGGTACGTCGCGTTGGGCTTGACGGCGACGGTCTGGGAGCAGGCGGCGTTGTCCGAGGCGGTGGGGGCGGCCCGGAGGGCGGCGGCGCCGCTGTGGACGGGGGAGGTCACGGCGGCGCCGCTGCCCGCCGAGCAGGTCCAGCCGCTGAGGCCGGATTCGTAGCCGGCGTTCCTGGCGACGTTGACGTCGGCGGTGGCGGCCGCGGTGGGGGCGGGGGCGGGGGCGGCCGAGGCGGTCGTGCTCGCCGCGGCGGCGGCCACGACCGCGAGGAGCGTGGTGAGCAGGCGTCTGTGGCGGGACGGTCTGATGCGCGCGGTGCCAGGCATGGCTGTCTCCAGTGCCGAAGGGGAAACCCGGGAACTGTGCGAGACGGTGGCCACCGCCGCCAGGGCCGATCCGGCCCTGTGGCACAGAATGGTTCAGACCAATGTGCCGGTCAAGGGGGCGGACGGGACGGGGCGCGCACGGCGCGGGAGCGGCGCGGGACGAGTCCCCGCATCCCGGCTCTTTGTGGGGAATTCCACAAAGAGCGCAAAGGATCTCTTCGGGGTGTCACTCTGCTCTGTCAGGGGCCGCCGCTCGCCCGACCGGTTGGCGGCGCATCCGCCCGTCCCCGTACATCCGCGCTCGGCACCACCCGCACCCGGGAGTTATCGACGCACAACCCGGGAAGCAGTCGAGGTCCGTGACCGCTCTTGCTCGGTGGTGTCTCAGGCGCCGCATCGTGGTGATCGTTCTCTGGCTCGCCGCCTTCGCGGGTGTCGCCGTCGCCGCGGGCGTCACCGGGTCCGCCTACTCGAACGACTACGAGGTCCCCGGGACCGAATCCGGGCGGGCCGGCGCCCTGATGGCGAAGGCGTTCCCGGACCGGGCCGGGGACAGCGACACCCTCGTGTGGCACACCGACCGCGGAACGGTGCGCTCCGGCGCGGTCGAGAAGACCATGCGGCAGACCCTGGAGAAGGTCGCCGAGCTGCCCGGTGTCTCCGAGGTGCGGGGCCCCTACGGCGGCCGCGGCGACGGCGCCCACGGCGCGCGGCAGATCAGCGAGGACGGGCACACCGCCTACGCCTGGCTCGTCTTCGACCGGCCCGCCGACGAACTGGAGGCGGCCGAGGTCCAGCGGGTCGTCGACACCGCGCAGGGAGCGGCCGGCGACGGCCTCCAGGTCGAGCTGGGCGGCGCCGGCATCGCGCTCACCGAGGCGCCGCGGGCCCAGCTCCCGGAGATCATCGGGATCGGCGCCGCGGCCGTGGTGCTCTTCCTCGCCTTCGGCTCGCTCGCCGCGACGTTCCTGCCGATCGTCACCGCGGTGGCCGCCGTCGGCACCGCCTCGGCCGGCACCACGTTGCTCAGCCACACCATGACCGTCGCCGACTTCGCCCCGATGCTCGGCAGCCTGATCGGCCTCGGCGTCGGCATCGACTACGCACTGTTCATCGTCACCCGGCACCGCAAGGGCCTACGGGCGGGGATGTCGGTCCAGCAAGCCGCCGAGCGCGCCGTCTGCGTATCCGGGCGCGCCGTCGTCTTCGCCGGGGCCACGGTGTGCATCGCGCTGCTCGGCATGCTGATGCTGCGGCTGAACTTCCTCAACGGCGTCGCGCTGGCCGCCTCGCTCACCGTCGTCCTGACCGTGGCCGCGTCCGTGACGCTGCTCCCGGCGCTGCTCGGACTGATCGGGATGCGGGTGCTCGGCCGGCGGGAGCGGCGGCGGCTGGCCGAGGAGGGGCCGCGGCCCGAGCGGCGCGCCGGTATCGCCGCCCGCTGGGCCGGCTTCGTCGAGCGGCACCCCAAGCTGCTGGGCGTGACCGCGGCCGCCGTGATGCTCGCCCTCGCACTGCCCGCCTTCGGGCTCCACCTGGGCACCTCCGACCAGGGCAACAACCCGGCCACGTCCACGACCCGCAAGGCGTACGACCTGCTGGCGCGAGGCGGGCCGGGCGACGGCCACGGCAGCGGCTTCGGGCCCGGGTTCAACGGGCCGCTCACCCTCGTCGGCGCACTCGACGGCCCCGAGGACCGGATCGCCTTCGGCAAGCTGCCGCGTCAGCTGCGCACCACGCCCGGCGTCGCCGAGGTCAGCCGCCCGCAGCTCGACGGGAGCCGGAGCACCGGGCTGATCACCGTCGTACCGGACAGCTCACCGCAGTCCCGGCAGACCTCCGACCTGGTGGAGCGGCTGCGGACGGACGTGCTTCCCGAGGCCGCCGAGGGGACCACGATGCGGGTGCGGGTCGGCGGCATCACCGCGAGCTATGACGACTTCGCGTCCGTCATCGTCGGCAAGCTGCCGCTGTTCATCGGCGTGGTCGTGGCGCTCGGCTCGCTCCTGCTGCTGCTCGCCTTCCGCAGCATCGGCATACCCCTGAAGGCCGCGCTGATGAACGTCGCGGCCGTCGCCTCGTCCTTCGGCATCGTCGTCGCGGTCTTCCAGTGGGGGTGGGGCAGCGAGCTGCTGGGGCTGGGCAGCGCCGGGCCGATCGAGCCGTTCCTGCCGGTGATCATGGTGTCGGTGCTGTTCGGGCTGTCCATGGACTACCAGGTGTTCCTGGTGTCGCGGATGTACGAGGAGTGGCAGCTCACGCGCGACAACCGCCGGGCGGTACGGGTCGGCCTCGCCGAGACCAGCCGGGTGATCAACTCGGCGGCGGTCATCATGATCGCGGTGTTCGGGGCCTTCGTCCTCAGCGGCGACCGGACCATCGCGATGTTCGGCATCGGCCTGGCCTCCGCCGTCGCGCTGGACGCCTTCGTCCTCCGTACGCTGCTGGTCCCGGCGCTGATGCACATGCTGGGCGGCGCCAACTGGTGGCTGCCGTCCTGGCTCGGCCGTCTGCTGCCCCGGATCAGCATCGAGCCGCCGCCGGAGCCGGACGAGGCCGCGCCGGAGCCGGGCGGCGAACGTCCGCTGGTGGGCGTGTAGGACCTGCCGCAGGGCTGCCGTCCGGTTTCTCGGCACCTGCTGCCGGCCACCGAAGCCCCGCTCTCCCCGCGCTCTCATCTCCCTCTCAGACGCGGCACCTACGGTCGCGCCCATGGGAACGACCAGGACGACCGAGAAGCGAACCGACGACGAGACCGTGCCGGCGCAGGCCGCCGCCGCGGAGGAGGAGAAGGCGGCGGGCCCGGAGGGCGCGGAGACCGGGGGCGCCGAGGACACCGACGCCGCCGAGGAGGCGGTCGCAGCGGCCGGCCAGGATGACGACAACGGCGAGAACGGCCTCGGCGAGGACGGCCTCGGCGAGAACGGCCTCGGCGAGGACGGCGAGAACACCGCCTCCGCACCGCCCGCCACCGGGGTCGCCGCCGGTGCCGGTGCCGTCGTGGCCGCCGGGCTCGGCCTGGCGTCCGTCACCGGCACCTGGCTCGGCACGCTGATGGCCGAGCGGCAGGCCCTGCTGGGCCAGATCAAGCTCCAGACGGGCAAGGCCACCGACCAGATCGCCACCGTGTACGGCACTCCGTGGCACACCACCGCCCTGGTCAACGGCGTCTTCGCGGTGCTCGCCGCGATCGTGGCCGCGGTGGTGCTGACCCGCCCCCGCGCACCCTGGGTGCGCGCCGTGGCCTGGGCCGGACTGGCGCTCGCCGTGCTGGGGATCCTGATCTCCGCCGGTATGTACCTCGACCTGTTCGGGAGTCTGCCCAGCATCCCTAAGGGCCCCGGACCGGGCGCCTAAGGCGGCTAACGGCGCCTGAGGCACGCGCGGTCGGGTATCTAAGCACCGCCCGCGGGGAAAGATCGGGAACCCTCCCGATGCGGCCTACCCCCCTTGGCGACGAGGCTTGAGCACATCAACAAGCCCACGCCGTCAAGGGAGTCACCGTGTACACCTCCGAGCTGGACATGCGGGTCCGTTACGAAGAGCTGCGCCGCGAGGCCGACCGGCAGCGCCTGGTCCGCGAGGCGACCGACGCCCTGCGCGCCGCCGCCCGCTCCGGGGAGAACGAACCCGAAGGGCGGGTGAGCACCAGGCGGGGCCGGCGGTGGCGCGTACGCCGCGCCGCCGCCTGACCCTCCTCCAGGTCCTGAGGATCGGGAAACCCCGCGTGCCGAAGCCCCCTGCCGCAATGTCGGACCCCTGTGCGATGCTCGGCAGCGTGCAGAACAGGTCCGTCAGTCCCGTGTTCGTCGGCCGCGCGGCCGAACTCGCCGCGCTGGGCGACGCGCTCGCCCGTATCGCGGCCTCCGGCGAGCCGCAGGCCCTGCTGATCGGGGGCGAGGCCGGGGTCGGCAAGACCCGCCTCATCGAGGAGTTCAGCGAGGCCGCGCGCGCCCGGGGCGCGCTGGTCGCGCTCGGCGGCTGCATCGAGATCGGCTCCGAGGGCCTGCCCTTCGCACCGTTCTCCGCGATCCTGCACACCCTCAACTGGCATCTGCGGGACGAGCTCGCCGCCGCCGTCGCCGGCCAGGAGGGCGAACTGGCCCGCATCCTGCCCGAATTGGGGGAGACGCCGGGCGAGGCGCACGACGAGGAGATCGGCCGCGCCCGCCTCTTCGAGCTGACCGCCCGGCTCCTGGAGCGGCTCGCCTCCGACCGCACCCTCGTCGTCGTCATCGAGGACCTCCACTGGGCCGACCGCTCCACCCGCGAGCTGTTCGCCTACCTCCTGAGGGCCCTGCACGACGCCGGCATCCTGCTCGTGGCGACGTACCGTTCCGACGACATCCACCGACGCCATCCGCTGCGCCCCTTCCTCGCCGAGATCGACCGCATGCGGACGGTCCGGCGGGTCGAGCTGGCCCGCTTCAACAGGGACGAGGTCCGCTCCCAGATAGCCGGGATCAACGGCAGCGATCCCGAAGAGGCCACCGTCGACCGGGTCTTCAAGCGCTCAGAGGGCAACGCCTTCTTCGTCGAGGAGCTGGCCCGCAGCCTCGCCGAGGGCTGTCTGCACGGGCTGAGCGACCCGTTGCGCGATCTGCTGCTGGTGCGGGTCGAGGCGCTCCCCGAGGACGCCCAGCGGGTGGTGCGGATCGCCTCGGAGGGCGGCTCCACGATCGAACACGAACTCCTCTCCGCCGTCTGCCGGATGCCCGAGGACGACCTCATCGAGGCGCTGCGGTCCGCCGTCGGCAGCAACACCCTCGTGCCCACCGAGGACGGTACGGGCTACCGCTTCCGGCACGCCCTCGTGCGCGAGGCCGTCGTCGACGACCTGCTGCCCGGCGAGCGCACCCGCCTCAACCGCCGCTACGCCGAGGCCCTGGAGGCCGCCCCCTCCCTGGTGCGCGCCGACGCCTGCGCCGCCCGGCTGGCCAGCTACTGGTACAAGGCCCATGACGCCGCCAAGGCGCTGCCCGCCGTCCTCGCCGCCTCCGTCCAGGCCCGCCGCCGCCATGCCTACGCCGAGCAGCTGCGGCTGCTGGACCGCGCCCTGGAGCTGTGGGACGACGCGCCCCCGGAGGTACGCCAAGGGGTCCGCCCCGTGGACTACACCGAGGCCTATCCGGCCCGCGGCTGTGACGACGAGGCGCTGCGCTTCCTCGATCTGCTCGCCGAGATCGCGGTGGCCGCCCGGCTGTCCGGCGACGGCGAGCGGGCCTTCACGATCACCAAGCGCGCCCTGCGGTCCCTGCGCGAGGAGAACGACCCCCTGCGCACGGCCTGGTTCCTGGTCCAGCGCTCCCGGCTCTGCCAGGGCACCGGCCGCGGCAACGGCTGGGAGGACCTGGGCAGGGCGCAGGAGCTGGTGCGCGGTCTGCCGCCGTCCTCCGTCCACGCCGAGGTGCTCGCCTCCGTCGCCAGCTGGGCGGTGCTGCACGAGCCGGGCCCGGAGACCTTCGCCACGTCCGAACGCGCGGTGGAGCTGGCCCAGTTGGTGGGCGACGAGGAGGCCGAGCTGAACTCCCGGCTGACGCTGGCGGGGCTTCGGATCGACTCCGGCGCGGTCGACGAGGGCCTGGCCGATCTCCGCGGGGCGGTCGACCGCGCCGTCGAGCGCGGCTACTTCTCCGCCATCGGGCGCGGCCATGTCAACCTCCCGTCCTTCCTGGAGGGCGTGGGCCGCTCCCGGGAGGCCGCCGAGGTCACCGAGCAGGGCATCGAACTCACCACCCGCTACGGCCTCAAGGACAAGACCTGCTGGGTGATGGCCAACCGCGCCGAATCGCTCCAGTCGCTGGGCCGCTGGGAGGAGGCGAGCCGGGCCGCCGCCGACTGCCGCCGGCTCGCCCAGAGCGCCCGCTCGCTCGCCCTCGCGGCGAACCGCCTCACCGACCTCGCCCTGGACCAGGGCGACTTCGCCGCCGCCGAGCGCGAACTGGTCGTCGCCCGTGAGCACTACGGCACCCACGACCCCCAGCCGCAGCACGCCCTGCCGCTCGCGCGGCACGCCCTGCGCATCGCCGTGCACCAGAGCCGGATCCTCGACGCCCGAGCCGTCCTCGTACAGGCCCTGGACGCCGGCTGTCCGCCCGGTACCCAGCGCTACGCCTGGCCGCTGCTGTGGTCGGCCGTCGCCGCCGAGGCGGACGCCCGCGGACTGCCCGCCGCCGAGCCCGGCCGGGCCGCGGTGCTGGCCCGTGTGCGGGACACCGCTAAGAAGCTGCCCCGGCTCGCCCCCGTCTGGGAGGCGCACGCCCTCGCCGTCGACGCCGAACTCCTCCGCGCCGAGGGCCGCGAGACCCCCGACGCCTGGGCCGAGGTGGTCGCCGCCTTCAAGCCCCTGGAGCGCCCGCACGAACTCGCCCGGGCCTGCTACCGCTGGGCCGAATCCCTGCTGCACGGCGGCGAACGGGCCACCGCAGGGCTCGACGGCCGCACCCCGCGCGAGGCCGCCGCACTCCTGCTCACCCAGGCGCACACCGCCGCCACGGTCATGGGCGCCCGCCCGCTCGCCGAAGAACTCACCCTCCTCGCCCAGCGGGCCCGGATCCCACTGACCGGGCCGATACCGCAGCCCGCGGCCGCCACGACCGCCGGTGCCACCCGCCGCGCCACCGGGGACGGTTCCCCCGCCGACCCCGCCCCCGCCGCGGCGCTCGGTCTGACGCCGCGCGAACGGGACGTGCTCCGCCTGGTCGCCGAGGGCCGCAGCAACCGCCAGATAGCCGACACGCTGTTCATCTCCCCGAAGACCGCCAGCGTCCACGTCTCCAACATCCTCGCCAAGCTCGGTGTCTCCGGCCGCGGCGAGGCGGGCGCGGTGGCCCACCGGCTGCGCCTGTTCGGCGAACCGGCGGCCTCCTGACCCGGGCGGTACACCGCGCCAGGCCCGCCGCAGCCGGGCGGTGAGCTGCTGGGATACTGCGGACGCGGATGCCGGTGGTCGGCGGCGCGTTCGGGAGGCGGGGGCGAGATGGTCACGTCGCGCGCCGTGCTGCGGCGGGGGCTGGCGTTCGGTCTGCGGGCCGGGGCGATCCCGGCGGGGGCCGGCGCCCTGCTGTGGGTGCTCGTCATGGTGACGAGGTGTCTCAACGGCCCGACCGGCAGCACGCTGGAGGAGCCGGCGTCGGCCGCGGTCGCGGTGCTGGGGTCGCTGGCCGTCGGCGCGTCGATCGGCGCGGTCGTCGGCCTGGTGCTGGCCTACGCCCCGCTCCGACTGGTCGCCTCCGGGCCGTTGCGGGCACTGGTCTGTTGCGTGCTCGCCACGGCGCTGGCCTTCGGCGAGGTGGTGGTGATGGCGGTGTCCAGCAAGGGCGGCTACGGGCCGATCCTGTTGGCGCTGCTCGCCATGCCGGTGGTCGGTGGGGTCACCGCGGCCCGCAGCGGGCACCTCGCGGCCGCGCGGATCAGGCCTGAGGGCACGCGTCTCGGGCGTCCTGCGGGGCAGTGCCCCGTCCCGCCCGGATGACGACGACTCCGGAGGAGAGGTCTATCGGGCCCGTCCCGGGATCGCCGTCGCCCACGTCATCGACGACGAGCGACATCTTCTGCCGCTCCTCCTCGGTGTGCTGACGGCCCGGTGCGAACAGTTCCTCGGCGATGTTGAACATGGTGCCTGCCCCCTCTTCGGCGTGACGCGCACCCGTCCCCTGGCCCCGAGTGTAGGCAGCAGAGGCGAAAGAGGGGGCAGAAGTGGTCAGCTCACCTTGAGCCGGAGAATCCGGTCATCGCCCTTGTGCGGGGTGCCCCGGCCGTCCGTGTTGCTGGTGACCAGCCACAACCCGCCGTCGCCGGTCGCCACGACGGTCCGCAGCCGCCCGTAGGTGCCCTTCAGAAAGGCCTGCGGAGCCGCCACCGGCTTCGTCCCGTTCAGCGCGATCCGCCACAGCCGTTCGCCGCGCAGTGAGGCCATCCAGATCGAGCCCTTGGCGTAGGCGATGCCGCTGGGCGAGGCGTCCGCGGTCTTCCACACCTCGACCGGATCGACGAAACCGGCGCCGGTCCGCCCGCCCTTGGCCTTGCCCTCGATCTCCGGCCAGCCGTAGTTCCTGCCCGGCTCGATCAGATTGAGCTCGTCCCAGGTGTCCTGCCCGAACTCCGAGGCCCACAGCCGGCGGTCGCCGTCCCAGGCCAGGCCCTGCACATTGCGGTGGCCGTAGTCGTAGACGACGGAGTCGGCCGACGGGTTGCCGTGGGCCGGCTCGCCGTCCGGGGTCATCCGCAGGATCTTGCCGCCGAGCGACTTCTTGTCCTGGGCCAGTTGGCCGTCGCCGGTCTCGCCGGTGCCGGCGTAGAGCATCTTGTCCGGGCCGAACGCGATCCGCCCGCCGTTGTGGATCTGCCCCTTGGGAATCCCCCTCAGGATCGTGTCGGGAGCGCCGAGCTGATCGCCCTGGGGGCGCTTCTCGTCGTAGATCATCCGGGCGATGCGGTTGTCGGAGGCGGTGGTGAAGTACGCGTACACCTGGTGGTCGGTGCCGAACGTCGAGGACACCGCGATCCCCAGCAGCCCGCCCTCGCCCCCCGGGTCCACGCCCGGCACCGAGCCCAGCTCGGTGGTCTTCCCGCCGTCCGCGGCCACCCGGACGATCTTTCCGGTGTCGCGGGAGGCGACCAGCAGGTCCCCGCCCGGCAGCACCGCCACGCCCCACGGGGACGTCAGACCGGTGGTCAGCGTGGCGGCCACCTTCACCGAGCCCTTGGCGGGCGGCGCGGTCGAGGACGGCGTGGCGGCCGGCGAGCCGGCGCCCGCCGAGGCACCGGGGCTCTTCGCCGGAGTGGTGGCACGCCCGCCGTCCTGGGGCTTGCCGCCACCGGACGAGCAGCCCGCTGCCAGGAGCAGCGAAGCGGCAGCCAACACGGCGGTCTGGGAACGGCGTTGCACGGAAGTGGTCCTCTCGTCGGCGGGGCGTGCACAAGAACACCACATCGGGCCGCCGAACGCGCTCACTCGGCCCGTCCGGGCCCCGCCGCCAGCCGCCGGGCCGGCACCGGTACCGTCCCGGCTACCAGGACTGAAGCGCCGGCGGCAGCGCCGCGATCTCCGCCAGGTCCTCGCGGGTGAGCGCCAGATCCGCCGCCGCGGCGTTCTGCGCGGCCCACCGCTCCTTCTTCGTGCCGGGTACCGGGACGACATGACGGCCCTGGGCCAGCACCCAGGCCAGTGCCACCTGCCCCGGCGTCGCGCCGTACCGGTCGCCGACCCGCCGCAGCCCGGCCACCACCGGCTGGTTCGAGGCCATCATCTCGGCGGTGAAGCGGGGGTGGCGGGCCCGTATGTCCGCCGGTTCGAAGCCCTGCCCCGGGGTGAGGGTGCCGGTCAGAAAGCCGTTGCCCAGCGGCATCGCCGCCAGGAAGCCGATGCCCCGCGACGCGCACCACGGCAGCAGCTCCTCCAGCGCCTCCGGGGACCACACCGACAGCTCGGCCTGCACGCTGCTGACCGGGAACACCTGCTGGATGCGCTCCAGTTGGGCCAGCGTGCCGTCGTGCATCCGGGAGCGGGGGTGCACAGCCGCAGGTCCCGGCCGCCGCTGCGTACGGGCGGTGAGCGGCGGTCGTGCCTGCCGTACCGCCCGCGCGCCCACCGCGCACAGCCCCAGCGACCGCACCTTCCCGGCCGCCACCAGCTCCGCCATCGCCCCCCAGGTCTCCTCGATGGGCACCTCCGGGTCGGCCCGGTGCAGCTGGTAGAGGTCGATGTGGTCGGTCTGCAGCCGGCGCAGCGAGGCGTCGCAGGCCCGCTTGACGTACCCGGGCCGCCCGTTGGCGACGATGTGCTGCTCGCCGACCAGCAGCCCGCACTTGGTCGACACGAACGCCTCCGCACGCCGCTCCTTGAGCACCCGCCCCACCAGCAGTTCGTTGGTGAACGGCCCGTACATATCGGCGGTGTCCAACAGGCTGGAGCCCAGGTCCAGCGCGGTGTGCACGGCCCGCAGCGACCCCTCCTTGTTGCGCTGCGACTCGGTATACCCCCAACTCATCGGCATGCAGCCGAGCCCGATGGCACCCACTTCGAGGGCCGCCGCGCCGATAGTCCTGCGCTCCACCTGGTTGTGCCTCCGTCCCCTCGCCCCCGATCAAGGGCCAGACCAAACTAACGTCTGAGCAGAACATCTCTTCGCATAGCCTCTGGCCATGGCAACCGCAGAGCAGCGCACCGAAGCGAACGACGTCTGGCTCCCGATCCCGCCCGGCGAGATCGAGGGCCTGCCCGCCGGATTCCGCTACCTCCACTGGGACGCCGGCCCCGACTTCCCGGCCGATCCGGCCCGGTGCGCGTGCTACGTCGTCCCCTACATGAAGGGCACGGAGGCGAGCCTGCGCCCGCTGTCGCGGATGAGCCGGGTACGGGTCGTGCAGACCCTCACCGCCGGGATCGAGCACATGCTGCCCGGGCTGGCGCAGATGCCGCCCGGTGCCCAACTGTGCAACGCCCGCGGGCTGCACGACGCCAGCACCGCGGAGCTGGCGCTCACCCTGATCCTGGCGGCGCTGCGCGACATCCCCGGCTTCGTGCGGAGTCAGGACGCGGGGGAGTGGCGGCCGGGCTTCCGTCCCGCGCTCGCCGACAAGTCGATCCTCATTGTGGGCTATGGTTCGATCGGCAGTGCCATCGAAGACCGGCTCACGCCTTTTGAATGTGCGCGGGTGGTGCGCGTCGCACGCACCGCGCGTGACACTGTGCGCGGCCCTGTGCATCCACTCTCCGACCTGTCCGCCCTCCTGCCCGCGGCGGACGTCGTCGTGCTCGCCGCTCCGCTCACCGACGGCACCCGTGGCCTGGTCGGAGGCGATTTCCTGGCCCGGATGAAGGACGGCGCACTGCTGGTGAACATCGCGCGCGGCCCGATCGTCGACACCCAGGCGCTGCTCGGCGAACTGGAGTCCGGGCGGCTTCGTGCGGCGCTCGACGTCACCGATCCGGAACCCCTGCCCGCCGGACACCCGCTGTGGCACGCTCCCGGCGTGCTCATCACTCCACACGTCGGTGGCCCCAGCTCTGCCTTCCTGCCCCGCGCGAAGCGGCTGCTGCGCGAGCAGTTGACGCTTTTCGCGGCCGGCGAGCCCCTGCGCAACGTGGTCGCCACCGCCGGTGAAAGCGGTTGCGCGTAGCGCTACGAGGCCGTACGACTGCAGGGGGTATTCAAATCGCGCTCCCTGTCACGCTCCGTAGAGGTGCTATGTCCCTGAGTGACGGAACTGGTGTATCGTCCCGATCGGGGACGGCGCCGGACGAAAGCGGCGCGATGGGAAAGATCCGGAACGCGAGGGGGGCGACGGGCGATGTACGGCCGATGGACGATCCGCGAGATGCGTGATCCACGAGCGCCCGCGGGAACGCGGCGAGGCCCCCGGGCGCACCGTCCGCGACGAGGCCCCGCACGGGACACCGGGAGAGCACGGTGAGTGCCCCCGGGGCGATGCTCTCCCGGTCGTCCGCGCCGGCCGGCGGTCCGGCGAGCGCGGTGCCGCAGATCGTCCTGGCCGTGGTCTGCGGCGGCTACGCCGTCGGTGCCGCCTTCGGCTGGGGCTCACGCCAAGTCGCCATGTTCATGGGCGACTTCGGCCTCAGCTTCGCGGCTCTGGTCGCGGCGGTCTCCTGCGGTCTGTACGCGCGCCGGCACCGCAGCCGGTTCCGTCCGGCCTGGATGCTGTTCGCCGCCTCCTCGGGGATGGCGGGCATCGGCAACGGCGTATGGGGATGGTACGAGGTCATCGAGGGGACCACTGTGCCCAGCCCCTCGCTGGCCGACTTCTGCTTCCTGCTGTTCGCGCCGCCGGCCATCGTCGGTCTGCTGGTGCTCGCCAAACGGCCGGTCACCAGGGCCGGCTGGGTCTGCCTGGGGCTGGACTCCTGGCTGATCGCCGGGTCGCTGCTGACGCTCTCCTGGAGCCTCGCGCTCGCGCACACCGCCCACTTCCAGGGCCGCAGCGTGGCGCAGAGCGCACTGTCGCTGGCCTATCCGCTGCTGGACATCGTGCTGGTGAGCATGGTGCTCGCGCTGCACTTCCGGCGCTCGTCCGTACACCGTTCCGCCATCAACACCGCCGTCGCGGCGCTGGCGTTGACGGTGCTGTGCGACGCCCTGTTCAGCTCGCCGCTGCTGCGTGAGCACTACCGCTCCGGCCAGATCCTGGACGCCGGGTGGTTCGCCGGCTCGATACTGCTCGCGTACGCGCCCTGGGTGGCCCGCCGCGCGGGCGAGGAGGAGCCCGAGGAGGCCGAGCCCGCCCGCCGCCCGCAGCCGCACGGCAGCCGCCCCATCGCCGGCTCGCTCGCCGCGCTCACCCCGTACCTCGCCGCCGCGGTGTGCACCCTGGGCATCCTCACCAACGTCCTGGGCGGCCGGCGGATCGACCGCGTGGTGCTCTTCACCGGCTGCACGGTCGTCCTCGCGCTGGTCGTCCGCCAGGGCATCATGCTGCTCGACAACATCACCCTCACCCAGGAGCTGGCCCAGAAGGAGAACCACTTCCGCTCCCTGGTGCAGGGCTCCAGCGACGTCATCATGATCGCCGCCCCGTCCGGTGTGCTGCGCTATGTGAGCCCGGCCGCGGCCGGCGTCTACGGGCGGGACGCCGAGGAGCTGGTCGGCTCCGAACTGGCGTCGCTGATCCACCCCGAGGACCTGGGCCGGGTCGTCCACGAGGTCCGCAGGTTCCTCGCCGCCGACCCCGAGGACGAGCCGACCACCCGGATCGAATGCCGCTTCCGCGCCGGCGAGCGGCGCTCGGGCCGTGGGGGCACCTCCCGCTCGAGCGCAGTCGAGAGTGGGGGAGGCTGGCTGAACGTCGAATCCACGGTCAACCGCCATCACGGCGGCCTGATCTTCAACTCCCGCGACGTCACGGAGCGGGTCCGGCTGCAGGCCCAGCTCCAGCACAACGCCTCGCACGACGCGCTCACCGACCTGCCCAACCGCGCGCTGTTCACCGAACGCGTCACGAAGGCGGTCACCGGCCGCCGGGCCAGCGACCACGACACCGCCGTGCTCTACATCGACCTCGACGGCTTCAAGCAGGTCAACGACACCATCGGGCATCAGGCGGGCGACGAGCTGCTGGTGCAGGCCGCCCGCAGGCTCGGCGACTCGGTGCGCTCCGGGGACATAGCGGCGCGGCTGGGCGGCGACGAGTTCGCCGCGCTGATCACGGGCGACGGCACCCGCGACCGCGCCGCCCGTGAGTTCCGGATCCACGAGATCGCCGACCGCCTGCGCATCAAGCTCTCCGAGCCGTACCGCATCGACGGCCGGGACGTACGGGTCGCCGCCAGCATCGGCGTCGCCTTCGCCGAGCCCGGCGTCACCCCCGCGGGTCTGCTGCGCAACGCCGACCTGGCGATGTACCGCGCCAAGCAGGCCGGCAAGGGCCGGGTGGAGCTGTACGCCCCGCAGCTGCAGGACGAGGTCGCGCACCGCGCCGAACTCGCCACCAAGCTGCGTACGGCCCTCCAGGACGGCGAATTCGCGCTGCTGCACCAGCCGGTGGTCGAGCTGGCCAGCGGACGGGTCACCGCGGTCGCGGCCCACGCCCGCTGGCGCTCCGCCCAGGGCATCCTGTTCACCCCGGCCGAATTCCTGCGGGTCGGCGACCGCGGCCGCTACACCGAGGACGGCGATCGCGCCGCCGAGCTGGACCGCTGGCAGCTGCAGGAGGCGGTCGAGCAGGCCGCGGCGCGCCATCGCGCCGGCCATCAGATCCCGGTCGCGGTCCGGCTCTCGGCCCGGCGGCTGCTGGACCGCTCACTGTCCCCCAAGGGCGTCGAGTCGCTGCTCACCCGGCACGGCCTGCCCTCGCGCGCGCTCGTCCTGGAATTGTCCGAAAGTGATCCCCGGCTCCCGCTGGACGATCTGGAGCGCCGGCTGGTCGCGCTGCGCCGCATCGGCGTGCGGATCGCCCTGGACGGCTTCGGCAGCGGGTACGCCGCGATCAGCGCGCTGCGCCGGCTCCCGATCGACGTGCTGCGGCTGGACCGCGGGCTGGTCGACGGCGTGGTCGAGTCCTCCCGGCTGCACAAGATCACCGCCGGTCTGCTGCGGATCGCCGGCGACCTGGGCATGCAGTCCGTCGCCGACGGCGTCGACCTGCCCGAGCAGGTCCTGGCACTGCGCTCCATGGGCTGCACGCACGGCATGGGCGTGGCGTTCTCCGGACCGCTCGACGAGCACCGGCTGCGGCGCACGCTGACGCACTCCGGCTTCCCCGTTCCGGACCTGGCCGGGCAGAGCCGTGCGGTGGTGCTCAGCGGCAGCGGACTGCCCGTTCGGCGCGGCGGGCTGGCGGGCCCGGATTCGCTCGTGCATCCGCCATTGCGCTCAAATAGTGAGACCTCCGTCCCACCCACTTGACACTCGGTGCACGGCGGGGGGAGGGTCAGTGCCATGCGCACCCGAATTCTCGTACTTGGAAAGCGCGTCGGCTGAAGCTGGGCCCGATGAAACCCAGCTGACCGCACCGACGCGCTCCCCTCGCTTGCCTCACGGCACGAGGGGTTTTTTGTTGCATAGCAACCTCACAAATCCCGCCAAAACCCTCAGCTTCGAGAAGAGACGCAGATGACCGAGCAGGCCTCCGGGGCCCACCATCCGCAGCCGCGGGCCCGTAACTCCGGCGGACCGCAGCAGCCCGCCACCGTCGAGCACGTCACGGGCGCGCAATCCCTCATCCGTTCGCTGGAGGAGGTCGGGGCCGACACCGTGTTCGGCATTCCCGGCGGTGCGATCCTGCCTGCGTACGACCCGATGATGGACTCCTCGAAGGTCCGGCACATCCTGGTCCGCCACGAGCAGGGCGCCGGGCACGCCGCCACGGGGTACGCCCAGGCCACCGGCAAGGTCGGGGTGTGCATGGCGACCTCCGGTCCCGGTGCCACCAACCTCGTCACCCCGATCGCCGACGCGCACATGGACTCCGTCCCGCTGGTCGCGATCACCGGCCAGGTCGCCTCCAAGGCGATCGGCACGGACGCCTTCCAGGAGGCGGACATCTGCGGCATCACGATGCCGATCACCAAGCACAACTTCCTGGTCACCGACCCCGCCGAGATCCCCCGGACGATCGCCGAGGCGTTCCACATCGCCTCCACCGGCCGCCCCGGCCCGGTCCTGGTCGACATCGCCAAGGACGCCCTCCAGGCGCAGACCACGTTCGTCTGGCCGCCGCACACCGAGCTGCCCGGCTACCGCCCGGTCACCAAGCCGCACGCCAAGCAGATCCGCGAGGCGGCCCGGCTGATCGCCGAGTCCAAGCGCCCGGTGCTCTACGTCGGCGGCGGGGTGCTCAAGGCCGGCGCCACCGCCGAGCTGAAGGTGCTCGCCGAGCTGACCGGGGCGCCGGTCACCACCACGCTGATGGCGCTGGGCGCGTTCCCCGACAGCCACCCCCAGCACGTCGGCATGCCCGGTATGCACGGCGCGGTCACCGCGGTCACCGCGCTGCAGAAGTCGGACCTGCTGATCACCCTCGGCGCCCGCTTCGACGACCGGGTCACCGGCAAGCTGGACTCCTTCGCGCCGTACGCCAAGGTCGTGCACGCGGACATCGACCCGGCGGAGATCGGCAAGAACCGCGCCGCGGACGTGCCGATCGTCGGTGACGCCCGCGAGGTCATCGCCGACCTGATCGTCGCCGTCCAGGCCGAGCACGACGCCGGCCACAAGGGCGACTACAGCGCCTGGTGGAAGGACCTCAACCGCTGGCGCGAGACCTACCCGCTGGGCTACGACCTGCCGGACGACGGCAGCCTGTCCCCGCAGCAGGTCATCCAGCGGATCGGCCAGCTCGCCCCCGCCGACACCATCTACGCCGCGGGCGTCGGCCAGCACCAGATGTGGGCCGCCCACTTCATCGACTACGAGCAGCCCGCCACCTGGCTCAACTCCGGTGGCGCCGGCACGATGGGCTACGCCGTGCCCGCCGCCATGGGCGCCAAGGCGGGGCAGCCCGGCCGTACGGTCTGGGCGATCGACGGCGACGGCTGCTTCCAGATGACCAATCAGGAGCTGGTCACCTGCGCGCTGAACAACATCCCGATCAAGGTCGCGATCATCAACAACGGCGCGCTGGGCATGGTCCGCCAGTGGCAGACCCTGTTCTACAACCAGCGCTACTCCAACACCGTGCTGCACAGCGGCCCGGAGGCGGACGGCAAGCAGCCGAGCGCCGGTACCCGCATCCCGGACTTCGTGAAGCTGTCCGAGGCGATGGGCTGTGTGGCGATGCGCTGTGAGTCCCCGGACGAGCTGGACAAGGTCATCGCGGAGGCCAACGCCATCAACGACCGCCCGGTCGTGGTGGACTTCATCGTCCACGAGGACGCCCAGGTGTGGCCGATGGTCGCCGCCGGCACCTCCAACGACGAGGTCATGGCCGCCCGGGGCGTGCGTCCCGACTTCGGCGACAGCGAAGACGACTAGAGCCCAGGACGACACGGACGCACGGAAGAAGAGAGAAGACCATGTCCAAGCACACGCTCTCCGTCCTGGTGGAGAACACCCCCGGCATCCTCGCCCGGATCGCCGCGCTGTTCTCCCGCCGCGGCTTCAACATCGACTCGCTCGCGGTCGGGGTCACCGAGCACCCCGACATCTCCCGCATCACCATCGTGGTCAGCGTCGAGTCGCTGCCGCTGGAGCAGGTCACCAAGCAGCTCAACAAGCTCGTCAACGTCCTGAAGATCGTCGAGCTGGAGCCGGCCGCCGCGATCCAGCGCGAACTGGTCCTGGTCAAGGTCCGCGCGGACAACGAGACCCGCTCGCAGATCGTCGAGATCGTCCAGCTCTTCCGCGCCAAGACCGTGGACGTCTCCCCGGAGGCGGTCACCATCGAGGCCACCGGGTCCAGCGAGAAGCTGGAGGCGATGCTGAAGATGCTGGAGCCGTTCGGCATCAAGGAACTGGTGCAGTCCGGCACGATCGCCATAGGCCGTGGCGCCCGCTCCATCACGGACCGCTCGCTGCGCGCGCTGGACCGTTCGGCCTGACGGCCGATCCGCCCGCGGCCCGTTCGGACCGCATGGCGAGACCCACCGACCTTCCCGACCCTGCCCGACGTACTGTGTGGGCACCCCGCTAGATCCAAGGAGATACCCGAAGTGGCCGAGCTGTTCTACGACGACGACGCCGACCTGTCCATCATCCAGAACCGCAAGGTCGCGGTGATCGGCTACGGAAGCCAGGGCCACGCCCACGCGCTGTCCCTGCGCGACTCGGGCGTCGACGTGCGCGTCGGTCTGCACGAGGGCTCCAAGTCCAAGGCCAAGGCCGAGGAGCAGGGCCTGCGCGTGGTGACCCCGGCCGAGGCCGCGGCCGAGGCCGACGTCATCATGATCCTGGTCCCGGACCCGATCCAGGCCGAGGTCTACGAGGCGTCCATCAAGGACCACCTCAAGGACGGCGACGCGCTGTTCTTCGGCCACGGCTTCAACATCCGCTTCGGCTTCATCAAGGCCCCGGCCGGCGTGGACGTCTGCATGGTCGCCCCCAAGGGCCCGGGCCACCTCGTGCGCCGCCAGTACGAAGAGGGCCGCGGCGTGCCGTGCATCGCGGCCGTCGAGCAGGACGCGTCCGGCAAGGCCTTCGAGCTGGCGCTCTCCTACGCCAAGGGCATCGGCGGCACCCGCGCCGGCGTCATCAAGACCACCTTCACCGAGGAGACCGAGACCGACCTGTTCGGTGAGCAGGCGGTGCTCTGCGGTGGTGCCTCGGCGCTGGTCAAGGCCGGCTTCGAGACGCTGGTCGAGGCGGGTTACCAGCCGGAGATCGCGTACTTCGAGTGCCTCCACGAGCTGAAGCTGATCGTGGACCTGATGTACGAGGGCGGCCTGGAGAAGATGCGCTGGTCGGTCTCCGAGACCGCCGAGTGGGGCGACTACGTCACCGGTCCGCGCGTCGTCACCGACGCCACCAAGGCGGAGATGAAGAAGGTCCTCGCCGAGATCCAGGACGGCACCTTCGCCAACAACTGGATGGCGGAGTACAAGGCCGGACTGCCGAAGTACAACGAGTACAAGAAGGCCGACGAGGGCCACCTCCTGGAGACCACCGGCAAGCAGCTGCGCAAGCTGATGAGCTGGGTGGACGACGAGGCGTAAGCCCGACGGACAGGGGGCCGCGAAGCAACTCGCGGCCCCTCGTCCATGTGTCCGGCCGGGCGCCGACCAGGTGCCTTGTCCACCGCGTAGAACCACGCACGGGTGATCCTTCCGCAACGGCGCAGGACGCGCCCTCCACCGCCACTACACTGCCCATCACAAGCGCGTTCAGGCCCACAACGTCGTGCGTCTTCCACGCGGCTTTCCCCCTTCACCGCCTTCGGCCGTCGGGACGGCCGTCCGCGAAGGACTAGTGAGGACTGAAGACCACGTGAGCTCGAAACCTGTCGTACTGATCGCCGAAGAGCTGTCGCCCGCCACCGTCGACGCCCTCGGCCCGGACTTCGAGATCCGGCACTGCAACGGCGCGGACCGCGCCGA
>NZ_JBHYJC010000013.1:0-210080 GCF_042749045.1 Streptomyces sp. NPDC059008 | reverse complement strand
TGGCCCCGATCCGGCCCTACGAGGGCGCCCCGGCCGGCCGGCCGACCACCGTGCTGTACGCCCCGACCTGGGAGGGCTGGGACGGCAACCCGGGCAACACCTCGGTGATCCTGGCCGGCGAGAACATCGTCCGCGAGCTGCTCGCCGACGACGACGTGCGGCTGCTGTACAAGCCGCACCCGATGACCGGTTCCGTGGACCCGCGCGCGGGCGCCGCCAACGTCCGCATCCAGGCGATGATCGAGGAGGCCAACGGCCGGCGCAGCGGCGCCCGGCCCGGCCCCGAGGCCGCCGCCGAGCTGGCCCGCCGTACCGAGGAGCTCACCGCGCTCACCACCTCGGCGTTCCGCAAGAGCGCGGACGAGCTGGAGCGGATGCGGCTGCAGGGCACCCCCGAGGAGGGCCGCGCGGCCGCCGTGGAGGCCGCGGGCGCCGCCTGGGAGGAGGCGTACTGGAACTCCTTCCCCGAGTGGGAGCACCGCATCATCACCACCGCCCGCCCCGGCATCTTCGACTGCTTCAACCAGGCGGACGTGCTGATCAGCGATGTCTCCAGCGTCGTCTCCGACTACCTGACCAGCGAGAAGCCGTACGCGGTCGCCAACACGTCGGGGATGGCCGAGGGCGACTTCCGGGCGAACTTCGCCACCGTGCGGGCGGCCACGATCCTCACCCCCGACGCGGACGGGGTGAAGGCCCTGCTCGCCTCGGTCCGCAATCCGCAGCTGGACACCCTCGCGGCGGAGCGGGCCGAGCTCAAGGAACATCTGCTGGGACCGTCCGACCCGCCGTCCTCGGTCCGCTTCAACCAGGCGGCGCAGGCCCTGTGCGCCAAGGCCGACGAACGCCGCCTCCGCATGGAGAGCCGACTGCCAGGCATCCCCGGACAGCGCCCCCGACCCGACCAGGACACCGCTGAGGGCACAGTGGTCACAGCCGCGCCCGTGTAAGCCTGCTCCCGCACGGAACCAGCCACGGTTCAAGGGGTGCTCGGCGGCTCCGGTGGGGTGATCCCGGTCAGAGACGCCAGCCCCATGCGGGTGAGCGTCTTGATGACCTGCTGGTTGGCGCCGCGTACGGTCAGATGGCCACCGGTCCGGCAGAGCACGCCCAGGGCAGGTACAAAGGCGTCGGCTCCGGCTGTTGTGAGGGTCGGCACCGCCTCTATGTCCAGCACCAGCTCACGGGCGCCGTCCTGGACCCACTGCCGCAGCCGCATCGACAGAGCATCCGCCTGGCCCCCACCAATCGGCCCATGCAGCGTTACTACTGCGACGTCGCGGGTGACACGTACGCTCTTGACGCCCGCACGGCGCAGTTGGCGCTTCGTCCGGATACGGCGCAAGGCGGCCTCGTAAAGGCTACGGGCGGAGTCGGTCACAGAACGGAACTCCTTCAGCAGCAGCCATGTCCCGAGCAGCGGTGCGCAGACTTCCACCACCGGCCGGCGGTTCGCCGCGCCCTACTGAGCACCGCGTGCACCACTGATCGAGGGGCCTGGCTGGGCCGGGATCAGGACGGGCGTCGCAGGAGCCGGTGCGGTGACCGGCTGGCCGCCGCTGGTGCGGGCGAGACGCAGCACGGCCGCCGACACCCGGGCGACCGCGTCAGGGACCTTGCGGAAACTGGGGAAGTCGTTGATGTCGACGACCACGGGCCCGTCGGGGCCGAGCAGGACGTCGACGCCGTAGAGGTCGAGGCCGAAGACCGTGCTGATTTCGGTGACGATGCGGGCGACTTCGGGGGTGAGCGGGACCTGGCGCTCCCGTACGGCGCGGCTGGGGTGCAGCGGTGAGCGTCGCTCGGTCGCGAACAGCTCGCCGCCGACGCAGTACACCTTGAGGTCCGTACCGGAGTTGGGGACGTAGGGCTGGGCGATAAGCAGACCGCCGCCTGCCGGCTCCGCGCCCGGATCCATGAGCCTGTCCGGTGTCGCGACCAGGCGGACGGCGCGCCCGGAGCTGCCGTCGGCGGGCTTCACCACCAGGGGAAAGTCCTCCTCCGGTATGGCCGTGAACTCCTCGGGGTGGGTTGCCGCGTAGGTGAACGGGACGGGCAGCCCGTGGCTGCGGGCGATCACCGCCGCCAGTGTCTTGTCTCGTACGCCGCGAATCGCGCGGGCATCGTTCACCGTGGTCAGGCCGACGGACGCGGCGGCCTCCAACAGCGTCAGGCCCGGTCCGCCGGAGACGGTCTTGAGGACCCAGGCGTCGTGGCTGCCGGCTTGTATCGCCTCGGAGAGGCGGATCAGGGACCTGCCAGGACGCAGTACGTCCACCTGGTGGCCCCAGGTGGTGAGTTGGCGGATGACGTCCAGCGGCATGCCGTCGTGACGGTACTGCTCCTCCACCAGGAAGCAGAGTCTCATCGGTACATCCTCGAATCGCCGCACGCCCACGGTCCGTCCGGCAGATCCATGGCTATGACGCAGCAGGATCTTACGCGTGATTTTCTACAGCGTTGTAGATTTGAGAGATTCCGGCACCTGTCCGGCGTCCCGCGCGGATGCGCTGTGGCTGGAGCTGCGGGCTGCGGGCCGCAGCGTCCGCGTCCACCAATTGCGGGAGGAGGTCGCCGCTTCCGCTAGCCCTGGCCATCGCCGTCCTCGCCTCCATCTCGCCAGACATCGGCGATGACTTGGGCCTTCAGCGGGTACTACAGTTCCTGCCGTTCTTCGTGCTCGGGCTGTGCCTCAAGCCCCGGCATTTCAAGCTCGTACGCAACAAGCGAGCGCGGATCGCGGCGGTGCCGGTCTTCGCCTTCGCGTTGGTCTTCGCGCCATGTTCGGCTGCTCGATGGTGCTGGTGGCCTGCTTCTTCGCCTGGATCCCGGGGCGCACGATGTGGTGTACGGGGCTGGGCGCGGGCACCCTCTACGGCTACTTGCTGCACGGATTCCTCGCGAAGGGCTCGCGCTTCTGGGGCTGGTACGACGCCTACGCGTGGATGCACACGCCGTGGGGTGCGGTGGTGCTGACCCTGATCGCGGGAACGGTGATCACTCTGCTGTGCACACCGCCTGTGCAGCGGATGTTCCGGTTCGCGATGGAGCCCAAGATGACGTGGGCGTTCAAGAAGGATCCGGTGGGGATGGCGCGCGGCCGGAATTGAGCTTGCGTCCGTGGACAGGTGGTGACTGCGGCCGTGGCCATCGCCGGGGCGTAATCCCGGTGATGGCCACAAGCTCTGGGAGCCTGTCGGCAGTCAATCGCGCGAGTTGCCGAACAGCAGGCGGTAGGCGATCAGCAGGACCAGGGAACCGCCGATGGCCGCGCCCCAGGTGGCGAGGTCGAAGAACTGGTTCGGTATGGGCCGGTCGAGGAACTTGGCGGAGAGCCAGCCGCCGGTGAACGCGCCGGCGATGCCGATGAGGGTGGTGCCGATGAGGCCGCCCGGGTCGCGGCCGGGCAGGAGGAGCTTGGCGATGGCTCCGGCCAGGAGCCCGAGGATGATCCAGCTGATGATGCCCATGACGTGAGGTGCTGCCTTCCGATGCGGTGGGGTGGCTGATGCCGGCCCGGCAGGCGGTCCCCTGCGGGGACGTGTCCGCCTGGTGGGAAGAGCCGCGAGGTGGCCAGGGCCGTGACGTGCGAGGTGGTCAGGGCCGTGGTGTGTCGTTGCCCGGCTGGGCTGTGGGGCGTGGGCTGGTGACATCGCCTGGGGTGGCCTTGATGATGCGCGGGGCTGCGGCCTCGGGGGAGGACGCGTCCGCTGCGGTCGGCGGGGTCTGGTCGGACTTCATCGCCTTGGCCTCGCTCTTGAGGATGCGGGCCGACTTGCCCATGGAGCGGGCGAGTTCGGGGAGCTTCTTGGCGCCGAAGATCACTATGACGACGATGAGGATGATGGCGATCTCACTGATGCCGAACATGGGTGTTCGTCTTCTCCCCGGTAGAGGGCGGCAGCCAGATGGCTAGAGGTGGGTGGAGATGGCCGGGATCAGGTCCTGGAAGGTGCGGCCGTTGGCCGGTTCCCCGATGGCGGACATGTTCCAGGTGCCGCCGGTGCGGTGGACCTTGGCCATGATCTGGGCGGTGTAGGCCCCGCCGCCGGAGAGGGTGTAGCGGGCCAGCTCCTGGCCGGTGGTCTCGTCGATGAGGCGGCAGAAGGCGTTCTGTACCTCGGCGAAGGTCTGCCCGGTGAAGGAGTTGACGGTGAAGACGATCTGGTCGACGTGCGCGGGCAGGCGCTGGAGGTCCACGAGGATCGACTCGTCGTCGCCGCCCTGGCCGGCGCCGCCGACGACGTTGTCGCCGGTGTGGCGGACCGAGCCGTCGTTGCTGATCAGGTGCTGGAAGAAGACGACGTCGACGGCCTCCTTGCCGGCGAAGAGCACCGCGGAGGCGTCCAGGTCGATCTCGCGGGCGGTCAGCCTGGCGAGGAAGCCCTTGCGTGGCGCGGCCTGCCAGCCCAGGCCCATCCGCACGACGCTGAGGGCACCTCCGCCGGACTTCTCCAGGCTGACCTGCTGGCCCTTGGTCAGCGTCACTCCCATGTGCTTTCTCCTGATGCTCGGGCGCCGGGCCGCGCAGGCCCCACGCTGCGTGGGCGGCTTGCCGGAATCTACAGCACTGTAGAAGTCGGCGGCAGGGGGCTTCCGCGTCAGCCATGTGCGTTCAGCCTGTCGGCCGAGGCGCAGGGGGCGCAGGGGCGTAGGGCTATCAGTCCCGCGAGGGCGCTGTGGGGCTGGTGAAGTCCGGGCTTGTGAAGTCGGGGCTGGCGTAGCCCAGCCGGGTGCGGCGCTGCTGGGGCGGAACGCCTACGGGCAGCTGGGGCGGTGCGGCGGCGTCGGGGGCTGATGCGGGCAGGTGCAGTTGCCGCCGCAGGAAGGGCAGCATGCCGCGTTCCAGGAGTGCTTGGCGCCATGCTGCGCGGGCCTCGGTGACGGCAGGGGCGTCGTGCCGCGGGGTGCCGCTGGACGCGGAGCGGTGCCGTATGGCGGTGACGATCAGAGCGGCGGCTGCGGTGAGGGCCGCGAGTGCCGTCAGGGCTGCGGTGATCCAGCCGACGTGCACGAGTGCGTCCGCGAGGCGCCGTTGGGTGTCGGTCAGGTGGAGGCCGTAGCCGAGGAGCAGGAATATCACCGATGCGGTGGCGGACAGCACCGGAGCGAGCACGGCCAGCGCAGTCAGAAGCCCGCGCCAGCCCGTCGAGGCGTTCTCCTCTTGAGGGTGCGCGATGCGCTGAGTTGCGGGACGTCCGGTGGCGGCCCGCAGACGGAGATAGGCGCCGTACTCGGTGGCGGCCGCGGCGGAGATGGCCTGGGCCGCGGCCATTGCCCGGGAGCGCAGACTCTCGATATCGGTGCCTGCGCCGGGACGTCGCAGGGCCTCGCGGAACTGCGGGGTGTCCAGGGCAAGGCTCAGGACCTGTTCGAAGTCCGTTCTGTCTTCCGCCTCAGCCTCAAGGCGGTCACGTGCGTGCATGAGAGTCCCCGATCGTGTCTGCCCACCGGGCGTCGGCTGTGCGGGCAGACGGGCGCTGTCGCGCTCGCCCGGTCACGTTGCTGACGGGCGGGCCTGTCACGGATGCCGGCCTGGTGCCGACAGCTTGTTCCGGTCAGGCGGCACCCCGACCGGCTGCCGGGGAATCTACAACACTGTAGAAGTTGCTGAGGGTTCTCGGGCAGAGTGTCTGGAAGAGGGCTGCGGCGGCCGGGGGACGGTTTGGGCCCCGGAGCGCGTGCCGGAAGGCTGCCCGGCGGCCGGGCCGCGACTGATTACGATGAACCACCCCGCGACGACGTGCGGGGAACCCGGGCGGGGAGGCAGATGGACGTGACGGACCAGAACAACGGTGGTCTGGAGCAGCAGCCCCGCCGACGCGGCCAGGGCGAGCTGGAGGCGCAGGTGCTCGCCGCTCTGTGCAAGGCCCCAGGGGCGGTCAGCGCAGCGTGGGTTCGAAGACGCGTGGGTGGCGACCTCGCCTACACCACGGTGATGACCATCCTGACCCGGCTGCAGATCAAGGGTTTGGTCGTCCGTAAGCGGGTGGGCCGGGTGTTCGAGTGGACTGCGGTGGCCGATGAGGCGGGGCTGGCGGCGTTGCGGATGCGGAAGGTCCTGGATGCCGAGGCGGATCGGGAGGCGGTGCTGGCCAGCTTCCTGACCGCCCTGTCTCCGGGCGACGAACAGGTGCTGCGTGGCCTGCTGGCCCAGGCATCCGAGGAGGGTGAAGACTGACGCCATGGGGGTCTTCGTCTTCCTGCCGCTGGTCTTGCCGTTGACGGCCTGGCCGATCGCGCGCCTGGCCGAGCAGCATCTTCACCCGCGGGCGGCGACCTGGCTGCTGACCGGGGTCGCCGGGGTGTTCGCCGTGTGCAGCACCCTGTGCCTGGCCCTGCTGATGGTGGTCGGCACCGCCCAGCTGCCTGGCAACCCGCTCCCCGATGGCTGGTCGGACCCGGAAGTCCGTGAAGCGGTGCCCTACGACGAGGTCGCGGGCCGGGCAGCCATCCCCGCCCTGATCGCTGTGCTCGCCGCGTGTACACGGACGGCGTGGCGGCATCACCGCGTACGCCGCCGTGCCGAATGCGCCCTTGCGGGGCTTGCCGCCACGCCGGTGGCGGTGCTGCCCGACAAGATCCCGTACGCGTACGCGTTGCCCGGCAGGCGGGGCCGGATCGTGGTCACCACCGCGATGCTGGCCGGGCTCAACGCAGCCGAGCGGCGTGCCCTGTTCGCCCACGAGCGGGCCCATCTGGCAGGGCGTCACCACCGGTTCCTGCTCACTGTGCAGCTCGCGGCGCGGGCCAACCCGTTCCTTCGGCCGCTGCGTACCGCCGTCCTCTACACCGCCGAGCGGTGGGCGGACGAGGACGCGGCCACCCGCGTCGGCAGCCGGCGCACGGTGGCACGGGCGATCGGCAAGTCCGCGCTGGTTTCCCGGGGCGCGCCGATCGCCACGCTCGCGGGATTCGCGGCCGCCGGCCCCGTCCCCCGCCGGGTCGCCGCCCTGCTCGGCCCCACCCCTACCGGACGTACCTGGCCGCCGGTGTTCACCACGGTCGGTCTGGCCGCCTGGGCAGCCGCCGCAGGCACCACCGTCTCGGCGCTGTCCTCGGCGAACTCGGCCGTCACCCTGTTCTTCATCCTGCACGCGGCCACGCCGATGTAGCCGGGTGGCCGTACAGCAGGGGGCTGCTGCCGCGGCGCCCTGCTGCGGCAGCAACCCCACCGGGCTATTTGATCAGCTATGGGCTTTGGCGCGTTCGAGGGCGGTTACGCCGACGGCGGCGAGTCCGATCTGGACGAGCCATTCCATCCAGCCGATGCCCTTGGGGTCCGCCACTCCAAGGTCGGCGGCGATGCCGGTGCCGACGAAGGCCGCGACGATACCGACGCCGATCGTCCACAGCACGCTGATGCACTGACGACCCGGCAGGACCAGCCGTCCCAGCGTGCCGATGACGATCCCGATCACGATCGAACTGATGACCTCGGAGCTCTCCACAGCCGTCGCCCGGTCTTTGACGACCTAGAGGCCGAACTCGTGGCTCGCGTCGCGGAAGGCGCCGCTCTTGAGATCGTTCTTCTTGGCGTTGAGCTGAGTCTGCATCGTCGATGCGGACTCCTTCATGCGGTCCCACAGGGCCATGAGAACTCCGTACGTGTCAGCGGCCGTCCGGACCACCATTCCTTCTACATTGATGTAGAAGCTAGCAGGGAAGCGCGGGCGCCTCAGTCCTCATCGCCCTCGTCCTCCTCGTCGCCTTCGAAGAAGTCACCCACTTCGTCGACGACTTCGGCCGCGACCATGCCGCCCACCACACCGACGGCGAGCCCCGCCGCACCGGCCGCGATCGCCGTGCCCATGCCCGGCCCAGAACGGTGCCCGTGCCCGTCGCCGTGGTGGTGATCGCCGTGGCCGTGCCCGTCCTTGTGGGGGTGGCCGCCGTGAGCGGCGTACGGGTCGCTGTGCCCGTGGTGGTGGCTGCCGTGGTGCGCGTCGACATGCCCGTGCGAGCCGTGGCCGCCGTAGGAGGCGCGGTGCTCGACCAGCTGGCGGATCCATGAGTCGACTTCGGCGTGCCAGTTGATCTGCTCGACGCCATGATGGCTGACGGTGAAGTGGTGGAGCGCGTCGTGACCCTCGGAGAAGAAGCCGCCGCGCCTATCGGCCTCCAGGATCACCTCCAGCCCGCCCGGACCGGCGAGGAAGGTCACCTCGATCTCGTTGACCTGATGCGCGTACTGCGAGGGCGGGGCGAGTTCGATCTCCTGGTAGAAGGGCAGCCGCTGGCCGGTGCCGCCGATGTGCCCCAGCTCCAGATCCGCGGACTTGAAGCCGAAGCCGAGCTGCCCGAGCGCCTCCAGGATCGCCTCCTGAGCCGGCAGCGGGCGCACGGAGAGCGGGTCGAGGTCGCCCTTGTCCTTCGCGCCCGAGACCGCGAGCTCGGTGCGCACCCCGAGCACGATCCCCAGGCCCTGTCCGTACAGCTCGGTGATCGGGGTCTCCCACGGCAGCATCACACTGAACGGCACGCTGTGCCGCTCGCCGGCGGCGAGGCGGAAGTTCCCGCCGACGCTGAACCGGTCGAAGACGACCGCACCCTCGGACTCCCCGTCGTCGTGCTCCGCTTCGACGCGGGCCACGAGCTCCAGGGTGATGTGCTCGATCGTGAAGTCGCTGTCACCGCCCTTCAGATGCACCTGCCCGCTCAGGGCACCGCCGGGCAGCACCGCGCCCGGCTCCAGGACCGTGTCCACCGTGGGCCCGCCCACGCCGAGCGAGCCGAGCAGCCGCTTGAACACCATCGTGGCGTTCACTCCTTCATGTGTACGTGTGGTTCTCAGCCGCCGGCCGGTGGCCGCCCCAAGAGGGCGAGCCCAACCGCCGGCAGGGGATGGCTACGTGGCTGTCCAGGTCGATCGAAGCCGCGACAGCCCTGCCAGGGAGACCACGGACGGATGACGCGGGCGGCACGCCGCTGCGGTGGCCGCGCCTGGCGGCTGATGACCTGCTCACTGTGGCGCGCCCCTCCCGGCTGGCTGCCCATCGCCCGCAGGGCAGCCAGAACATCTAGGCAGCCCCTCGCGTTTTCTACACGCATGTAGAAACATAGCGCTGAGGCGCCTCACGCAGGCGGCAGCCCGGCTGCCGGCCGGGGAACGTCCGAAAAGCACCCGGATGGGGTGACGGAAGTCACCTCATGGGGATGCTTTGCCGGTCCTTTACTCTGGGGATCAGGGCGTGTCGCCTCAGCGCCCCACTCAGGATCCGCGCGACCCATTCAGGATCCGCCCGATCCGCCCGACCGATGAGCCAAGAAGGAGCAGCAGACCCGCAATGGGTGAACCTCCCAGTCCCAGCCGTGCCACATCCTGCCCACCGCACATACGTGAGGTCCCGGAGGTGGCACGGTGACCGAAGTCCTGCTGTTGCTCCTGGCCCTGGCGCTCACCCTGGCGTGTGCGGTGTTCGTCGCGGCCGAGTTCTCCCTGACCACCATCGAGCGCGGTGAGCTGGAGCGCGCCGCCGAAGCCGGTGAGCGCGGCGCCGCGAGCGCGCTGAAGGCCGCCAAACGGCTGACCTTCCAGCTCTCCGGTGCCCAGCTGGGCATCACGGTGACCTCGCTGGTCATCGGCATGCTCGCCGAACCGTCGCTCGCCGCCCTGCTGCGCGGGCCGCTTCAAGCCGTCGGCCTGCCCGCCGGTGCGGTCTCCACCCTCGCCACCTTCCTGGGCGTCGGCCTCTCGACCGTGGTGCTGATGGTGGTCGGTGAACTGGTCCCGAAGAACTGGGCGATCTCCAGCCCGCTGGCCGTCGCCAAGGTCGTGGCCGGACCGCAGCGCGGCTTCACCGCCGCGTTCGCGCCCTTGATCCGGCATCTGAACAACACCGCGAACCGCGCCGTACGCCGCGTCGGCCTGGAACCGCAGGAAGAGCTCGCCTCCGCCCGCACCCCCGAGGAGCTGGTGGCGCTCGTCCAGCACTCCGCACGCGAGGGCGCGATCGAAGCGGACTCGGCCGAACTGTTTGTCCGCACCCTGCACCTGAGCGAGCTGACCGCCGAGAACGTCATGACTCCGCGGGTGGACGTCCAGGCCCTCGAAGCCCACGCCACCGCCGCCGACGCCGCGAACCTGACCCTGGCGACGGGCGTGTCCCGCTTCCCGGTCTATCGCGACAGCCTGGACGAGGTGATCGGCACCCTGCACATCCGCGACGTCCTGGCGCTGGAGGAGGACAAGCGGGTGATGACTCCGGTCACCGACCTGATCACCCCGCCGCTGCTGGTGCCCCACTCGCTGCCCGTGGACACGCTGCTCGGACGGCTGCGCAAGGCCCGGACCATGGCCGTGATCATCGACGAGTACGGCGGCACCGCCGGCGTCGCCACCGTCGAGGACATCGTCGAGGAGGTCGTCGGCGAGGTCCGCGACGAGCACGACCCTCTGGAAGTCCCCGACCTCCTCCAGGGCTCGGACCAGGACGGCCGCCGTGTCTGGGAGGCTGACGGCAGTATCCGTCTCGACCAGCTCGAAGCCATCGGCCTGTCCGGCCTGGAAGGCCCGTACGAGACCCTGGCCGGACTGATCGCCACCCGCCTGGAACGCATCCCGGCACAGGGTGACAGCGTCACCGTCGACGGCTGGGAACTGTCCGTCCTCGACGTCGAGCACCACCGCGCCGACCGGGTCTCGATCACCGCGCCCGCCCGTTCCACCAGCACCGAGGAGAGGGCCCGATGACCACGGTCCAGCTGCTGATCGGCGCACTCACCCTCATCACCAACGCCTTCTTCGTCGCCGGTGAGTTCGCCCTGATCTCGGTGCGCCGCAGCCAGATCGAACCGGCCGCACGCAAGGGCAACCGACGGGCGCGGACCGCCCTGTGGGGCCTTGAGCACCTGTCCGCGATGCTGGCCACCGCCCAGCTCGGCATCACCGTCTCCTCGCTGGTGCTCGGCGCGGTCGCCGAACCGGCCATCGCCCACCTGCTGGAACCGCCGTTCCATGCCATCGGCGTCCCCGCGGCGCTGATCCACCCGATCGCGTTCGTCATCGCGCTGACCCTGGCGACGTATCTGCACATGCTGATCGGCGAGATGGTCCCCAAGAACATCGCGCTCGCCGCCCCGGCACCGACCGCGCTGCTGCTCGGCCCGCCACTGGTCGCCCTCACCCGCGCCCTGCGGCCGTTCGTCTTCGGGATCAACGCGTTCGCCAACGCCCTGCTGCGCCTGCTGAAGGTTGAACCGAAGGACGAGGTCGCCTCCGTCTTCACCGACGACGAACTCGCCCGGCTGGTCAAGGACTCCAGCGCCGCCGGCCTGCTCGATCCCGAAGACGGCGAACGGCTCCAGGACGCCCTCGAACTCGGCACCCGCCCGGTCGGGGAAGTGATGGTTCCGCTGGACAGGGTCGTCACCGTCGGCCACGACATCACCCCACAGGGCCTGGAACGGGCGGCCGCCGCCAACGGCTTCTCCCGTCTCCCGGTGACCGGGCCGGGCGAGGCGATCCTGGGCTACCTCCACATCAAGGACGCCCTCGGCGCGGACGACCGCACCCAGCCCTTCCCCCGCACCTCCCTGCACCCGATCACCAAGGTCGCCCTCGACACTCCCCTGGACGACACCATGACCGCCATGCGCGCCGCCGGCACCCACCTGGCCGCCGTCACCGGCAACAAGGGCACCGTCATCGGCTTCGTCACCATGGAAGACGTCCTGGGAGAACTCGTCGGCGCCGCCCACGATCCGGGAGCCTGACCCGGTCCACACGATGGCGGGCGCCCGAAGGGGGCGCCGGCCATCGGTGTACGTCGTGCTCAAGGCCGGTACACGCCGCCCCTCGGGCTGCTGGTGGGTCGCTGCCACAACTCATTGGCGGCGGTGCCGGACCGTGGTCGGGAGCCCGAGGAAGGTCACCACCGCGGCCGGGACCGTGGAGGTGAAGGCTTTGCGGGTGAACGACAAGCGCACCGACCTCGACACGGGCGAACGCAGGGGGTTCTCCTCGGCGATCCTGCCGCCTTGGGCCCGGAAGTCCCCGAAGATCAGCGGGTTCCCCGACACCCGCGAACAAAGATGCTGGGTTCACAAAACCGCAAATGTTCTCGGTCCCTGCCGAAGTCGGCCCAGCCCGCGGCCAAGCGCGCGATCCAGGACATCTATAACGCCGAGGACAAGGACCAGGCCCGCAAAGCCGTCGCCGTCTTCACCCGGCACTACAACGCGAAATACCCCAAGGCCGTCAAGAAGATCACGGACGACGAGGACGAGCTGCTGGCGTTCTACGACTTCCCCGCCGAGCACTGGATCCACCTGCGGACCACGAATCCCATCGAGTCGACGTTCGCCACCGTGCGGCTGCGGACCAAGGTGACCAAGGGTGTTGGCAGCCGGGCCGTCGGGCTGGCGATGGTTTTCAAGCTGGTCGAGTCCGCCCAGGCCCGCTGGCGGGCTGTGAACGCACCCCGCCTCGTCGCTCTGGTCCGTGCCGGGACCCGTTTCGAACGCGGCCACCTCGTCGAACGCCCCGAGACCCTCGTGGCGTGAGCAGCCTCAGCCGATCCGCAGAAGCCGGGAGGGGCTCAGGCACTCGTGCGCCGTATGTGCAGGTGGCCATCGCGGGGGAAGGAAGGCGGCGCCGCGGGCAGGAGGCTGTCAAAGTCGTACCGGCTCTTCTGCGCAACCCGGCACGATGCCAGGTTGTCCACCTGGTGCAGGAGTTCGAGACGCTCCAGCCCGTCGGCTTCGAAGGCGTCGAAGGCCCAGTTGGTGAGTGCCTCCAGAGCGCGGGGGGCCACTCCCCGCCCGCGAGCGTGGGCCGCGGTCCAGTAGCCCACCTCGGCCGCCGGTTTGCCGGAGGCGACTTCCTTGAGGACGACGTTGCCCACCAACTGTTCGCGAACTGAACCGGGTTGTGCCTCAAGGACGGCGAAGCCGAACCGGTCCCCCGCTGCCCAGCCCCGCTGTTGGGCCTGCACCCACCGTGCCCCGTCAGCATCGTTGTCCACACCAGAGCTCGCCCACTGGCGCAATGCGGGATCCCGGCTCACCCTGACCAATGCGGCAACGTCCTCCATGCGCCAGGGGCGAAGAACGAGAGCGGGAGAGGCCGACGTCGCGGCCACCTGAAGTACGACGGAGGCATTCATAAACCCATCATGTGCGGCGGCGTTTTCACCCGACGCCAGCCGCGTCCGGCCCATGCCGTTTTGCGACCGCACCGTCATTGCTGTGTCCGGACGCGCAGAGCCTGGACGGACCAGTCGAACACTGGAGCCAGACTCTCCGGGACCGGCCAGCCGTTGACCACTGCGAGCAGCTGGAGGTATCGCTCCCTGCGGGGGTCGTTCACGCTCTCCAGCCGAGTCGCCAGCCGACGGCGAAGCTCGACGTCGTCGGGGCGGCCGATGAGGTGCGCGTAGTGCGCCATGAACGCCGCGACGATCGGATCGGCCTGGGAGGAGGCCGGGTCGATGCCGGCGGTCAGGGCCGGGTCGGCCTGGTCGCGAACGGCTGCGGCAATGTCGCGGCGCGGGCCCATCGTGTCGCTTCGGGCCTGCTCGGCTGCCTGGTCCTCGGCCATCCGCCGCATGACGGCGCGGAAATCCGGGTCCAGGGACATTTCGGCCAACTCCACCCACGCCTGGACCTGCTCCGCCTCCGGGTTGTCGGGCAGCTCGGGGGTCATTGAGCGCATGACCCCCGCGAATGCAGGGGCAGCGTCAAGACCGCCGAAGACGGCGTCGAGGAAATCGCCGATCAGACGTCGGCGTTCGTCCTCGGAGAGCTGGGCCAGTCGGTGCATGAGTTCCGTCTCCTCAGGTGTGGACCCGCGCTCGGCGACCGCCGTCAGCACCGCGCGCCGCAGGCGCAGGACGCGGATCTGCACTCCCAGAGCTTCGGCGTGCGCCGCGGCGACCTCGGGAAGCGAGAGCTCGCGGTCCACGACCCTGCGGATCGTGGGAAGGTCCAGTCCCAGCTCGCGCAGGGTCCGCACGAGGTCCAGGCGTGCGACGGCGTCGATGTTGTAGAAGCGGTAGCCGGCCGGGCTGCGGTCCGTCGGCGCCACGATTCCGCGATCGGAGTAGAACCGAATGGTCTTGACCGTGAGACCGGTCCGCCGAGCGAGCTCGCCGATTGAGTAGAGCGTGTCACCGTCCATGCCCCCACCTTTACGTCTCCCCCTACTGGAGACTCAAGTCCCTTCGCCTGCCAGCAGGCAACCACTCCCCCTCCACAAGTCTTGACAATTCCTCGCTGCAAGCAAAGGCCGAACATCTAGACGGAAGACCGGAGCCAAGCAATCCGCCCGCGCCGAAAGCCACGTCTCGAAGGCGCAGGAAACCTCGCGCGCAGTAGTTCCGCAGAGAGCCGACCCCATTCCACGGAAGAGAGCCAAGACTGTTACGGAACAGCTCCTGGACGAGCTCGCCGAAGCCGGCGGGCGGATCGTCAAGCGCGAGGCCACCGGCCGAGAGACCGAGAAATGGCCGATCCGCGTAGCCGCAGCACGCAGATCAGGAAAGATCCCCAAAGACAAAGAACTCCACGCAGGCTGGTGCCGCGACGGCTACGAAATCCAGCTCGTCGACACTCCCGCATGGCGCTTGGCCGTTCTGCCACCCATCCCGGTACCCACACGACTCACCAAACCCCACCCGGTCGTCAAGGCCCTGCAAAAGCACCCCCGGCCCATGGGGTTGACCACATCCGTACAGGGCCGAGCTCTCCGCCTCATCCACGCCCTGCTCACCGCAACACAGAAACTGGGCCACACCAGCGCAGTCGGCACAGCACAAGGCGCACCCCCACCACACCGGCGACGAAACAGCCCACCACACTTCACGATCACAGCCCAAGGCCAGCAGTGCGATTTCCTCGTCCTCCAAGAACAGGACCGAACTGAGCACATCCCCACAAAGAAGGAACTCGCAGACGCCGAGAAGTACTCCTGGACCAGGATTCCGCGCTACGACTACTCCCCCGCCAACCGGCTGCGGATCCACATCAACGGTGGGCAGCCGCACCGGGCCAGTGAATGGGCCGACACCGCCAACCGCCCCCTTGAGGACCAACTCGCCGAGATCGTGCAGGAAGTAGGCCTGCGAGGAGAAGCTGCCGAACGCAAGCGACTGGCCGACCTGGAAGCCGCACGGCAAAAGCGCCTGCGCTGGGAAGCCGCGAAGCGACAGGCAGAGATCGACTACGCAGAGGCATACCGCGTCCAGCACCTCGAATCCCAAGAGGCAGCGTGGCGCCAGGCGACCCGCCTCGCCGAGTATCTCAGCGCACTACGCAGACACGCAGAAACCATGCCGGCAGGCGAGGAGAAAAACGCAGTCGAAGCATGGATCACCTGGGCCGACACCCACATGCAACGCCTCAACCCACTCAACGGAACACCCAGGCCGCCGGACATCCCCGACCCTCGCCCCGACGATCTCAAACCGTTCATGCGCGGCTGGAGCCCTTACGGTCCCTATTGAACGCACTCCCGCACAGGCCAAGCTTCAGCCAGCTTCGGTCATCTATCCCCCGTCTTCGAATCCCCGCCCAGGCAGAACAGCAGCCGCGAATGTGCTGCTCTGGCAGGTGAGTTCGTTATCAGGCTGTCAACGTACGAAAGCTGCACAGAAGCCTCGGCTGAAGCACCGGTCGTGGCTAACACACAGGAGGTCCGCGACCCCCGGCTCCTGGCCGCTCTGATCGCTCGCCACAGCGCCGCGACCGCTAGCGCCGCACCGAGGCACCGCCCGGCCCCCGGCCAACGGCGCCGCTGAAGCCGTCCGTGGTGCACGCCGGCACGGGCGAGAGGCTGTTGCCCAGCCGTTCGAGGTGATCGAGCAGTGGTGCACGAGGACGGGCCACTCGACCTCACCCGGGCGTGCCCAGCACGCCGCCAGCAAACACTCCCACCACCCCAGGTTGACCTGACCGGCCACAGACCCAAGACGTCGTCGACCATGGCACGGCGGCACCCGGCGCCAACCTCCTGACCCTTGCGCCCCCAGCACCAGCTCCTGATGCCCCATCAGGAAAGTCAGCATCGAGTCAGCATCAGCCCTGCCAGACCTGGTTCCAGCCTGCCACACGTGCACATACCGAAAGTGGCGCAGAAACCGACTCTGACCTGCATGTTTGCCGCCCCACCTGGCGAGATCGTAGGGTCACTCCCCCAGGGGCATGCAGGTGTAGTCCATGTCCTCGACGATGGTGCGCTCGGGGAAGCCGCCGAAGGACATCAGGTCGTCGCGGCGGAAGACGGAGCAGCAGCCGGAGCAGACCATGGGGCTGTTGGAGCGGGCCTGGATGGGGCGGTGCCAGTGGAAGCCGAAGAGGTATTCCGTGGAGCGTCCGCGCTCCCAGATCGTGCGGGTGTGCCGGGTGCGGACCATGCCGGCGGCGACGGAGACGGCCGGGTCGTCGAAGGCGGGGACCACGGTCTCGATGTAGTCCGGGGCGAGGACGGTGTCCGCGTCGACGGCCAGGACCAGGTCGGTGGTGCAGTGCGGAAGGGCGTAGTTCTGAGCTTTGGCTTTGCTGCCGAGGTTGTGCGGCGGGCGGAGCACCGTCACGCCGTGTGATGAGGCCACCTCGCCCGTGCGGTCCGTGGAGGCGTCGTCCACGACCAGGATCCGGTCAGGCCGGAGCGTCTGGCACGCGAGCGACTCCAGCGTGGCCGGTAACCCCTCCTCCTCATTATGAGCAGGGACGATCACGGTGATGGTGTGCATGTCGAGCTCCCCCCGTGGTACGGATCGCGCCGGTCGCGGCGGCGATCAGGCCGATCAGGCCGTAGACGATGGTGCTGATGCCGATGAACGGCAGTCCTCCGTGCATGTCACCGACGGTAGTGGAATCGAGCGGGCATCGGTTTCGGAGGTCGCCTCCTGTGGATAACTCTCGGGGACTGCGGGGGAGTTGCCCGTGTGACACGCGTGCGACCGAGATCTTCACTGGGCGGATGAGCAAGCCAATTGGCGGGTCGTGGCCTGGTAGCGCTCTGTTGCGGTGAGTTCCGACCACGATGAAGCAGAACGACCCGACGCGCGCGGGCGTCACGACCAGCGGCCGGGCCAACTACGGCAAGACCGCTTCGGGCGCGTCCTGTTGGACCGGCTCGACGCCTCCCAGCTTGCTGACCTCTCCTTCCAACGGTTCGCCGACCTGCAGGTCGCGTCCGCCATCGTCAAGGCGGCCTGGTCCGCCGCCCGCCACCTCGTTCTCCAGGAGACGCGGCCGGCTCTGAGCGACCACATCGCCGCTCAGGAAGCCCTCACGCGAAACGAGTGAGTCTTTGACCCGGCCTGTGAGCGGTCGAGTTGCCCCGGGTGCGTGTCGGAGGTGGCCCGTACCCCTGGTCTGGGGTGTCAGGGGCGGACAGCGGCTACCAGCTCGTCGGTCGTCACCACCCGGGCGAAGCCCCCGCCGTGCAGCGAGACGGCACTCGCTCGGGCCAGTTCGTCGGCCGTCAGATGCCAGCCGTTCGGGCCGGTCAGGTCGAAGGTGTGGGTGGCGTCGAGGGCGACCAGCACGTCGTAGCCGAGGTTGCCGCCCATACGGGCGGTGGTCTCCACGCACATGTTGGTCTGGATGCCGGCCAGTACGACCTGGGTGACGCCCGCCGCCTTGAACCAGTCGTCAAGGTCGGGGGTGCCGTAGAACGCCGAGTTCACGGACTTGGTGACGAGGAGCTCCGGCCCGCCGCCCTTGCCGCGCCGCTCCTCGACGTAGTCCTTGAAGTCGTTTCCCTCGTATCCGGTCCGTAGCGGCGAGCCGGGCTTGATCGAGTCGTGCCGTACGAAGACGACAGGCCGGTCCGTGTTCTGCCAGGCCGTGATCAGCGAGGCGATGTTCTCGTCGGCGGCCGGGTTGTTGCGCGGGCCCCAGAACTCCGATTCGTCGAAGCCCTTCTGGACGTCCACCACTACCAGCGCCGCGTTCTGTGTGATCTCCATGCCCACGATCCTGCCGCCCCGCCGGGCCCGCTCACAGGAGGTGAAAAGACAGCGATCGATGGTTTACTGCCAGGGTGACCCGACCCGCACCGGCACACCGCATCGCCCTGCTCACCTTCCCCGGCATCCGGCCCTTCGACGTCTCGGTGATCACCGAGGTATGGGGCACGGACCGCACCGACCGCGGGGTGCCCGCGTTCGAGCTGCGCCGGGTGGCCGCGGGCCCCGAACCGGTACCGATGCGCGGCGGGCTCGCCCTCACACCGGACCGCACCCTCACCTGGCTCCCCCGCGCCGAACTGATCCTGGTGCCGGGCCTCGACGACCACGTCACCCCAGCACCCGAGCCCGTCCTCGCAGCGCTGCGCCGCGCCCATGCCCGGGGCACCACCATCGCCGCGCTGTGCGGCGGCGCGTTCACCCTCGCCCAGGCGGGACTTCTGGACGGCCGCCGGGCGCTGACCCACTGGGCGCTGGCTGATCTGTTGAGGGCCCGACACCCACAGGTGCGAGTCGAGCGGGACGCCCTGTTCGTCGAGGACGGCAATGTGTGGACAGCCGCCGGAACCGCCGCCGGCATCGACCTGTGCCTGCATCTGGTGCGTGCCGCGCACGGCGCGGAGGCTGCGGCGACAGTCGCCCGCTCCATGGTCACCGCACCCTTCCGAACCGGCACCCAGGCCCAATTCATCGAACATCCGACCCCGCAGGCCGACCGCACCGCGGACGTGCTGGCCGAGGTGCGCGCCTTTGCCCTGGCGCATCTCGACGAGCCGCTCACCGTGGCCGCGCTCGCCGCCCGCGCCAGGATGTCGCCGCGTTCCTTCGCCCGGCACTTCGCGGCGGCCACCGGGACCACCCCGCTGCGTTGGCTTGTCGACCACCGCATCGCCACGGCCCAGAAGCTCCTGGAGCGCACCGACCTGCCCATGCCCGAGGTAGCCCGCCGGTCCGGTTTCGGCAGCGAGGTCACCATGCGCCAGCACTTCACCTCCCGTCTGGCGACCAGCCCGCGCGCCTACCGCACCTCGTTCGCCGAACAACCACCCTCTGGACAGGGGCGTTGACGGTGGACCAACCGACGACGCTCACCCGGGCCAACTCAAGCGCTCAGGGGCCACCGCAAGGACGCAGTCTCAACAGCCGTCCACAGCAAGGCCCTGACATGGCCCCACCGTGAGGCCCTCCGCCAACTACTGCGCTCGGTCACACGCGGGCAGCGCGCGGGCGGTCAGGGTGCCGAGTGCGGCGATGACCGCCAGGACCACGAGCGTGCGGCCCGTCGTGGCGGTGAGGCCGGTCAGCATGGTCGCGGTGGCGACGCCGAGCGTGGGGCCGATGTTCATCGCGGTCTGCTGGAGCCCACCGGCCACCCCGGCGTCGCCCACGGACGCATGCCGCACGATGACGGCGGTCGCGGTGACCATCACGGCGCCGAAGCCGGCACCGAGCAGGAAGCAGCCCGCGCCGATCGTCAACGCCGTCGAGCCGTGGTCGAGTTGGGCGAGGAGGAGGATGCCGGCGGTCACCAGGGCCATCGCCACGGCGGAGGTACGGCGAGGGCCGTGCTTGCGCTGCAGTACGGCTGCGGCGGGTGCGCTCAGCACCGTCATCACGGCCAGCGGAAGCACCCGCAGACCGCACTGGAGCGGGTCCAGCCCGAGGACGTCCTGCAGGAAGTAGGTGGCGACGAACAGGGTGCCGAAGAGGGCGGCCGAGGCGGACAGGAGGACGGTGAGCGCGGCGGCAACGGGCCCTGAGCCCAGCACACTTGGTGGGACGAGCGGACTTGCCGTACGCCGCTCGTGCCGGACGAACGCGGCACCGGCGACCGTCGCCGCGACCGACCCCAGCACGACGGTCGTCGTCCAGCCCGCCTCCGGCAGGGCGACGAGGGTGTGGACCAGGCACACCAGGGTGATCGCGAGCAGGCCGGCGCCGGGCAGGTCGAGCCGGGAGGCGGCAGCCCGCCGCGGCGCCTGCGGGGCCCCCGCGGGCAGGCGTACGGCGAGCGCCAGCACCCCCGCCAGCGCCGCCGGTGCCACGTTGAGGAAGAAGACGGCCCGCCAGCCCAGGTGCGCGACGAGCGCGCCGCCGACCACCGGGCCGGCTGCGGCCGCCAGTCCGATGGCGCTGGTGCGCAGTGCGAGGGGCATGCCGAGCCGGTCGGACGGGTAGGCGGCGCGCAGCATCCCCAGCGTGGCCGGTTGCAGCAGTGCGCCGAAGACTCCCTGGGCGACGCGCAGGCCGATCACCCAGCCGACACCGGATGCCAGACCGATGCCCGCCGAAGCGGCGCCGAAGCCGAGGATCCCGGTGGCGAAGACCTTTTGGTGGCCGTACCGGTCGCCGAGGCGGCCCGCGAAGACCAGCAGGCCGGCCACGGCGATGAGGTAGCCGGTGCTGGTCCACTGGACCTGTACGAACGAGGCGTGCAGGTCCCGTTGCAGGGTGGGCTGTGCGACGGTCAGCACGGTGCCGTCCAGGGCGACGATCGCGGCCCCGGTGATGCTGCCGGCGAGTGTGAGGCGCCGATGGCGGATCGAGGTCATCGGTCCTCCGGCCCGAGGTGCGCGTCCAGTACGGCGCGCAGCAGCGGTTCGACGTCGTCGGCTTGTGTCGCGAGCTGGAGGCTGCCCCATCCCCACAGCTGGGCGATGCCGTGCAGATTCGCCCACAGCGCGCCCGCGACCACCGGTGGCGCCTGGCCGGCGGACGGCCGCACGCGGGCGACGAGGTCCACGAGGAGGCCGAACAGCGGCAGGCTGGTCTCCCGCAGCCCGTGCTGATTGCTCTCCAACAGGTCGTGACGGAACATCAGCTCGAACATCCCGCGGCGGGTCCGTGCGAAGTCGAGGTAGCACCTGCCCAACGCCGCGAGCTGGGACCGCGGGTCCGCCCGTTCGGTGCCGAGCGCCTCGGTGGCCACGGCGGCCAGCTCGGTGAAGCCCTGGCGCGCGATCGCGGAGAGCAGGGCCAGGTGGGTCGGGAAGTACCGGCGCGGGGCCCCGTGCGAGACGCCGGCCCGGCGGGCGATCTCCCGTAGCGACAGGGCTTGTGCGCCCTGGCTGTTCACCAGGTCGACACCGGCCTCGACCAGACGGGCACGCAGGCCCGCGTCCTGTGCGGGTTCACTCATAGACACTGTCTACCAGAGGGTCGTAGACAGTGTCTACGCAGGCCTGGCGACTTGGGACGGCTGAGCCCCGCACCCCGTCAGACGAACGAGCCCCGCACCCCGTCAACGGTGAAGTGGTGACGGGGTGCGGGGCTCCAGTGCACACGACGACGCCGGCCGCCGCGCCCCGTGGGGGCGAGCGCGACGGCCGGCGGGTGGAGCTGAGGCGACTACTCGACGACCTTCAGCAGCTTGTTGGGCGTGCCCTCGCTCGGGTTGGAGATCTTGTCGGGCGTGGCACCTTCGGTCAGGGCCTTCTCCACGTCCGCGGGCTTGGCGTCCTGGTGACCGGCCAGGTAGACCGCGGCGGCACCGACGACGTGCGGGGTCGCCATGGACGTGCCGGAGATGGTGTTGGTGGCGTCGTCGCCGGTGTTCCAGTCCGAGGTGATGTCGGAGCCGGGGGCGTAGAGGTCCACCACGCTGCCGAAGTTGGAGAAGTCGGACTGCTCGTCCTTGTCGGTGCTGGAGGCCACCGTGATGGCCTCCTTCACACGCGACGGGGACCCCTGGCCCGCGTCTGCGGACTCGTTGCCCGCCGCGACACCGAAGGTGACACCGGAGTCGATGGCCTTCTTCACGGCCGCGTCGAGGGCCTCGTCCGCGCCGCCGCCGAGGGACATGTTGGCGACCGAGGGGCCCTTGTGGTTCTTGGTGACCCAGTCGATGCCCGCGACGACCTGCTCGGTGGTGCCGGAGCCCTGGTCGTCGAGCACGCGGACGGCGACGATCTTCGCCTTCTTGGCGACACCGTGCGCCTCGCCGGCGATGGTGCCCGCGACGTGCGTGCCGTGGCCGTTGCCGTCGTCGGCGTTGTCGTCGTTGTCGATCGCGTCGAAGCCGGAGCTGGCGCGGCCGCCGAAGTCCTTGTGGCTGATGCGGACACCGGTGTCGATGACGTACGCGGTGACGCCCTCACCGGCGCTGTCGGGGTAGTTGTACTTCTTGTCGCCCTCGGTGTCCGCCTGGTCGATGCGGTCCAGGCCCCACGACGGCGGGTTGTCCTGGGTGGCGTCGATGTGGAACTTCTTGTTCTGGACGACCTTGTCGACGGCCGGGTCGGCGGCGAGGCGCTTGGCCTCCTCCTCGTTCAGACCGGTGGTCGAGAAGCCGCCGACGGAGGAGTAGTTCCGCTTGACCTCGCCGCCGTACTTGGCGGCCAGGTCGCCGCTCTGCGCGGTGCGGACCGACTTCTTCATCATGACGATGTAGCTGCCGCTGACGGCACCCTTGGCCTCGGCTCCGTAGATCTTGCCTTCGGCCGGGGCCGGGGATGCGCCCGCGGTGACGGCGGTGACCGCGGCGACACCCGTCGCGGCGACCGCGGCGGCTATCGACGTGATGAGCCGCTTCTTGCTGGAACGCTTGTGAGCCATTGCGAGGGTTCTCCTCGTTCGTGGTGTGGGGGGAAAGCGTTGCGTCAACAGCCCTTGCACACAGGAAAATCTGCGTCGGGCTGGCTCGAAACCCTGTCTGATTGACGAGTCCAATTCAAGGGGGACCCGGCCGTGTGAGATAAGCAACAAGCCTGCAAAAATCTCAAAGGGCGCCAGAACCGGGCAAAAGATCTTGCGACTTGAAGCATTCAGGCTCAACTCCGTTTACTTTCACGCAACAGAGGGCAGGTTCGGGCCCATTTAAGGACCGTTCCGGACTCATTCGGGCAACGCGGACGCGATGAGGTGCACCGCCGGGCGGGTTCCGCCCTCGCTCGCCACCCGATGGTCAACCACGCGGCCCGCGCGGTGACTTCGGAGTTGTTCACCGGAAGCAGCACCGCCCCGCGCAGCGCCTGCTCGGTGGCCTCGGTAGCCCTGGTGCGCCGCGGACCGCCGCGCCCGCTCGGCGTGACGGCCCCGCCGCCTCCCTCAGCGCTGATACCGCGCCAGCACCACGTTGCCGTCCTCGACCAGTCGCTCCCGCAGGGTGTTCAGGCCGATGGCGCCGCTGTAGTACTCCTGCAGACCGGGAGTCGCGATCTTGTCCTTCCACTCCGGGTAGCCGCGAACGGACTGCGCGGGGGCGGAGCGCATCGACCCGGCCAGTGCGGTACCCGTCGCCCAGTCGTACCGCCGCACCCGCAGCGCCGGGTCGGCCAGCGCCTCCTGACCCGTCGGCAGCAGCCAGTCGCCCAGGGCGAGCCGGACCATGTTCGCCGGCCCGAGGAGGAAGTCGATGAAGGCCATCGCCTCCTCCTTGTACGGGCAGTCCTCGGCGATCGACAGGGTCTGCGGGCTGACGCCCTGGTCGAGCGCGGTGCCCTTGGGAGCGGGCAGCACCGTCCAGTCGAAGCCCTCGGGGGCCTGCTGGGCGATCTGCTGGCGGTAGGAGAAGCCGAGCGGCACCATCGCGTAGCGGCCGGCGAAGAAGCCCGGGAGGGTGTCGGAGCCACCCATGCCCAGCGTCGCGCGGGAGGCGCTGCGGTCGACGTTCAACTGGTCGTGGATGGTGCGCGGCACCACCTGGTCGACGGCGTCGAAGCGGACCTCCACCTTGCCGTCGGGGTGGCGGTGGAAGACCCGGCCGCCCGTGGACAGGGCGAGGTTGAGGGTGGTCGAGACGGGCTCCTTGAGCGGCCAGGCGACCCCGTGGCCGGTGCCGCGGGTCAGCCGCTGGGCCGCCTCGGCGAACTCCTGCCAGGTCCAGGGGTGTTCGGGGGTGGGAATGCGTACGCCGGAGCGCCGCAGTCTGCCGCGGTCGGCGATCAGCACCCGGGGCTCCTGGAGGAACGGGACACCGTAGATCCGGCCGTTGAAGGTGCCGCTCTCCCAGCTCCGGCGCGGGATGTCCTGCTTCAGGCGCGGCGGCAGGAGGTCGGTGAGGTCGGCCAGATCACCGCCGTAGGCGAAGTCCGCGAGGTCGTCGGAGGCGTCGTGGATGATGTCCGGTGCCTCGCCGCCCTCGAAGGAGGTCAGCAGCTGGTCGTGGACGGTGGGCCAGGCGCCCTGCACGTACTGCACCTGGACCTTGGGGTGCCGTCTGTTCCACTCCGCGACCAGCTGCTTGTTGGCCTTGAGGGAGTCCTGCTGCCAGGCGAGCGACTGGAAGCGCAGCGTGATGCGGCCGCCGGCCCCGCGGCGGCGCCGGTCGTCCGCGCAGCCCGGCAGCAGAGCCGCGGCGGGCAGTGCGGCGGCCGCCGCGAGCAGCCTGCGACGGGCGAAGCGGGCGGCCGTCGTCGTCTCGTCGCCGGCCCGCATCAGTGCTTCACCGCCCCGGCGAGCATCCCGCCCGTGATCCGCCGTTGGATCACGGCGAAGAGGAGCAGGCTGGGGAGGGTGGCCAGCAGCGCCGCGGCGGCGAGCGGGCCGAGGTCGGCGACGCCCTCCGCCCCGAGGAAGTGGGTCAGCACGACCGGCAGCGTCTGTTTCCCGGGCGACTTGAGCAGGACCAGGGCGAAGAAGAACTCGTTCCAGGCGGTGATGAAGGCGAACAGCGCGGTGGCCACGATGCCCGGCGCGAGCAGCGGCGCGGTCACCGAGACCAGCGTACGGACCCGGCCGGCGCCGTCCACGGCGGCGGCCTCCTCCAGCTCGGCCGGCACCGCCCGGACGTAGCCGGTCAGCATCCACAGGGCGAACGGCAGCGACCAGACCACATAGACCATGATCAGACCGGTCCTGGAGTCCACCAGATGCAGGCCCTTCAGGACCAGGAACAGCGGGATGATCACCAGCACCAGCGGGAAGGCCTGGCTGATCACGACCCAGCCCGTGGCGGCGCGCGAGAGCCGGTTGCGGTAGCGCGCCAGGACGTACGCCATCGGGGTCGCCAGCACGATCGCGATCAGCGCGGAGACCGCGGCGGCCAGCAGGCTGTTGCCCGCGGCGGCCAGCAGCGGCTGCTGCTCGAAGGCCTGCCGGAAGTTCTCCAGGGTCGGCGCCTTCGGTATCCACGTGGGGTGGATGCTGCCCAGCTCGCGCGGTGGCTTGAACGCGGTGGACAGCAGCCAGAGGAAGGGGAAGGCGAGGAAGAGGAGGTAGGCCAGCAGTGCGGTGTACTGGCCGGTGCGGGTGGCGGTGCGCCGCACGGCGAAAGCGCCTCCCGTCCGGCGCGGGGCGCAGCCCTCCGTCCGGCTCGTCGCCGCCGTGCCGCTCCTTTGTGGTGTCCCACTCGTCCGCCGCGCACCGTTCACCGGTCGTCCTCCCCCTTCAGCCGGCCGACCAGGTAGCAGGCCAGGAGTACCGAGATCACCGCGACCATCGCCAGGCCCATCGTGGCGGCGTACCCGAACTGCCCGTAACGGAAGGCCTCTTCATAGGCGAAGAGCATCGGCAGCCTGGTGCGGCCGCCGGGTCCGCCGTCGGTCAGCACATAGACCAGGGCGAAGGAGTTGAAGTTCCAGATGAAGTTGAGGGCGGTGACGGCGAGCGCGATGGGCCTGATGGCCGGCCAGGTGACCGTACGGAAGCGGCGCCAGGCGCCCGCGCCGTCCATGGCCGCGGCCTCGTGCAGCTCGTGCGGCACGTTCTGCAGACCGGCCAGGAGGGTGACGGTGGTCTGCGGCATCCCGGCCCATACGCCGACGACGATGACCGCGGGAAGGGCGGTGGCCAGCCCGCTCAGCCAGTCGCGGCCGTCCGATCCGGACAGGCCGAGGCCGCGCAGCGTCTCGTTCAGGACGCCGGCGTCCGGGTGGTAGACCAGCCGCCACATGATGCCGACGACGACCTCGGGCATCGCCCACGGAATGATCGCCAGCGCCCGGGCCAGCCAGCGCAGCCGCAGGTTCAGATGGAGCAGCAGGGCGAGGCCGAGCGCCAGCAGGAACTGCGGGACGGTGACACCGAAGGCCCATAACAGGCCGATCCGGAACGAATCCCAGAACAGGGAGTCCTGGAAGAGGTCGGAGAAATTCAGCAGTCCCACGAACCGGGTGGCCTGGACCCGGCCCGACTGGGCGTCGGTGAAGGCCAGCCCGATGCCGTACAGCAGCGGCCCCACGCTCAGCACCAGGATGGGGAGCAGCGCGGGCAGCACGAGGAACCACGCGCCGTGGTCGCGCCGCGCGCTCCCGGCGCGGCCCGCATCCGCCGCGGTGGACCGCCGGGACGCGGTCGCGAGGGTCACAGCGGGGGCTCCCCGCCGCGTGTGCCCGCCTTCGGCGCCTGTGCCATCGTGCTCCCCCGTCCCCGTTCGCCCGCCGTCGTGTCCCCACCCGGCCGCCGTCATCGTCGTGAGGGCCGCCACGGCAGTCAAGGTCCCGGTCGCGATCCATGGCGGAACTCCCCGCCGGGCGGGTGTGCGGAGGCGTCCTGCGACACTGGTCGCGATCGCGCACCGCAGGAGGCATCACCATGACCGAACCGAGCCCCGCCGCCTTCACAGAGGCCCGCGCCCGGGACGTACTGGCCGCGGCCGGGCGGCCGGACGCGGCGGCCGACGCCCGGCTGCTCGCGCTCGGTGAGAACGCCGTCTTCGCCCTCGGCGACGGCGGTCCGGTCGTACGGGTGGGCCGCAGCGCCGAACTCCTGGAGCGCGCCGAGCGGGAACTGGGCGTGGCGCAGTGGCTGGCTGCCGCGGGCGTGCCGGCGGTACGGGCCGCGGAGCCGGTGGCCACGCTCGTCGACGGGCACCCCGTGACGTACTGGGAGCGGCTGCCGGAGGCCGTCCGCCCCGCCGGGCCGCAGGATCTCGCCGCGCTGCTGAAGCTGGTCCACGCCCTGCCGGAGCCGCCGTTCGCGCTGCCCCGGCGCGAGCTGCTGGGCGGTGTCGAACGCTGGCTGCGGCTGGCGGGCGACGCCGTGTCCGCGCCGGACGCGGAGTATCTGCGCGGGCGGCGCGATGCGTTCGCGGCGGCCGCCACGGCGCTGGAGCCGCATCTGCCCCGCGGCCCGATCCACGGCGACGCGCTGACCCGCAACGTCCATGTCGGACCCGACGGTCCGGTGCTGGTGGACCTGGAGACCTTCTCCTGCGATCTGCGCGAACACGATCTGGTCGTGATGGCGCTGAGCCGGGACCGCTACGGCCTGGACCCGGACGCCTACGACACCTTCGTGTCCGTCTACGGCTGGGACGTACGGGACTGGGAGGGCTGTGCCGTGCTGCGCGGGTCCCGGGAGACGGCGAGCTGCGCCTGGGTCTCGCAGCACGCACCCGGAAACCCGGCGGCGCTCAAGGAGTTCCGGCGCCGGATCGCCTCACTTCGGGAGAAGGACGCGACGGTGCGGTGGTATCCGTTCTGAGGCCGGGAGCGGAGTAGCGCGTCCGTGCCGCGGACAGGAGCGGCGTAGAACATCCGGGGCCAGGAGCGGCGTAGGGCATCCGCGCCGCGGCCCGGCCGTACGAAGACGGACCGCGGCGCGCGGCGGAGGGCCGGTCGTACCGACGCTACCGGGCCGGGCCGGCCTGGTACGGAATCAGCGGCCAGGCCGGTTCGACTATCGCCCGGGGGTCGCCGGAGCGCCGCAAGTACGCCTGGAACGAGGCGGCCTGGTCGGCGGCGGCCTGCTCCTGGAGGGCGTGCAGAGCGCGGGGCGAGGGGATGGCGACGGCCGGGTACTTCTCCCCGATGCGGCGGGCGACACCGGCGGCGGCGACCGCGTCGGCGCCCGCTTCGTGGGCGTCCTCCAGCCGGACGCCGTAATGGCCGCACAGCGCCTGCAGCGCGCGCTTGCCCTTGCGGTAGCGGTCCACGTGCTTGTCGAGGACGAGCGGGTCGATGACCGGCGCGGGGGCCCGGCCCAGCCGGTCGGTCAGGGTCCGCAGGCCGTGGCGCCGGCATTCGCGGTCCAGGAGGGAGAGGTCGTAGCGGGCGTTCATCACCACCAGGGGGATCTCCGCGCGCAGAGCCTCGGCCAGCGCCTCGGTGATCTCTTCAACGGCCGCTGCCGGCGACTGCCCGTGTTCTTGGACATATGCGGTCGAAATGCCATGTATGGCCGCGGCCTCATCGGGAATCGGCACCCCCGGGTCCAGCAGCCAGGTCCGCTTCGTGGCCGCCCGGCCGTCCCCCTCCAACCGGACCAGGGCGGCGGTGACGATGCGGTCCTGCTCCACGTCCGTGCCCGTCGTCTCCAGGTCGAAGCCGACCAGCAGCTCCTGATGCCAGCTCATGCCGAAACCTCGCTTCGCTCGGCCTGGCACTCGCGCGGCGCGCACCCGCGTTCCCTGCGTTCGCTGCCCTCGCTCATGCGGCCTCCTTCGGTGGTACTTCCCCCGTTGCTCGCCCACTCTGCCACGCACCACTGACAATCCACCGGCCACCCGTCGCGGCACGGGCGCCCGGCCGCGGGCACCCCTAGGCTGACGGCCATGGACCTACGGCTGGCAGGACACGGCGCGCTGGTGACGGGCAGCAGTTCGGGGATCGGCGCGACCATCGCCGAGACACTGGCGGACGAGGGCTGCGAGGTGCTCGTCCACGGACGGGACGCCGGGGCCGCGGCGGCCGTCGCCGAACGCATCGCGCGCCGCGGGGTACGGGCCGAGGTGGTGCTCGGCGACCTGACCGAACCCGGCGTCGCCGAACAGGTCGCCCTCACCGCACGCGACTTCGGGGCGCACATCCTGGTCAACAACGCCGGTCCGTTCGCCGAGCACGACTGGGAGAGCTCCCGGCCCGCCGACTGGCGCGCCGCCTTCGAGGGCAATGTGCTGCCGACGGTGCGGGTCAGCCAGACGCTGCTGCCCTCGCTGCGCGCGCACGGCTGGGGCCGGGTGATCACCATCGGCAGCCGGGCCGTACGCACACCGCTGCCCAACATGGTGACGTACTCGGCGGCCAAGGCGGCCGTGGTGAACATGACCACGAGCCTGGCCAGGCACCTCGCGGGGAGCGGGGTGACCGCGAACTGCGTGAGCCCGGGGGTGATCGTCACCCCGTCGATGTACCGCATGTGGCAGGAACGGACCGCGACGGGCGACGGCAGCGGGTCGGACGCGGCGGACGAACTCGGGGAGCCGGGCGAGCCGGACGAGGCGGGCATCGTCGCGCGGTACGCGCCGAATCCGACCGGACGTCTGGGGCGCCCGGAGGACATCGCGTCCGCGGTCGCCTATCTGGCGAGCCCGCGCGCCGATTACGTCAACGGAATCGAGCTACGGGTCGACGGGGGCATCACGGGGACACCGTAGGAGCTGTAGGACGCCGCCATCGCCGCCGCGCCTCCCTCACCGTTGCGCCTCCTGCGCGGTCTGCGCCGTCCCCTCCCCCGCCGCCCGCTCGCTCGCCTCCGTCGGCGTGCTCACCTCCGCCACCAGCACCTCTGCCACCAGCACCTCCGGTGCCGCCTCCGCGCCGCTCGCGTACGCCGCCGCGAAGGGTTCCGTGCCCAGGCCCCGGCGCGCCGCGGCCGTGCTGCGCGCGACGTCACCGCGCTCCGCGACGGGCTGCGGAGCCCCGGCCGCAGCGCGGAGCGCGCCGGCGCCGCCCAACAGCCGGGCCGCGGAGGCGAAGCGGCCGGCCAGCGCCTGGGCACCGGCCAGGCCTTCCAGTGCCAGCGCGACGGCACGGGGATCGGCGGTGGCGCGGGCCGCCGCGAAGCCGTCCAGGTGCCGGCGGCGGGCGGCCGGCGCATCGCCCCGCAGCTCGGCCACGAAGCCCAGCTCGGCCAGGACGAACGCGGTACCGGGGTCGCCGTCCCGGCCGCGGCACCACTCCAGCCAGGGCAGCAGATGCGCCTCGGCGTCGTCGAGGCGGCCCTCCCTTCTGGCGCCGAGCGCGAGTCCGGTCTCGGCGAACATCTCGCCGCGCCGGTGCGAGTGTTCGGCGGCCAGCCGCAGGCCCCGCTCGTGGAAGTCCCGGGCACCGGCCACCTCGCCGGTCAGCAGCGCGATCCGGCCCAGGCCGGAGAGCTGGTACGAGGCCTGGATCCCCAGGCCGAGTTCCTCGGCGATCCGCAGCCCGTCCTGATGGAGCCCGGCCGCCCGGGTGTAGTCGCCGGTGATCTCCGCGATCGCGCCGAGCGCGTCGGCCGCCTGCAACTGCCCCCAGCGGTCGCCCAGTTCACCGAAGAGGGCGGCGCTCTCCTCGGCGTCGCGGCGGCGCGCGGCCGGCTCCCTGCCGCCCGCCATCCGGGCGCGGCTGCTCAGCGCCGCGGCGGTGCCCCAGCGGTCGCCCAGCGCCCGGAAGGCCGCCAGCGCTTCCGACACCCGACGCGCCGCCACCGCGCTGTCGCCGAGGCCCACCTGGGCGTACCCCACAAACCACTGGGCCCAGGCCCGGTCCCGCGGCTCCTCGTGCTCCTCGTACCGCCGCAGTACAGCGGCCGCCCGCCCCACGGGGTCGGCGTCGCCGCCCGCCAGCGACGCCATCCCGACCTGCCAGGCGGCCGCCCGCAGCCGACGCCCCGCCGAGGCCGTGGTGCCGTCCCCCTCGGGGTCCGCACCGGGCGACGCGGGGACCGCGAGCGCGGCCTCCAGCGAGCGGCCCGCCTCCGCGATCCGGCCGCGCAGGAACCAGTACCAGGCCAGCGCGTCGACCAGGCGCAGTGCGCGGTCCGCCGCACCGCCGTGGACCCAGCCGTCCAGCGCCGCCCGCAGATTCGCGGCCTCCTGGTCGAGCCGCTCCAGCCACTGCCGCTGCTCCGCCCCGTACAGCAACGGCGCGGCGCGCTCGGCCAGTTCGGTGTAGTAGTCGTGGTGGCGGCGGCGTACCGCGGTCAGCTCGCCGGCCTCCCGCAGGCGTTCGAGGCAGTACGCGCCCACCGTCTCCAGCAGGCGGTAGCGCACTCCGTACGGCGTGGGGGCCACCGCCACCAGGGAGCGGTCCACAAGACGGACCAGCAGATCCAGTACCTCGTCCGGCCGTATGCCGTCGCCCGCGCAGACCGTCTCGGCGGCCTCCAGGGTGCAGCCGTCCGCGTGTACGGCCAGTCTGCGCAGCACGGTGCGCTCGGGGAGGGGCAGCAGCTCCCAGCTCCAGTCGATCATCGCGCGCAGGGTCTGCTGCCGGGCCGGCGCACCGCGTCGACCGGCCGCCGGCAGCCGGAACCGGTCGTCCAGCCGGGCGCTCAACTCCCTTACGCCCAGTGCGCGTACGCGGGTGGCGGCCAACTCCAGGGCGAGCGGGATGCCGTCTAGGCGGCGGCAGATCTCCGCCACGACGGGGGTGGTGTCCGCGTCCAGCGCGAAGCCGGGGTCGGCGGCGCCGGCACGGGCGGCGAACAGCGCGCGGGCACCGGCCGGCTCCAGCGGCGGTACGGTCCACACCACCTCGCCCGCCAGGCCCAGCGGTTCCCGCCCGGTCACCAGCGCCCGCAGCTCCGGCGCGGCGGCGAGGAGCGCGGCGGTGACCTCGGCGGCCGCCTCGACGACATGCTCGCAGTTGTCCAGGACGAGCAGCAGGCGCTTGCCCCGTACCGCGCCGACGAGCCGCTCCGCCACCGGGCCGGCGGCGGCGCCCTCCCGGATACCGAGCACGGCGAGCACGGCCTCGGCCACCTCGGCGGCGGTGCACTTGGCCGCACGCGCGCCCGCGGCGTCGTCCGGGCGGCTCAGCGCGGCCAGCTCCACGAGCCAGACGCCGTCCGGGAAGGCGTCGGCCGACCGGCCGGCGGTCTCCAGGGCGAGCCGCGTCTTGCCCACGCCACCGGGGCCGGTGAGCGTCACCAGGCGGGTGGCCGCGAGGAGCCGGCCGACCCGGTGGACGGCGTCCTGGCGACCGAGGAGTTCGGTGAGGGGGGTGGGAAGGTTGGTGCGCGGTCGCGCGGCGGGGCCGGTGGCAGGCCCCTCCGCCGCCCCCTCGGCCCCGGGGTGCCCGGCGCCCGCGTCGCTCGCCTCCCAGGGCTCCTGCCGCAGGATCGCCTGATGGACCGCGGTCAGCTCGGGACCGGGGTCCACCCCCAGCTCCTCGGCCAGTCCCGCGCGTACGGCGCCGTACGCGGCCAGCGCCTCGCTCTGCCGTCCGGACCGGTACAGGGCGGTCAGCTGCAGCGCGCGCAGCCGCTCCCGGAGCGGGTGCCGGGCCGCCAGGGCGGTCAGCTCGTCGGTCAGCGCGGCGTGTTCGCCCAGCTCCAGGCGTGCCGCGGCCCACTCCTCCAGGGCGGTCAGCCGCTGCTCCTCCAGGCTCTCGGCCACCGGGCGCACCAGGTCGTCGTCGGCGAATCCGGCGAAGGCCGGGCCGTGCCACAGGGCCAGGGCCTCGCCGAGCAGACCGGCCCGCTCCCGTGCGGTGGCGGCCGTGTGGGCGCGGGCCGTCAAGGCGGTGAAGCGGCCGGCGTCCAGGGCGTCGGCCGGGATGTCCAGCCGGTAGCCGGGCGGGGTCGGCGTCAGCAGTTTCCGGGCGCCGGGCTCCGCGGCGTCCAGGGCGCGGCGCAGCTGGGAGACCTTGCTCTGGAGGGAGGCGGTCGGGTTCGCGGGCGGCCGCCGGCCCCAGAGGTGGTCGATGAGCCGGGTCGCGGACACCGGGCGGCCGCGGTGCGCGAGGAGCGCGGCGAGCAACGCCCGTACCTTCTTCTCCGGGACGGGGGCGCGACGACCGTCGGCGGTCCGCACGTCCAGCGGGGCCAGTACGCGGAATTGCATGGGTCGACCGTACGAGGCGGTCAGGAGACCGGCCGCGAGTCCGCCCAGATGCTCTCGAACTCCTCCCGGTAGGTCTCGAAGAGGCCGTGGTCGCCGTCGCGCCCGTCGCGGGCGTCCTGGCGGACGACCTCGCGGGAGCCGCCGCGCAGCACCAGGACGGGGGACTCCATGCCCCGGCTCTTGCGGAGGTAGGGCTGGACGACGGCCAGACCGTCGGGGCCGTCGCCGTCGACGAGGTAGGCGGTGAAGCGCGGGGTCTCGTCGAAGACCTGGATCTCGAAGGCGCCGGGGTCCCGCAGCCGGGCGCGCACCCGCCGCATATGGAGGATGTTCATCTCGATGGAGCGGCTCATCTCGCCCTTCTTCAGGCCGATTTCGCGCTCCCGGCGGCGGACCGCGCTGCTCGCGGGGTTGAGGAAGAGCAGCCGGACCCGGCAGCCGGATTCGGCGAGCCGGACCAGGCGTCGGCCGGAGTAGTTCTGGACGAGGAGGTTCAGGCCTATGCCGACGGCGTCGAGGCGGCGGGCGCCCCCGAAGAGGTCCTCGGCGGGCAGCTGCCGCTGGAGGCGGACCCGGTCGGGGTGCACGCCGACGACATCGGCGTAGCGGTCGCCGACCAGGTCCTCCACCGCGTCGATCGGCAGCCGGCCGGAGATCCGGGTGCCGGTGCCGGAGCCGAGGATGTCCAGGAGCCGGGCGGAGGCGCGCTCGGCCTGGGCGAGGACGGTCTGCGACAGGGCGCGGTTGCGGGAGACGATGTTGCGGGCGACCTCCAGCTCGTCGAGGGCCAGCTCGACCTCGCGGCGGTCGTCGAAGTACGGCTCGAAGCAGGGCCAGTGCTGGACCATCAGTTCGCGGAGTTGCGGCAGCGTCAGAAAGCTGACGATGTTGTCGTCGGCGGGGTCGAGGAGGTAGCCCTTGCGGCGGCTGACCTCGCGGACGGCGACCGCGCGCTGCACCCACTCCTGCCCGGCGGGTCCGGCCGCGGCGACCACCCATTCGTCGCCGTGCACCGGCTCGTAGATGGGCCGCAGGACCGCCGCGACGACGGCCCGCAGCCGCTGCTCGACGAGATTCAGCCAGATGTAGGCACGACCGGCCCGGCGGGCCCGGGTGCGCACCTCGCTCCAGGCGTCGGCGCCCCAGTCCAGCTCCGCCCCGATCTCCAGCGGCCGTGCCAGGGACACCGCGCCGGGCGGTGCGTCGACGGAGCCGCCTTCTTGAGCCTCGTGACTCTCGTCACCAGGGGGCAACTCCAGCCCGCCGCTCACCTGCCACCGCCTCCCGAACCCCCGTGCCAACGATCAAGGCAGACTACTGCGGTGCGGGAGACGGTGCAGCAGGATGGGTCGAGTCGGCTGTCAACTCCCCTTATTCATAGTGCCCGTTGTGACCGGACAGCGCGGGCGGAGTGAGCGGATTCATAGCGGTGACGTCGCGCGGAGCCAGCTGGAAGCCCTGCCAGTGGACGGGCATCGGCTCCTGGTCCTCATCCCTGGCGACATGATGGAACCCGATGTTGACCCACGCGATGGGGTGTTTCAGCGGCTGGCCGTTGACCCAGGCGTCGACGCTCTTGCCGCCGCGGGCACCGCAGTTGGCCAGGTTGTTGCTGGCGAACTGCTCACATTTTTTGTAGTCGGTGAAATAGATGTCGTGCTTGGTGTAGCTGCGGCCGGTGTACTTGCTGGTGTGCCCCGGCACGATCTCGTACGAGCGCGGGTGGCCGTCCTTGTTCTTGCCGGTGGCGCTCACCACCCGCCACCAGCGCATCGGGCCGGCGTCCCCGGCCAGCTCCTTGGTGACGGGGGTGCGGGTGGTGCGGATGGTGGGAGTGCGGCCGCCGGGGCGGGTGGTGGTGGCGGAGTCGAACTGCTCGACCTTGTTGCCGGAGGAGCCGTCCAGGCCGAAGTTCAGCCGCCAGAAGACATTGTGGCTGTGGCTGGTGGCGTAGTCCTTGGCGCCCTTGCCGAGGGGCATACCGCGGCCGTCGCCGGCGTCGTAGTCGCCCGGCGAGACGGTGCCGGTGGCGCCGACCTGCATGGTCATGGCGCCGTCGCCGGAGAACCGCCATTCGGTGATGTACTCGTACCAGCCGACCTTGTTGACGGTGTAGAGCAGCAGGTCGTTGCCCTGGAGCTGGTAGGTCTTGGTGTCCTCCCCGGGGTAGGCGCCCAGCCGGTAGGCGTGGCCGCGGGCCCGGGTGGTGGCGCACAGGCCCCCGACCTCGGGGTGCGCGGGGTCCCAGGCACCGGGCACCTTGACGGTCTTTATGGTGCCGCCGGGGCATTCGGCGGGGGCGAGCTTCTGCAGGCCCTGGGCGAAGCCCTGGCCGGTGAGGTCGTCGTACTCGTTCGTGCCGTCGTCGTAGGGGACGTGGATCTGGGCGAGCTTGGCGGTGGTGAGCACCTTGATCGGGGCCGGTTCGCCCTTGGGCTGGTAGGAGATGTCGTCCAGGACCAGGCCGGCGTTGCCCTCGTAGTGCCAGCACATCCGCCAGACCGTGCCGCCGTCGAGCGCCTGGGTGATGCGGTAGGCGGCGCTGCACTGGGGCGCGGGGGCGGGCGCGGCGGCGGGGGTCTCGGGGGCGGCCTGGGCGGCCGGGCCGGTCAGCAGGGCGGTCGCGGCGAGCAGCGGGGCCGCGGCGAGGGCGGCGGCGCGCCGGTACGGGCGGTGGGTCGAGGTGCCGGTGGTGCGTCTTTGGCGCATGGTGGCGGCTCCAGTACGAAGAAGTGGAGGTCGATGGCGGGCCCGCTCGGCACGGTCAGCTCAGGCGGGCGACGGTGCGGGCGCTGAGGTCGATGACGAAGCGGCGGGTGTCGATCCACTGACCGTTTTTGATCTTGGTGAAGAGGCGGACGCAGCGGTGCTCCCCGCAGGCGGCGAGGGCGCCGGGCGCGTCGCCCTCCGCGCGCCCCCGGTAGACGAAGCCGGTCACGGCGAGCGGATCGGGGCCGGTGAGGTCGCGACCGGTGGCGTCGCGGTAGTCCTGGCGCAGACCCGAGCCGAGCGGGGCGGCGATCAGCAGCCGCGCCGCCTGGACTGCCTCGTCGTGGCTGGGCGGCGGCTGGACGCCGTGCTGGGTGTCGGTCGACTCCACCTTCGAGGTGGTCAGGTTGACGGTCTTGGTGATGTAGCGGTCGCTCGCGTAGTCGTAGTACGAGACGTTCGCCCGGCGCGGCGGGTCGGCGAGCCCCACCTCCGACGGGCCGAGTTCGGCCAGGTCGGTGGTGAGCGGCTCGGGCCCCGGCTTGCCGGTGACGTCCTTGGCGACGCCGCGCACGGGGCGCGGCAGCGCCAGCTCCCGGGCACGCCGCAGTTCGTCGTCGGTGAGCGGATCGCGTCCCTGGCCGCGCTCCCCCTGGGCGCGGACCTGCTCGACGACACCGGGCGGCGGCTGCCCCGGGTCGCGCCCCGGTGCGGCTTCGCCGGCCGCGGCGGGCCGGGCGCTGCCTGCGTCGTCGGCGCCGGCGGGCAGGGTGACCGCCACCATGACGGCGGTGCCCGTCAGTGCGATGGCGGCGGTCGCGACGACCTTGCCGAGGTGGCGGTGCATCAGTTGGTGCACGGTTCCCCCCTGCTGTCACATTCCGTGACACGCATCTCGGATTCCCCCGTCAGTCCTCCAGTAGGACGTCCAATAGGACGAACCGACATCGCGACAGGTTGCCCACTATTCAGCCGAGATCCAAGGAAAAGACCGCCGTGTACGACAAGTTGCGACAGGTTGCGGAAGATTTTGCTTCGGTCCGCGGACGCGTGTCGTGGAGTCGCCGCAGCGCCCGACGAGAAAGTGGAAGAGTCTACGCATGCAGGTCTGGCCGGGACAGATGTATCCACTGGGTGCCACCTATGACGGGGCGGGCACCAACTTCGCGGTGTTCTCCGAAGCCGCGAAGCGCATCGAGCTGTGTCTGCTGCACGACGACGGCTCGGAGACCGCCGTCGAGCTGCGCGAGAGCGACGCCTTCGTGCGGCACGCCTACCTTCCGGGGGTGATGCCGGGACAGCGCTACGGCTTCCGGGTGCACGGCCCCTACGAGCCGCAGCGGGGGCAGCGCTGCAACTCGGCGAAGTTACTGCTCGACCCGTACGCACGGGCTATGAGCGGCCGGATCGACTGGGACGAGGCGGTCTACGGCTACCACTTCGGGCGCCCCGAGGTGCGCAACGACCTGGACTCGGCGCCGCACACCATGGCGTCGGTGGTGGTCAATCCGTACTTCGACTGGGGTGACGACCGCCCGCCGCGCACCGCGTACCACGAGACGGTCCTCTACGAGGCCCATGTCAAGGGCCTGACGATGCTCCACCCGGAGCTCCCCGCGGAGCTGCGCGGCACCTACGCGGCACTGGCGCACCCGGCGATCATCGACCATCTGACGGAGCTGGGGGTGACCGCCCTGGAGCTGATGCCGGTGCATCAGTTCGTCCAGGACCATCGGCTGGTGGACGCGGGGCTGACGAACTACTGGGGCTACAACACCATCGGCTTCTTCGCCCCGCACAACGCCTACGCGTCCTGGGGCGACCGCGGGCAGCAGGTGCTGGAGTTCAAGACGGCGGTACGGGCGCTGCACCAGGCCGGCATCGAGGTGATCCTCGACGTGGTCTACAACCACACCGCCGAGGGCAGCCATCTCGGTCCGACCCTGTCGTTCCGGGGGCTGGACAACGCCTCCTACTACCGGCTGTCGGACGACCGGCAGTACTACATGGACACCACCGGCACCGGGAACTCGCTGCTGATGCGCAGCCCGCACGTGCTCCAGCTGGTGATGGACTCGCTGCGCTACTGGGTGCAGGAGATGCGGGTGGACGGCTTCCGCTTCGATCTGGCGGCGACGCTGGCCCGGCAGTTCCACGAGGTCGACCGGCTGTCGTCGTTCTTCGACCTGGTGCACCAGGACCCGGTCGTCAGCCAGGTGAAGCTGATCGCCGAACCGTGGGACGTCGGCGAGGGCGGCTACCAGGTGGGCAACTTCCCGCCGCTGTGGACCGAGTGGAACGGCAAGTACCGCGACACCGTACGGGATCTGTGGCGGGGCGAACCGCGCACCCTGGCGGAGTTCGGGTCCCGGCTGACGGGGTCGTCGGACCTCTATCAGGAGGACGGGCGGCGGCCGCTGGCCTCGGTGAACTTCGTGACCTGCCACGACGGCTTCACGCTGCGCGACCTGGTCTCGTACAACGACAAGCACAACGAGGCCAACGGCGAGGACAACCGCGACGGCGAGCGCTACAACCGGTCCTGGAACTGCGGCGCCGAGGGGCCCACCGACGATCCCTCGGTGCGGCGGCTGCGGTCCCGGCAGATGCGGAACTTCCTCGCCACGCTGATGCTGTCGCAGGGCGTGCCGATGCTCAGCCACGGCGACGAGTTCGGACGCAGCCAGCAGGGCAACAACAACGCCTACTGCCAGGACAACGAGCTGTCGTGGGTGCACTGGCCGCAGGACGTGCCGGGGGCGGGCGCCGAGCCGGGGACGGCCGACGACGCGGACGGGGCGGACGGGGCGAACGCGACGGATGAGGCGGCCGGGCCGCAGGAGGCACCGGGGGCGGACGAGGAGCAGCGGGCGCTGCTGGCGTTCGTCCGGCAGATGGTGTGGCTGCGGCGCGACCACCCGGTCTTCAGGCGCCGGCGGTTCTTCCAGGGCCACCCCATGGAGGGCACCCACGACGAGCTGTCGGACATCGCGTGGTTCACGGCCGGCGGCGGGGAGATGGGGCCGCGCGACTGGCAGTCGGTGCACGCCAAGTCGCTGACCGTCTTCCTCAACGGCAGCTCGATCTCCGAGCCGGGTCCGCGCGGCGAGCCGATCAGCGACGACTCGTTCCTGCTGATGTTCAACGCCCACGACCAGGAGAAGGAGTTCGTGATCCCCGAGCACCTCGGCCGGCAGTGGCAGGTCGTGGTGGACACCGACCGGCCGGAGGGGGTGGCCGACGGCGCCGGCGCCAAGGTCAAGGCCGGCGACCGGCTGACGCTGACCGACCGGAGCCTGCTGGTGCTGCAGCGGCCGGCGTAGCCTCGGGCGTCCGGTCAGGCCGGTCCCAGCCGCCAGGCGGCCACGGGCGCCGGGTAGCGGCCCAGTGTCCAGGCGGCCGCATGCCCGTGCCGGGGGTCCGGCGCGTCGCGGAGTACGGACACCAGCGCCGGCTGGGGAGCAGCCGCTGCCGGTGAGAGTGATCAGGCCGCTCGGGTGATGACAATGCCGGAAGGAGATGACAGATCGGGCCCCGGGCGGGGTACGGGTGTTCCCATGACGCAGCCATCGAGTCCGTCGCCGACCGCCACCTACCGGCTGCAGCTCCAGCCGGACTTCCCGTTCGCCGCCGCCGAGCGGGCCGTCCCCCATCTGGCCGCGCTGGGCGTCTCCCATCTGCATCTCTCCCCGGTGCTGGAGTCGGTGCCGGGGTCCACGCACGGCTACGACGTGGTCGACCACTCGGCGGTACGGGCCGAGCTGGGCGGCGAGCGGGGGCTGCGGGCGCTGGCGGCGACGGCCCGTGCGCACGGGCTCGGGCTGGTCGTCGACATCGTGCCGAACCACATGGCCGTGCCGGAGCCGGTGGCGCTCAACGGCCCGCTGTGGGAGGTGCTGCGCGACGGGCCGGCCTCCCCGTCTGCGCGGTGGTTCGACATCGACTGGGACGGCGGGCACGGCGGGCGTCTGCTGCTGCCGGTGCTCCACGGGCCGCTCGGCGACGAGGCGCAGCACTTCCGCGTCGACGCCGCGGAGGGGGTGCTGCGCTATCACGCGCACACCTTCCCGCTGCGCCCCGGCACCGAGGACCTTCCGCTGGAGCGCCTCCTGCCGGCGCAGTGGTACCGCCTCGCCTGGTGGCGGCTGGCCCGCAGCGAGCTCAACTACCGCCGCTTCTTCACCATTTCGGAGCTGATCGGGGTGCGCGTGGAGGACCCCGAGGTCTTCGCGGCCACGCACGACACGGCGCTGCGGCTGGTCCGTGACGGCGTCATCGACGGGCTGCGGATCGACCACCCGGACGGCCTGGTGGACCCCGCCGGCTATCTGGCCCGGCTGCACGAGGCGACCGGGGGCCGCTGGACCGTCGTCGAGAAGATCCTCACCGGCGACGAGCGGCTGCCCGCGAGCTGGACCTGCGCCGGCACGACGGGCTATGACGCGCTGCGGCACATCGACGGGCTCTTCGTCTGCCCACAGGGCTCCGGGCGGCTCTTCTCCCACTACCGCGACTTCGTCACCCCGCTGGCCGACGAGGGGGGCGACTGGGAGGAGACGGTGCGCCGGGCCGCGTACGAGGTCGTCACCCACGATCTGGCCGCGGAGGTCGAGCGGCTGGTGCGGACCGCGGCACGGATCAGCGCGCGCGACCCGCGGCCCGGTGACCACGCACCCTGGGCGCTGCGGCAGGCGATCCGGGAGCTGCTGGTGCGGCTGCCGGTCTACCGGCCGTACGCCGCCGACGCGACGCGGGCGGTGACGGACGCGGCGATGCTGGGGCGGGCGGCGGTGCGGGCGCGCGGCGCGTTCCGGGTGCCCGAGGAGGCGCGGGCGGTGGACCTGGTCCACGATCTGGCGCTGGGCCGGTGGACGGACGAGGCGGCGGGGGGCGACGGGTCGCGGGAGCCCGCGCCCGAGCGGCACGACGCGGACCGCGCCGACTTCGCCGCCCGGTTCGCCCAGACCGCGTCCGCGCTGCGCGCCAAGTCCGTCGAGGACACCGCCTTCTACCGCTATCCGGTGCTGCTGTCGGCCTGCGAGGTCGGCGGCGACCCCGGGGAGCCCGCGCGGGGCCCCGCGGCCTTCCACGCCTACTGCGCCCGGATCCAGCGGGACTGGCCGGCGACGGCCACGGTGCTCACCACCCACGACACCAAGCGCAGCGCCGATGTGCGGGCGCGGATCGCGGTGCTGTCGGAGTGCCCGGACCGGTGGCGGGACGCGCTCGGCGCGATGGGCGAGGCGGCGGTGTGCGGGGCCGCGGGCGGTTCGATGGACGGCGCGGGCCCGGCGGACCCGATGGTGTCCTGGCTCGTCTGGCAGACCGCGTTCGGCCTGGGCGCGCCCGCCGGGCAGTCCGCGGCGACGGGGGCGCTCCCCCAGCTACCGCTGGGGGCACCCCCACCGGACGACAGCTGGGAAAGGGTCGCGGCCGCGGTCCTGAAGTCCGTACGGGAGGCCGGGCTGCGCACCTCGTGGACCGAGCGGAACGCGGACTACGAGGAGGCGGTGGCGGAGTTCGTCCTGGGCGGGCCGTGCGGTCCGTCGGCCGCCCCGCTCGCCGCGCTGGGCGAGGAGCTGGCCCCGTTCGTCCGCGCCAACGTACTGGGGGCCACGCTGTTGCACCTGACCATGCCCGGCGTCCCCGACCTCTATCAGGGCACCGAGCTCGGCTATGCCGCGCTGGTCGACCCGGACAACCGGCGGCCGGCCCGGTTCCGTCCGGAGCTGCTCGCCGAGCTGGACGGCGGGGCCGCGCCGCGCGATCTGTCCGGCGAGAAGCTGCGGTTGACGGCCGCGGCGCTGCGGCTGCGGCGCGAGCACCCCCGGTGGTTCGGCGCCGGCGCGGCGTACGAGCCGGTGGAAGCCGAGGGGCCGGCGGCCGAGCACTGTGTGGCGTTCTGCCGTGGCGGGCGGGTGCTGACGGTGGTGACCCGGCTGTCGCTGCGGCTGGTGGAGACCGGCGGCTGGTGGGACACCGGGCTCCGGCTGCCCTCCGGGGGGACGTGGCGCGAGCTGCTGAGCGGGCGGGAGCTGCCGGGCGGCGCGGTGGTGGGGCTGAGCGAACTGCTGGGGGAGTCGCCGGTGGCGCTGCTGGTCCGCGAGTGACGCGCCGTCAGTCGGCTGGCCGGCCGGACCGGGGGCCGTCGTCCCCCGCCCCGTCGGCGGCCCGCAGCAGCTCGGTGAACTCCGCGGCGGCACCGGTCAGTTCGACGCGTGAGAAGACCGTGATCTCGCGCCGCCAGGGCGGGTCGGTGGGCACCGACGCACAGTCCAGGCCGCGCAGTTCATGGGCCGCGGTCAGCAGGACGCCGACGCCCGCCGACGCCATCCGCACGGCGGTCGAGCTGTGCTGGGTGCGGACGGCGGTACGCGGGGTGAAGCCCACCCGTTCGCACTCCAGGTCCAGCCAGCGCCGGCCCTCGACCATCGGCTCCAGGCTGCACCGCACCCAGGACCGGTCGGCCAGCTCGGCCAGCCGCACCGACTCGCGGGCGGCGAGCGGATCGCCGTGCGGCACGACCAGCACCATCCGCTCCCGCCCCACGACGGTGACCGGCCCCTGCCAGTCCTTGGGGCCCGGCCCGAGCGCCATGTCGGCGACACCGCGCGCCATGTGCTCCTCCAGCTCCTCGGTGGTGGCGTACTCGTGGAGCACCAGGCGCACACCGGGGTGCTCGCGGGTCCAGCGTGCGCAGACCTCCGGCAGCACCCCGATCGCCTGCGCATGCACCGTCGCGATATGCAGTTCGCCGCTGTGCGCGCCGCCGGCGGCCAGCGCGGCGCGGCGGGCCTGCCGGGCGCTGCGGACGGCGAGTTCGGCGTGCGGGAAGTAGGCCCGGCCCATCGCCGTCAGCCGCACCCCGCGCGGCATCCGCTCCAGCAGCGGGCCGCCGACCTCCCGCTCCAGCGCCTTGATCTGGTGCGAGAGCGCGGACTGGGTGACGTGCAGCGCCTCGGCGGCGCGGGTGAAGGACTCCTCCTCGATGACCGCCACCAGATACTCCATCTGCCGCAGGCTCATCGCCCCGCCCCTCCCCGCCGCACGCCCCACCGCCCATGACGATCCTTCATCACCACCATAGAAACATTGCCTTGGACTCATCGCCGCAGGTGGGCGGAGTCTGAGCACATGCCTGATCGCATGAGTGAGACAGACTCGAACACCACGGACGTCATCGTCATCGGCGGCGGCACGGGCGGCTACAGCACCGCCCTGCGCGCCGCGTCCCTGGGCCTGCGGGTGGTCCTGGCCGAGCGCGACCTGATCGGCGGCACCTGCCTGCACCGCGGCTGCATCCCCAGCAAGGCCATGCTGCACGCCGCCGAGCTGGTGGACGGCATCGCCGAGGCCCGGGAGCGGTGGGGCGTCAAGGCCACCGTCGACGCCCTGGACTGGCCGGCGCTGGTGGCCACCCGCGACGACATCGTCGCCCGCAACCACCAAGGCGTGGCGGGGCACCTGTCGACGGCACAGGTCCGGGTCGTCAAGGGCACGGCACGGCTGACCGGTTCGCGTACGGTCCACATCGAGGGCGCCGGGGACGTCACCGCCCGGCGCGGCATCGTGCTGGCCACCGGCTCCCGGCCGCGTCTGCTGCCGGGCCTGGAAGCGGACGGCCGCACGATCGTGACCAGCGACGACGCCCTGTTCGCGGCCGAACTCCCGGCGTCCGTAGTGGTCCTGGGCGGTGGCGCGATCGGCGTCGAGTACGCCTCGTTCCACCGTTCCATGGGCGCCGAGGTCACACTCGTCGAGGCGGCGCAGCGGCTGCTCCCGCTGGAGGACGAGGACGTCGGCCGCCACCTGGCGCGCGGCCTGAAGAAGCGCGGCATCACCGTCCGTACGGGCGCCACCCTCACCGGCACCGAGCTGCTGCCGGACGGTGTCCGGGCCACCGTGACCACCGCCGGCGGCGAGGAGCTGGTGATCGAGGCCGAGCGGCTGCTGGTCGCGGTGGGGCGCGCCCCGGTGAGCGACGGGCTCGGCCTGGAGGCCGCCGGACTGTCCACGGACGCCCGGGGGTTCGTCGTGCCGGCGGACTGGTCGCGGCTGGAGACCGCCGTACCGGGCATCCACGTGGTCGGGGATCTGCTGCCGCCGCCGTCGCTGGGGCTGGCTCACGCCTCCTTCGAGGAGGGCCTGCTGGTGGCCGAGACTCTGGCGGGCGTCCCCACGCGGCCGGTGGACTACGCGACCGTCCCGCGGGTGACGTACTCCTCGCCGCAGACCGCGTCGGTCGGTCTGACCGAGGCCGAGGCACGCGCCCGCGGCCTGGAGATCAAGGTCAACTCGATGCCGCTGGCCGCCACTGCCAAGGGCATGGTGCACGGACAGGGCGGCATGGTGAAGGTGATCGCGGCGGCCGACGGTGCGGGCGGCGAGGCCACCGGTGCGGTGCTCGGCGTGCATCTCGTCGGGCCGCACGTCTCCGAGATGATCTCGGAGAGCCAGCTGATCGTGGCCTGGGACGCCGAACCCTCCGACATCGCCCAGCACGTCCACGCCCACCCGACCCTGTCGGAGGCGGTCGGCGAGGCCTTCCTGACGCTGGCCGGCCGCGGGCTGCACCAGCACTGAGCGGACGGGGGCGCGCCCCCGCGGACCGGACGATCAATTCGGTTGCGCGGGGGCGCGCCGTTGGTCAGCATGGCCCGGTCAGCACGACCCTTTCTGAAGCAGGAGCACGGAATGCGCGGATTCCTCGGAACGCCCCCTCGCCCCGTCCGGACGACCGTTCTTGAGGAATCCACCTTCCATGCTTCCCTCGCACACCCTGAACATCGGGATTCTCGCCCACGTCGACGCAGGTAAGACCAGCCTCACCGAGCGGCTGCTGTTCGACACCGGCGCCATCGACCGGCTCGGCAGCGTCGACGCCGGCAGCACCCGTACGGACACCGGCGAGCTGGAGCGGCAGCGCGGCATCACCATCCGCTCGGCCGTCGCCTCCTTCACCGTCGGCGAGGTCCAGATCAACCTCATCGACACCCCCGGGCACTCCGACTTCATCGCGGAGGTCGAGCGCGCCCTGGGGGTGCTCGACGGCGCCGTGCTGCTGCTGTCCGCGGTGGAGGGCGTCCAGGCCCGGACCCGGGTGCTGATGCGGACACTGCGGCGGCTGCGGCTGCCCACCCTGCTCTTCGTCAACAAGATCGACCGGGTCGGCGCCCGGGACGAGGCGCTGCTCGCGGACATCCGCCGCCTGCTGACGCCGGTCGCCGTCCCCATGACGTCGGTGTCCGGCCTGGGCACCCCAGGGGCGCGCTCGGTGCCGTACGCGCTGGAGGACCCGGGGGTCCGCGACCGGATCGCCGAGGCGGTGGCCGAGGCGGACGAGTCCGTGCTGGCCCAGCTGGTCGAGGGCCCGCCGCCCACCGCGGACGGGCTGCGCGCCGCCCTCGCCGCGCGCACCGCCGACGGTTCGCTGCACCCGGTGTACTTCGGTTCGGCGCTCGGCGGCCAGGGCGTCGGCACGCTCGTCGACGGCATGGTCCGGCTGATCCCACCGGCCCCGGTGGTCACGGGCACCGAACCCCGCGGCACGGTCTTCGCCGTCCACCAGTCGCCGCGGGGCGAGCGCACGGCCCATATCCGGCTCTACGAGGGCGAGTTGCGGCCCCGGCAGCGGATCGAGCTGCACCGTCCGGGCGCCCCCGACGGCGCCGGCGGCCCGCTGACCGGCCGGATCACCGCACTCGACGTCGTCGGGCGACCGCCCGGCGACGACGGACCGCTGACCCCGGGCAACATCGCGGTGCTCCGCGGGCTGCCCGGCATCCGGACCGGCGACCGCCTCGGCCCGCCCACCGGCGCTCCCGCCGAGGCCGGTCTCTTCCCCTCCCCCACCCTCGAAACCCTCGTCCGGCCCGGCGATCCGGCACACGCCGCCGCGTTGCGCGCCGCGCTGCTGGCACTCGCCGACCAGGACCCGCTGCTGCAGGTCCGCCCCGCGCCCGACGGCGCCACCTCGGTGCTGCTGCACGGCGAGGTGCAGAAGGAGATCATCGCGGCCACCCTGCGTCAGGAGTACGGCATCGAGGCCGTGTTCGCACCGAGCCGGGTGGTGTGCGTGGAGCGGCCGTGCGGCGTCGGCGAGGCGCTCCACGAGATCGCCCGGCGCGGCCACACCGGCCCCTGGGCCACGGTCGGGCTGCGCGTCGAACCGGGCGCCCGCGGCTCCGGCCCGGTCTTCGCCTACGAGACCGAACTGGGGGCGCTTCCGCACGGCTTCCACCAGGCCGTCGAGGAGACCGTACTGGCGACCCTGCGGCGGGGCCCGCGCGGTCTGGCGGTGACGGACTGCCGTGCGGTGCTGACCCGCTCCGGCTTCATCGGCCCGGTCAGCACCGCCGGGCACTTCCGCGCGGTCACGCCCGGCGTGCTGCTGCGCGCCCTGGAGCGGGCCGGCACCCGGGTGTACGAGCCGTACCACGCCTTCGAGGCCGAGGTCCCGCTCGCCGCGCTCGCGCCCGTGACCGCCCGGCTGGCCGCGCTGGGCGCGGAGCTCGGCGAGACCTCCGGCGGCCGCCGGTCCTGGCTGCTCAGCGGCGCCCTGCCGGCCCGCCATGTCCAGGAGTTCGAGGGGCTGTTGCCGGGGCTGACGCACGGCGAAGGGGTGTGGATGTCGTATCCGTCGGGCGATCGCCCGCTACGGCAGGACGCGGCGTCGCTCAGGGAGGGGAGCCAGGTCCTGGGGCAATGCACCTAGGGCCTGCCCGATGGGTCAGGCCCTAGCGCTCCGTCAGCACGTAGTCCACCCTGCCGAAGGTGATGTGGTCGCCGGGGCCGACGGGGACCTCGCCGACCACCCGGCGGCCGTTGACGCAGGTGCCGTTCGTGGAGCCGAGGTCGCGCAGCAGCCAGCCCTTGCCGGCGCTGCGGAGTTCGGCGTGGGCGCGGGAGACCGTCTCGTGGTTCAGGCGCAGGCCCACCCCCGGGGCCCGCCCTATGAGCAGGGGGAACGGTCCCGGCTCCGGCAGCAGGAGCTTGGGCAGCCGCTCGGTGCGCCAGGCCCTGCGCACCCGTATGTGGAAGGCCGATACCCGGCCGACCATCCGCAGCAGGGTGCCCTGGAACTTGCCGCGGCTCTCCAAGTCGGCGGTGACCAGGTCGAGTTCGGAGTGCTGTTGGGCGGTGAGGACGAGTTCCAGACGCCGCAGAAAGGTGTCCTGGGACAGCCGTCCCTGCGCCGCGCCGTCGCGCAGCAGATCGAGAGCGCGTTCCCGGTCGGCATCCGACGGGCGCGCCGGGCGCGCGGGGAACTCGAGCGAAGTCATGCCGTGATTGTCCGACCACCGCGTGCCGCTGTCCAGGCGATGTAGGTGCGCGGGGCGGTCGACCCGGTCACGTCGGCCGGCTCCCCGGAACGGCCCAGCGCGATGGCGCATTGTCGGCCCGCACCGCCCCGCCGGGCTGTGCGGGGGCGCGACGGCATGCTTGGCTCGTGGGAACCGCCGCGATCGAAGGAGGACGGCCGTGCTGTTCGAGGTGTGGGCGCCGAGGGCCGGGCAGGTCGTTCTCCAGTGGGCGGGGGACCGGGCCGGTGAACCGCTGGTCGCGATGGAGCGGGACGAGGACCGCGCGGGCTGGTGGCGCGCCGAGGCGCCGGCCCGCGACGGCGACCGCTACGCCTTCCGGCTCGACGGCGGGCCGCCGCGGCCCGATCCACGCGCCGCGCGGCTGCCGGACGGCCCCGGCGGGCCCGGCGCGGTCGTCGAGCACGACCGGTTCGGCTGGCGGCACCCGTGGTCCGGCCGCCCGCTGCCCGGCGCGGTCCTCTACGAGCTGCACATCGGGACGTACACCCCCGAGGGCACCTTCGACGCCGCGGCCGCGCGGCTGCGGCACCTCGCCGACCTGGGGGTCAGCCATGTGTCGCTGATGCCCGTCTGCCCGTTCCCGGGCACCCACGGGTGGGGGTACGACGGGGTCGCGCCCTGGGCGGTGCACGAGCCGTACGGCGGGCCCGACGGGTTCAAGCGGTTCGTGGACGCCGCGCACGGCCTGGGCCTGGGAGTCGTCCTCGACGTGGTGCACAACCACCTCGGACCGTCGGGCAACCACCTCCCCGAATTCGGGCCGTACTTCACCGAGACCCATCACACGCCGTGGGGAGCGGCGGTCAACCTCGACGCGCCCGGCTCCGACGAGGTGCGCGGCTACCTCGTCGGCAGTGCGCTGGCCTGGCTGCGCGACTACCGGCTCGACGGGCTGCGGCTGGACGCCGTCCACGCGCTGCACGACGACCGGAGCCCGCACTTCCTGGCCAAGCTGTCCGCCGCCGTGGACGGGCTGGCCGGCCGCCTGGGGCGCCCGCTGTTCCTGATCGCCGAGTCCGACCTCAACGATCCGCGCACCACCGCACCCCGGGAGGGCGGCGGCCAGGGCCTGCACGCCCAGTGGAACGACGACTTCCACCACGCCCTGCACACCGCGCTCACCGGCGAATCCCAGGGCTACTACGCCGACTTCGCACGTGCCCCGCTCGCCGCCCTCGCCAAGACCCTGACCGGCGGCTTCTTCCACGACGGTACGTACTCCAGCTTCCGCGGCCGGGTGCACGGCGCGCCGCTGGACCTGCGCGACACGCCCGCGTACCGACTGCTGGCCTACGCCCAGACGCACGACCAGGTCGGCAACCGGGCGCTCGGCGACCGGCTCGCCGCCGACGTGCCCCCCGGGCTGCTCGCCTGTGCCGCCGCGCTGGTGTTGTGCTCGCCGTTCACCCCGATGCTGTTCATGGGTGAGGAGTGGGGGGCGACCACGCCCTGGCAGTACTTCACCGACCACACGGATCCGGAGCTGGCGGAGGCGGTACGGGCCGGCCGGCGGCGCGAGTTCGCCGCGCACGAGTGGGCGGGCGAGGTCGGCGACTGGCCCGACCCCCAGGACCCGGCCACCCGCGACCGCTGCGTCCTGGACTGGTCCGAACCGGCCCGCCCGCCCCACGCCCGCCTGCTGGCCTGGCACCGTACGCTGCTGACGCTGCGCCACGAGCTGCCCGCGCTGACCGACCCCGATCCGCGCCACACCGACGTCCGCTTCGACGAGGACGCCCGCTGGCTGCTGCTGCGGCGCGGCCCGCTGCGGGTGGCGGTCAACCTGGGGCGGGACACCACGGCGGAGATCGCGGTGGCGGACCGGGACACCGGCCTGCAGGCACTGGCGGGCTGGCCCGAGGCCCGGCTCCCCGGCGCGGACGGGGTGCTGCGGCTCCCGCCGGAGTCGGTGGTGGTCCTGGGCCCCTAGGCGCTGTCTGAGGGACACTGGAGCCGTGCCCCTGCGTATCTCCGACCTCCTGGCCAGGCCCGATCTCCGTCTGTCGGTCACCTACGAGGTGCCGCCGCGGCTGCTGGACCGCACGGTCGAGGCGGCGACCGTCTCGGATCTGCTGACGCCGGGCAAGTGGCTGCAGGGCGGTGAACTGCTGATGACCATCGGCCTGTTGCTGCCGATGGAGCCGGCCGCCTGCCGGGCCTACGTCCGGGACGTCGCCGAGGGCGGGGCCGCGTGCCTGGCGCTCGGGCTGGGGCAGGGACTGCCGTACCAGGAGGCGCCGCGCCCGCTGGTGGCGGCGGCCGAGGAGGCGGGCCTGCCGCTGCTGACGGTGCCGGACGAGGTGCCGTTCATCGCCGTCACCAAGGCGGTCTTCGACGCGCGGGCCGACGAGCAGCGTGCGGCGCTGCACCGGGCGTTCGCGACCCAGCGGCGGCTGACGGCCGCCGCGGCGGCCGGCGACGGGCTGCGGCCGATGCTGGCGGAGTGGACGGCCGCCACCGGGGTCGGCGCCGTGGTGCTCGATCCGCTGGGGCGCCTGCTGGCGGCGGGCGGGCGCGAGCCGCAGCCACCGCCCGCGCAGGCCCGCGAGCTGATCGAAAGGGTCGCCACGCGCGGGCTGCGCGGCAGCGCGTCCAGTACGGCCGCGGGGCAGCAGCTGGAGGTGCAGCCGCTGGGTGCGCGGCGGCTGCGCGGGCTGCTGCTGCTCACCGGCAGCCCGGACGAGGCCGCCCGCTCGGTCGTCCCCGGTCTGGTCTCGCTGCTGTCCCTGGAGCTGGAGCGCCGGCATCTGCGCGACGAGCCGGAGCGCCGCCGCAGGTCGGCACTGCTCTCGGAGCTGGTCGCCGACGAGGATCCGTCCGCCGACCGGGCCCGGGACATCCTGCACTCGGTGGGGCTGACCGCCGAGCGGGTGCGGGGGGTCGTGGTGGATCCGGGCGGCGCGGACGGTGCGGCCGGTGCCGGACGGCCTGCGGGAGACCCGACGGGGGACGCGGCTGCCGACGCCGCCCAGGAGACGGCCGCCGATCTGGCCCTGGCGATGCCCGGCGGCCTGGTCCGGGTCACCGAAGCGGCGCCGGGCGGCGCACCTGGCCGGCTCATCGAGGCGGTGGTCGGCGAGGAACTGGACATCCGCGATGTGCTCGCCCGCTTCGCGCCGCACTGCCCGGCGGGCATCGGCCCGGCCACCGCCCCCGAGGCCGTACGGGTGTCGCTGCGTCAGGCCGCCGGTCTGCTCGCCGTCAGCCGGTCCAGCGGCGAGCCGGAGGAGGCCCGGCAGAGCCAGTCCAGCCGGCTGCTGCTCGACCTCGGTGACCGCCGTACGCTGCACGGCTACGCCGATTCCGTGCTGGGTCCGCTCGACCTCGCGGACAACGGCGAGGAGCTGATCGCCACCCTGGCGGCCTGGCTGGAGACCGGCGGCGCCTGGGACGCCACCAGCCGCCGCCTCGGCGTCCACCGGCACACCGTGCGCAACCGCCTCGACAAGGCCATGGACCTCACCGGCCGCCGCCTCGACGACCCCGACGACCGCTTCGACCTGTGGCTGGCCACCCGCATCCGGCGCGGCGGCGCGCCGTCCGCCCACACCGCCGCCCGACCCGCTCCCCCGCCGCCCCCCACACCACCAGCCCGGTGACCGACGCCGCTGTGTGCCCGCCCCGCCTTTCGTTCTGGCCTCCACACCGTCTTTACTTCGATGGTGACCTATGAGATCCGCACCCTAGAACCCGGCGCCGCCGGCCCAGCCCCCACCGCCCCCGCTCCCGGCTCCGTACGGGGCGGCGGGCGCGGGACCCTGGTGGCCGTCAGCGATCTGCACATCCGCTACAAGGAGAACCGCGAGATCGTCGAGCGGTTAAGACCGCGGTCCGATGACGACTGGCTGCTGGTCGCCGGTGACGTCGGCGAGTACGTCTCCGACATCCGCTGGGCGCTCGGCCTGCTCAGCGAGCGGTTCGCCAAGGTGGTGTGGGTGCCGGGCAACCACGAACTGTGGACCCCGCCGGACGACCCGGTGCAGCTGCGCGGCGTGGCGCGCTATGAGCATCTGGTGGACATCTGCCGGGAGTTGGGCGTCCTGACGCCCGAGGACCCCTATCCGGTCTGGGAGGGCGTCGGCGGGCCCGCGGTCATCGCCCCCCTCTTCCTCCTCTACGACTACACCTTCCGCCAGCCGGGGCTGACGTCGAAGGCGGAGGCGCTCGCCCAGGCCGAGGAGGCCGGGGTGGTGTGCACCGACGAGTTCCATCTGCACCCGGACCCCTATCCGACGCGGGAGGCCTGGTGCCAGGCGCGGGTGGCGGCCACCGAGGCCCGGCTCGCCGCCGTGCCGGAGGAGCTGCCGACCGTCCTGATCAACCACTGGCCCGTGGTGCGCGAACCCACCCGGCCGCTGTGGTACCCGGAGTTCGCGCTGTGGTGCGGTACGGAGGCGACCGCCGACTGGCCGCGGCGGTTCCGCGCCGCCACCGTCGTCTACGGCCATCTGCACATCCCCCGGCTGCTGATGTGCGACGGCATCCCCCATCAGGAGGTGTCGCTCGGCTACCCGCGGGAGTGGCAGCGCCGCTCCGGCGAACCGGGCCGCCCGGTCCAGATCCTTCCCACCCCGGCCGCGGTCGCGCCCGACGTCACGGGGAGCCACGCATGATCGACAAGTTGCTGCCCGCGCCGATCGTGACCGCCGAGGCCTTTCAGGACGTGCCCCTGTCCGAGATGTTCCCCGAGGAACAGGCGCTGGTGGCCAAGGCGGTGCCCAAGCGTCAGCTGGAGTTCGGCACCGTACGCAGCTGCGCCCGCAGTGCGCTGTCCCGGCTGGGCTTCGCCCCCGCGCCGCTGCTGCCCGGCCGCGACCGGGCGCCGCAGTGGCCGGCCGGTGTCGTCGGCGCGATGACGCACTGCGCCGGCTACCGCGCGGCCGCCGTGGCCCAGCGCCGGGACATAGTGACCGTGGGTCTGGACGCGGAGCCGAACCTGCCCGTGGACGACCCCGGCGTCATCGATCTCGTCACCCTGCCCGAGGAGCGCGCCCAGCTCCGCCATCTGGCGGACCTGGAACCGGAAGTCAGCTGGGACCGGCTGATCTTCAGCGCCAAGGAGAGCGTCTACAAGGCCTGGTACCCCCTCGCCCAGCGCTGGCTGGGCTTCGAGGACGCCCTGCTCACCCTCGACCCCACGGACGCCACCTTCACCGCCCGCCTCCTCGTCCCCGGCCCCGTCGTCGACGGCAGGGAGGTCACCGAGTTCAGCGGGGGGTGGCTGGTCGAGGCCGGGTTCGTGGTGACGGCCATCGCCATGACGGCATGAGGCGGGGCTGACGGCTCACGGCTCACGGCTCACGGCTCACGACTGACAACGGCACGGGGCCGGCGGTGGGAGGGGGTTGCCCCGCCCGCCGCCGGCCCCGCGTCTCGTCCGGTGTCAGCCGGCTTGGCCGACCGTCAGTCGTCTTCGTCGCTCGTCAGTCCTCGTCCGCCGTCAGCCGCAGCGAGATGCTGTTGATGCAGTAGCGCTGGTCCGTGGGGGTCGGGTAGCCCTCGCCGGCGAAGACATGGCCGAGGTGGGAGCCGCAGCGGGCGCAGCGGACCTCCGTCCGCACCATGCCGTGGGAGCGGTCCTCGATGAGCTCGACCGCCTCGGAGTCCTTGGGGTCGTAGAAGGACGGCCAGCCGCAGTGGCTCTCGAACTTGGTGTCGGAGCGGAAGAGCTCGGCGCCGCAGGCACGGCAGGAGTAGACACCGGCGGTCTTGGTGTCGGTGTACTCGCCGACGAACGCGGGCTCGGTGCCGGCCTGCCGGAGCACCTGGTACTCGGCGGGGGTCAGCTCGGCGCGCCACTGCTCATCGGGCTTGTCGATCTCGTACGGCATCTGGGTGCCTCCTCCTCAGCTCAGCTGCCCAGGCGGGTCAGGATGGCGGGGCCGAGGTCGGTCACATCGCCCGCGCCCATGGTGAGAACAAGGTCACCGGGCCCGGCCATTCCGGCGATCACGTCCGGGACGGCGGCCTGGTCGCTCTCGGCGGTGACGTCGGCGCCGGCGGCGCGCGCGGCGTCGATGATCAGGGAGCTGGTGACACCGGGGATGGGGTCCTCGCGGGCCGGATAGATGTCCAGGACGACGGAGGCGTCGGCGAGGGCCAGCGCCTGGCCCATCTCCACGCCCAGCTCCTGGGTGCGGGAGAAGAGATGCGGCTGGAAGACGACGACGATACGGCTGTCCGAGCCCTGCGTGGCGCCGCGGATGGCCTCCAGGTCGGCGGTCATCTCCGTGGGGTGGTGGGCGTAGGAGTCGATGACCTGGACGCCGGCGGCCTCGCCCTTGAGCTGCAGGCGGCGCTTGACGCCGGTGTACTTGCCGAGGGCGGAGGCGAGGTTGTGCGGCGGCAGGTCCAGGGCGACGCCGGCGGCCAGGGCGGCGACGGCGTTGTGGGCGTAGTGCCGGCCGGGGACGGAGACGGTGAAGGTCAGGATCTTGCCGCTGGTCAGGGCGACGGTGACGTCGCTGGTCAGGCCGCGGGGGTTGACCTTGAGGATGCGGACGTCGGCGTCCGGCGACTCGCCGTAGGTGACGACCTCGATGTCGTAACGGCCGGCGATCTTGGCGGTCAGCTCGCGGGCGCCGGGGTGGTCGGCGGAGATGACCAGGGTGCCGCCCGGGCGGATGCGGCCGACGAAGGTCTCGAAGGACTCGTAGATCTCGTCCATCGAGGCGTAGTTGGCGTGGTGGTCCAGCTCGACGTTGAGGACGATGGCGACCTCGGGGGCGTACTTGTGGAAGCTGCGGTCGCTCTCGTCGGCCTCGGCGACGAAGATCTCGCCGGAGCCGTGCTCGGCGTTGGAGCCGGGGGCGTCGAGGTCGCCGCCGATGGCGTAGGACGGCTTGAGGCCGAGGGCACCGAGGGAGACGGCGAGCATGGAGGTCGTCGTCGTCTTGCCGTGGGTGCCCGCCACCGCGATGGGGCGCAGGCCGTCCATGAGGGAGGCCAGCGCGTCGGAGCGGTGCACGACGGGGATGCCGCGCTCATGGGCGGCGGCCAGCTCGGGGTTGTCGGGGCGGATCGCGGAGGAGACCACGACGCTGGTGGCGTCGGCGGCGAGATGCCCGGCGGCATGGCCGATGTGGACCGTGGCGCCGAGGTCGCGCAGGGCCCGGGCGGTCGCGGAGTCCTTGGCGTCGCTGCCCGCCACCTGGGCGCCGCGCTGCGCGAGGATCTTGGCGATGCCCGACATGCCGGCTCCACCGATGCCGATGAAGTGCGGCCGTTCCATCGAGGCTGGGATGGCGGGTGCCATGGTGCGTCTCCCTGATCGTCGATCATCGCGAGCGGTACTGCTGTCGTTCTGTCGTGCTGCCGATGATTCTCGCACCCGGCACCGACAGCGCCGGTCCGCGGACCCCGGCCGGCGACGGCACCGGTCCGCGGGCCGCCGCTCAGCGGCGGATCAGGCCCTGGGCGGTGGCGGCGGCGACCGCGGACGTGCGCGAGTCCACGCCCAGCTTGGCGTAGATGTGGACAAGGTGGGACTTGACGGTCGCCTGGCTGAGGAAGAGCCGCTTGCTGATCGCGGCGTTCGACAGGCCGTCGGCGACGAGCTGGAGGACCTCGGTCTCCCGGCGGGAGAGCGCGGTGGCGGGGGTCCGCATCCGGTCCATCAGGCGCAGCGCGATGGTGGGCGCGAGCGCGGACTTGCCGGCGGCGGCGGTGCGCACCGCGGCGGCCAGTTCCTCCGGCGGGGCGTCCTTGAGGAGGTAGCCGGTGGCGCCGGCCTCGATGGCGGCGAGGATGTCGGCGTCGGTGTCGTACGTGGTCAGCACCAGGACCCGGGGGGCACCGGGGCGGGCGGCGATCGCGGCGGTGGCCTGGGAGCCGAGCATCCGACCGCCGAACTGGAGGTCCATGAGGACCACGTCGAGGTCGCGCTCCGCGGCGAGCTCGACGGCCTGCTCGGCGGTGGCGACGTCGGCGACGACCTCGAAGTCCGGTTCGGTCTCCAGGACGGCGCGCAGCCCGGCACGCACGACGGGGTGGTCGTCGGCGAGCAGCAGCCGGATGACGGGGGCCCCGCCCTGGGGCGAGGCCGGCGTCCCGGGAGAGTCCGTAGTGGTCACGAGGCGGCCTCCGGGGTGGCGGGTGCTGCGGTGCAGGGCAGGGTGACGGCGACGGCGGTGCCCTCTCCGGGGGCGGACTCCACGGCGAGGGTGCCCTGCAGCGCGCGGGCCCGGGCGCGCATCGCGGCGAGGCCGAAGCCGGTGCCGGAGGCCGCCGCGGAGCCCGGTGCGGGCACCTCCGCGGGCACGAATCCGGCGCCGTCGTCGACGACGTCCAGGGCGACCTCGGTGTCCATGTAGCTGAGGGTCAGCTCGACGCGGTCGGCGGCGGCGTGCTGCACGGTGTTGGCGAGCGCGGACTGGGCGATGCGCAACAGGGCCACCTCGTGCGGGGTGGGCAGGGCGGTGGGCGCGCCGGAGACCTGGCAGTGCACGGCGAGACCCGACGTACGGGCGGTGGTGGCGCAGAGCCGCTCCAGGGCGGCCGGCAGCGTCCCCGCCTCCAGGTCGGGCGGGCTCAGCGCGCGCACGAAGCGGCGCGCCTCGGCGAGGTTGTCCACCGCGGCGGTACGGGCCTGGCGGACATGGCCGAGGGCCGTGCCGGGCCGCTCCGGCAGGGCGCGTTCGGCGGCCCGCAGCAGCAGCTGGATGCTGGACAGGCCCTGGGCGAGGGTGTCGTGGATCTCGCGGGCCAGCCGCTCGCGCTCGGCGAGCACTCCGGCGGCGTGTTCCGCCGTGGCGAGTTCGCTGCGGGCCGCGGTCAGCTCCTCGATGAGGCGGCGGCGCTGCTCGCTCTCCCGATAGAGGGCCTCGTAGCCGAGGACGACGGCGACGGCGACGGCGGCGCCCAGCGCGGGCCCCAGCACCGTGCCCACGCTCAGGGTGTGGGTGTGCCAGCCGAATCCGGCGACGGCGAGGGCGGTGGTGGCCACGACGGCGGGCAGCGCCCAGCGCAGCGGCAGCAGATGCAACTGGACGAAGAAGAGCGGGAAGGCCAGCCACACGCCGTCCGGGGTGAGGGCGAGCAGCACCAGCCAGAGCAGTGCCACGGCGCCCAGCCAGAGCGCGGCGGCACCCGTGGAGCTGCGCAGACGGGGCAGCTTGGGGCCGATCGCGTACACGGCGAACAGCGCGACGGCGGTCGGGACGACGGCCGCGGCGTCCGGCGCGTGGTCGGCGACCGCGCGGACGACGGCCAGCCCGAGCAGCGCGGCCACCATCAGATGCAGGCAGCTGCGCAGGACCCGCAGGACGGGGGTGAGGGAGTGATCGGTCACGGCTTCTTCGGTCACGGCCTCTTCAGGCTAAGGGCCACCTTCACCTGCGGCATCAATCGAAGGGTTGATCCCGGGGCGCACCTTTCGACGCCGGTGAACCACTCCGCGGCGCGATGCCGGAGCCCCGCCCGGGAGGCGACGGTGGACACCAGTCGCCGGGCAGTGGGTCCGGCGCCCGGATCCGAGGAGAGACCCGCCGGTGTTCGTCGCCTGGAGAGACCTGAGATTCGCCAAGGGGCGGTTCGCCCTGATGGGCACCGTCGTCGTGCTGATCACGGTGCTGGTGGGTCTGCTGTCCGGCCTGACCGCGGGCCTGGGCCGGGAGAACACCTCGGCGATCACCGCGCTGCCCGCCGACCACCTGGTGTTCTCCGCCCCCGCCGGGGACGACGCCGTCGCCTTCGCCGGTTCGCGGCTGCCGGAGCGGACCGTGGGGCGGTGGGCCCGGGTGCCGGGCGTACGGTCCGCCGAACCGTTGGGTATCACCACGACGAAGGCGGGTGCGGACGGGCGGACGGCCACGGTGTCGGCGTTCGGGGTGCGCCCGGGGGCGCGGCTGGGCGCGGACACCGGGCGGGTCGGCGAGGGCGCGGTGGTGCTGTCCGAGAAGGCCGCCGACTCGCTCGGTGTGCGGGCCGGGGGCTCGCTGACGCTGGGCGGCCGTACGGTGCGCGTCGCGGCGGTGTCGGGCGCGGCGATGTACAGCCACACACCGGTGGTCTGGACGACGCTGGGCGACTGGGCGCGGCTGTCGGGCGGCTCCGGGGGCCAGGGCCGCGGCTCCGCTCCCGCCCCGGGGGCGACCGTGCTGGCCCTGTCCACCACCGGGAGCGCCGATCTGGCGGCCGCCGACAAGAAGCTGGGCACCCGGACCGTCACGACCGACGACGCGCTGCAGGCGATCGGCTCGTACTCCGCCGAGAACGGCTCGCTGCAGCTGATGCGGGGCTTTTTGTTCGCCATCTCCGCGCTGGTCATCGGGGCGTTCTTCACGGTGTGGACGATCCAGCGCAGCGGCGATGTGGCCGTGCTGAAGGCGCTGGGCGCCTCGACCCGCTATCTGCTGCGGGACGCGCTCGGCCAGGCCGTCGTCCTGCTGGTGATCGGTACGGGCCTGGGCACCGCCGTGGCGGCGGGGGTGGGTGCCGGGATCGGCGGCGCGGTGCCGTTCGTGCTCGATCCGTCCACCGTGCTGATCCCCGCCCTGATCATGATCGCGCTGGGTGCCGTGGGCGCCGCGCTGTCCATCCGCCGCATCACCTCCGTAGACCCGCTGACCGCCCTGGGAAGTGCCCGATGAGCCTCGAACTGACCGATGTGACCCTCACCTACCCCGACGGCGGGGCCCGGCTGACCGCGCTGGACGAGGTCTCGCTGTCCGTGCCCGCCGGATGTCTGACCGCGGTGATCGGGCCGTCCGGGTCCGGGAAGTCCAGCCTGCTCGCGGTCGCCGCGACGCTGATCGGCCCGGACCGCGGGCGGGTGGTGATCGACGGTACGGACACCGCGGGCCTGGGCCGCGGCGAGCTGACGGCGCTGCGCCGCACCACGATCGGCACGGTCTTCCAGCAGCCGAATCTGCTGCCCTCCCTGACCGCCGTCGAGCAGCTGCAGGTGATGGCCCATCTCGACGGCCGCTCGCCCCGCAAGGCGCGCTCCCGGGCGCTGGAGCTGCTGGCGGCGGTCGGCCTGGACGGGCAGGCCCACCGGCGCCCGCACCAGCTGTCGGGCGGGCAGCGGCAGCGGATCAACATCGCCCGGGCGCTGATGAACGAGCCCGCCGTGCTGCTGGTGGACGAGCCGACCAGCGCGCTGGACCACGAACGCGGCGCCGCGGCCCTGGATCTGCTGCTCACCCTGACCCATCAGCGCGCCACCGCGACGGTGCTGGTCACCCACGACGCCGCGCATCTGGACGCGGCCGACGAGATCGCGGAGGTGCGGGACGGGCGGCTGCGTCCGCGGGTCGGGGCCCGTTCCTGACGGCCGCCGGGGCACCGTCTTGGACGGCCGCCGGGGCGGTGCGCGCCGCCCCGTACACCCGCGCGGGGCGCGAGTACGCCGACCGGGTGGCGCGCCCGCACTGCGCGGACGAGGTCAGGCAGACCCCTGGGGCTGGTCGTCCGCAGCGTGCGAGAAGAGCTTGAGCACCGGGACGCCGACCTTGTGGCGGGCGCGGGAGGCCCAGTCGCGGTGGAAGAACTCCTCGACGAAGTGCGGCGTGGTCAGCACGATCACCTCGTCCGCGCCGGTCTCGTCGACGACGGAGCGCAGCAGGTCCAGCGGATGGGCCTCGACCACCTGTCCGATGGCCTCCGCGCCCGCGTCGCGCAGCGCTTGCAGGGTGTGGGACAGGGCGAGGTCGGCGGGGGCGTCCGCCGCGCTGCCGCCCGGTTCCTCGCCCTCCCGCACGGCGTCGTCGAACTCGCCGAGGGCCACGTCGTCGATGGCCCGCAGCAGTACGTCCTGCTTGCCGCGCGGCTGCATCAGGACGACGAACGACATCGGATCGTCGCCGTGCAGGGTCGTCACAAACTCCACGTCGGCGGGCGTCAGTGGCTTCTCGATCATCAACACGCTCGTGAACACGACGGACGCCCTTCTTCTCTTCGGGGCACTGCGGTGCGCGGTGCCCGACAGAAACCATCCTGCCCCGTCGCCACACGGGACTGCTGGCTTTTAGTGTGCCCAAAGGAAGCTAAGCGGAACAGATAATTCCGCCGATTGTCAGGACCGACGGTAGCGAGTGAACAGAAACCCGGCCTCCTCCAATACGGACGCCAGGACGAACCGCTCGGGAACCGGGACGGCAGGTCCGTCCATGATCCTCGGCGCGGCGCCCACGGCGACCACCGGGGCCAGGGTCAGACACATCTCGTCCACCGCCCCCGCCGCCGCGAACTGCCCCAGCAGGCGCGGCCCGCCCTCCGTGAGCAGCCGGGTGTACCCCTGTCCGGCCAGCACCCCGGCCACCCGGGCCGGATCGACGCCCAGCCCCTCACCGGCGAACAGCACCTCGGCCCCCGCCTCCCGGGCCTTCGCCACCTGGTCCGCCGGCGCGCCCGCACCGGTCAGTACGAGGGTGGGCACCAGCGGCTCGGTGAACAGGGGCAGGCCGAAGTCCAGCCCGAGACCGGCGGTGACCACCGCGATGGCGGGGGCCGGGCCCTGACCGGCGGCGGCCCGCCGGGCGGCGAACGCCTCCCGGGCGCGGGCCGGCCGGTAGCCCTCCTGCCGTACCGTTTCCGCACCCACCACCACGACATCCGCGAGCGCCCGCAGCACCCCGAAGATCCGCATGTCGGCATCGCTGGAGAGCGGCTGCGAGCGGCCCTCGTGATGAGCCGCGCCGTCCATCGACGACACCATGTTGGCGCGCAGCCACCCGCCCCGCCGCGCACACGCCGGATCGTCCGGCGCCGGATACGCGTAGGCCTCGGCCAGCTCGTCCAGGGTCCACTCCCGGTCGGTCGGACCGGGCGGCGGCGGCCCGGCAACCGTGCCGTCGGGGGAGGTCGCGGGCGGGGTGGGGAGGGGGAACAGGCGTCGCATGGCGGCAGTGTGACATGCCTCGCTCGGCGGACCGGCGGATACCGCCGAGGAGATAGGCTGGACGGCTGTGTCGCCTTCCCAGCCCTCTTCCGCGCAGCCCGACCCGATAGCCGGACCGCCGGCCGACGGGGACGCCGTGGCGCCCACCGCGCTCACCTCCCGCGCCCCGCACGTCCCGGCCGACCGCCTGGTCGCCGAGATGGTGCCGCCGCCGCGCTTCCAGGACGCCCGCTTCGACACCTACATCCCGGACGCCCAGCAGCCCAGCCAGGCCGAGGCCGTCCAGGTGCTGAGCGACTTCGCGGACGGCATCGACGCCGGAACGGGCGCGGGCACCACCAAGCGGCGCTGGTTCGCCAGGAAGCCGGCGGCCCCCAAGGGCCCGCGCGGCGTCTATCTGGACGGCGGCTACGGCGTCGGCAAGACGCACCTGCTCGCCTCCCTGTGGCACGCCGCCCCGGCCCCGGCCGAACGCAAGGCCTTCGGCACCTTCGTCGAGCTGACCAACCTCGTCGGCGCGCTCGGCTTCCAGCAGACCGTCCGCACGCTCGGCGACCACAAACTGCTGTGCATCGACGAGTTCGAGCTGGACGACCCCGGCGACACCGTCCTGGTCTCCAGCCTGCTCGGCAAGCTGGTGGACGCCGGCGTGGCGCTGGCCGCCACCTCCAACACCCTGCCCGGCAAGCTCGGCGAGGGCCGGTTCGCCGCCGCCGACTTCCTGCGCGAGATCCAGGGCCTGAGCGCCCACTTCCGTCCGCTGCGGATCGACGGCCAGGACTACCGCCACCGCGGTCTGCCCGAGGCCCCCGCCCCGTACGACACCGAGACCGTCACCCGCGCCGCCTACCGCACGCCCGGCGCCTCGCTCGACGACTTCCCCTCCCTTCTGGAGCACCTGTCGAAGGTGCACCCCAGCCGCTACGGCGCGATGTGCGACGGCATCGAGGCGGTCTGCCTCACCGACGTCCAGGCGGTCCCCGACCAGTCCACCGCGCTGCGCCTGGTGGTCCTCGCCGACCGCCTCTACGACCGCGAGGTGCCTGTACTGACCTCCGGCAAGGCCTTCGACGAGCTGTTCAGCGAGGAGATGCTGCGCGGCGGCTACCGCAAGAAGTACTTCCGGGCGATCTCCCGCCTGACGGCGCTGGCCCGCGACGCCAAGCCGCTGGTCGCCGACGAGGCGCCGTAGGGGCGCTCCGGGCCCTGCCCGGCCGATCCAACGGGAGGGCTACGACTTCCCGTAGTGCCGGGCCAGGGCGTGGAACGCCTCCTTCGGCTCCCAGGGCGCGACGGCGTCGCCGCGCTCCCCGTCCAGCACCTTGACGATGCCGTACGACCCCAGGTCCGCGTCCCGGAGCGGATCCTCGCGGTGCGGCAGGGCGTAGCAGGCGAAGCTGAACCAGAAGGTCGTGTCGACCCCCTCCTCCTCGAAGAGCGGCAGCAGGTCGTCCATGTAGCGGACCTGTTCGCCCTCGTCCCGCACGGTCCCCGGCGTGACGGTGCCGTCCGGCTGGACGACGAGCCAGCCGGCCGCACCCATGTCGCCGGCGCCCCGGTAGGCGCAGCAGCCGGCCTCGGTGACCACGACCGGCTTGCCGTGCGCGAAGTACGCCCGCAGGTCCTCGCGGTAGGTGGTGGCGTTGCGGCTGCTGCGGTACGCGTCGACGCCGACGAGGTCGAAGGGCGTCCAGTCGATGTGCTCGATGGGGATCGACGCGTAACTGAGCGGACCGCCGAACCGCGGCCGGACGGCCCTGGCCACCTCGGCGAGGAAGGCGTTGACCGGCTCCGGGATCGCGGCGAGCGCCTTCTCCCGCACCTCCGGTGCGGCCCGCAGCGGCTCCATACGGTCGTTGAAGGTATCGCCGGGCAGGTAGCCGCAGTTGAAGATGCTGATCTCGCAGCCGGTGGCCAACACGACATCGGCCCCTTGGCGCCGCAGCTCCTCGGCGCGGTCCGCGCACTCGACGAAGTACGGCAGGAGCTGATCCTCCGTCATCTCGCAGGGGAACGGCGAGTACCAGACCGCGAGTCCGGCCTCCGCCGCGGCCTCGGCCGCCGCGCTGATCCGCCCGGGGTCGCCGCCGGTGATGCGCACGGTGTTGCAGTGCAGGTCCTCGGCGATGACCCGCATGTCGCGCGCCGCGAGGTCGGGGGTGAATCGGGGGTTCGTGTTGTCGCCGTTCGGAAACGTTCCGGTGTCGTACTGCACGCCCTTGCCACGCATGGCACCCCTTAAGGTTCGTCGCGTATCTTATCCACCGCGTAAGATACACACTGTGCCTAAAGATGTGAACAGTGAGGCGCCGCCCCCAGGGCGCCGACGCAGGGGCGCCGCACTGGAAGCCGCCCTGCTGGACGCCGCCTGGGAGGAGCTCCTCGCCGTCGGCTACCACGACCTGACGTACGAGGGCGTGGCGGCCCGCGCCCACACCAGCCGGACGGTGCTCTACCGGCGCTGGCCCGAGCGCCGCGACCTGGCCCTGGCCGCCCTGCGGCACCGCACACCGCCACTGCCCCCGCCGCCACCGGACACCGGCGCGCTGCGCACCGACGTCCTCGCACTGCTCGACCAGATCACCACCCGGCTGTCGGCGATCACCCCCGTCCTGGAGGTGCTCACCGACAGCCGGACCCGCGGCACCGACCTGGGCGATTTCATGACGGAGCGCTCGCGCGAGGCCGGCGGGGACGCGATGGCGCAGGTGCTCGACCGCGCGGCCCGGCGCGGCGAGCTCGACCCGTCCCGGATCCCCGCCCGGGTCGCCGCCCTTCCGATCAACCTCGTGGCCAGCGGGATGCTGATCACCCATCGCGCTCCCGCGGAAGCCGACGTCACCGCGGTGGTCGACGAGGTGTTCCTCCCGCTGATCGCGCACTACGGCCGGGCCGGCTCCCGGACCGCGGACCCCGCGGCGGAACGGGAAGAGTGACCGGCCCGCGCAGCCTGGTTCCCGGCGGCGCGGGTGCGTGGTACACACGAGCGGGTTACATCACCTGTCCGCCAACAGGGAGTGGCCCATGTCTGCGACACGACGTCAGATTCTGACCAGAGCCGGTGCGTTGGGGGTTTCCCTCGCCTTCTCCGGAAACGTCACCGAGATCTTCGCCGGGACCGCGACCGCCCGGAGCATGGGGCGGCGCGGCTACGGCCCGCTGGTCCCCGACCCGGCCGGTCTGCTCGATCTGCCCAAGGGCTTCCGGTACAAGGTCCTCTCCAAGGAGGGCGATGCGCTGCCCTCCGGGGAGGGCAGGGTGCCCAGCAACTGCGACGGTATGGCCGCCTTCCCCGGTTCTCCCGGCCGCCACGGCAGTACCTACCTGGTCCGCAACCACGAGAACCGCACCGGCTCCCGCTCCGCCGTGCCCCGGGTCCCCGACCTGACGTACGACCCCGGTGGCGAGGGCGGCTGCACGGCCCTGGAGCTGGACCGGAACAACACCGTGCGCTCCGAACGGGTCGCCATCGCCGGCACCTCCACCAACTGCGCGGGCGGCCACACCCCGTGGAACACCTGGCTGACCTGCGAGGAGACCGAGTTCCGGGCCGGTGAGGAGAACTACACCAAGGACCACGGCTTCATCTTCGAGGTCGACCCGTACGACCCCCGGCGCACGGGAGCCGTCCCGCTGACGGCCATGGGTCGCTTCCAGCACGAGGCCGTCGCCGTGGACCCCGGGACCGGCACGGTCTACGAGACCGAGGACGCCTTCGAGAAGCCGTTCGGGCTCTTCTACCGCTTTCTGCCGAACAAGCCGAGGGGCGGGCGCGGTTCGCTGCGGGCCGGCGGCCGGCTGCAGGCGCTGCGCGTCCCCGGAGTGCCCGACCTGTCCACCATCCAGGAGCCCGGCACCACCTTCGACCATGTGGAGTGGGTGGACGTCCCCGACCCGCTCGCCCGCCAGACCCCCATCCGCTTCCAGGACTTCGGCCCCCGGGGCATCACCCACGCCCAGAAGCTGGAGGGCTGCTACTGGGGCGGCTCCTGCGTCTACTTCGTCTCCAGCTTCGCGCACCGCGACGCCGGTTCGGCGGCGGACCACTACGGCCAGGTCTGGAAGTACGAACCGCAGCGGCGGCGCCTGACCCAGGTCGTCGTCTTCGGGCCCGACTCCGATCTGCAGCTTCCCGGCGAGTCCCCCGACAACATCTGCCTGGCGCCCAGCGGCGGCCTGATGGTCTGCGAGGACGGCGAGGGGGCCCAGCACGTCTTCGGCCTCACCCGGCACGGCGAGGTCTATGCGATGGCGCGCGGCCGCCAGAACATCGGCACCCCGGAGAAGCCGGAGTGGGGCGAGTTCGCCGGTGTGACCTTCTCACCCGACCACCGCACGATGTACGTCAACTGCTACACGCCGGGGACGACGTTCGCGGTGACCGGGCCGTGGCAGCACTGATGCGGCGGGCCCGCGCCGACACGGCGGGACCGGGCTGACCATGGGGTGGCCGGTCGTGCGCGGCGTCCTTAGTGGCGGCCGGTCACCCCGAGCAGGCGGTGCGCTGGGCCTCCTGCCATTCGCACACCGGGCAGAGCACGATGCCGGGGCGGTCGGCGGGGTACTCGGTGGGACGGCCGCAGTGCAGGCAGTCGGCGCGGGGCGCGGGCGCGGGCGCGCCTGCGTTGCCGGTCGCGCCTGCGTTGCCGGTCGTGCCCGCGCGGCCGGTCGTACCGGCGCTGGTGGTCGTGTCGGCGCTGGTGGTCGGGGGATCGTCGGTGCCTGCCATGGTGCCGAGCCTACGCCCGCGCCCACCCGAGCGCGGGCCCCGTGCGGGTCAGTTGCGGCGGGAGCTGAGGGCGCAGGCGGCGGCCGTGGCAGCGGCGGCGATCAGGAAGGCGAGGGCGAGCGGGAGCCAGGGGGTGCTGATCGTGCCGTGGACGGAGCCGGTGACCAGGCCGGTGACGGCGGCGTTGGCGGGCGAGACACCGAGGACGAGCAGGAACAGTGCGCCGGTGAGGCCTGCCGGGATGCTCCAGGCGGAGCTGCGCAGGACCGGCCAGTTGCACAGCGCGCCGATCGCGGTGCCCAGCAGCAGGCAGGCCAGCGCGGCGAGCAGCCCCGCGGCGGCCGCGGGCAGAACCGGGACGGCGACGCGATGGTCGGTGGAGCGCGGGTCGGACAGCAGCACGGCCGCCGCCGTACCCAGCAGCGCGAGCAGCGTCCCGGCACCGGCCGCGGTGAGCACACAGGCCAGGTGCACCCGGCCGGGCCCGGCGGCGGCCGCGGCGCAGTTGCGGGCGGCCGGCGGCTCGTTGGTGACGCAGACCCGGGTGAGCCACACCGCTACGGGCAGCAGGGCGCCCGCGGCGTAGCCGAACGCGTCGAGGATCGGGCCACCGCTCTGGACGCCGATGGCCAGGAAGGCGGCGTAGCAGATGACCGGCGGCAGCCAGCGGTGCGAGCCGATGAGCAGCGCGGCCTGGTAGCGGAGGAGCGCGATCACGGGGAGGGGCCTCTTCGGGGTGTCGGAATCGGGGCGGAGCCGGCGGCGGACGGGGCGGAGCCGGCGGCGGGCGGGTCGGGACGCGTCGGAGCCCGGCCCGGGGGCGGGAACCACGGGGTCGTTCAGGGGGCGGGCGCCGCGTGCCCCGGGGCGGGGGTCTCGGCCGGAGCCGGGCCCCGGGCCGGGGCGACCGAGCGGATGTGCCAGGGCGGACGGGCGGCGAGCAGGGCCCGCAGCAGGGCGTCGGAGTGGGCGGCCGCGACCGTCAGCCGAAGCGTGCCGTCCGGGCCCGGCGCGATCTCCGGTCCGCCGGGAAGCCGTGCCGTCCCACCGGACAGCCCGGAACCCGCACCGGGCAGCGCCGCCGCCTCAGGCTCCGGCACGCGCCCCGGTGCGCCCTCCACCTCGATGACCACCCGTCGGCCGGTCGCCGCCGCCGCGCCCGCGGCGGGCCCACCGCTCTCCTCCTGGGGCAGCAGCCGCCCCTCCGCGACCCGATAGCGGGCGTCGGCCGCGCCGGCCAGCCGGTGCGGGTCGTGGTCGACGAAGACGACCGTGCCACCGGCGGCGACCCGCTCGGCGACGGCGCGGTCGAGCACCTCGCGCGCGCCGCGGTCCAGGCCGGTCCAGGCCTCGTCCAGGACGAGGAGTTCGGGCTCGGCGAGCAGGGCCTGGGCGACCGCGACCTTCTGGCTGGTCCCCTTGGACAGCTCGCCCAGTCGCGTGTGCGCATGCCCGGCGGCGCCGAAGCGTTCGAGCCACTCGGTGGCACGGCGGGCCGCTTCGGAGCCGGGTACGCCGTGGATGCGGCCGAGGTGGGTGAGGTAGCCGACGGCGGTGAAGGGCATGGCGGCCGGGAAGCGTTCGGGTACGTACGCACTGCGCGGCCGGCCGGTGATCCGCCCGGTGCTGGGGCGGTCGAGGCCGGCGAACAGCCGCAGCAGGGTGGACTTCCCGCTGCCGTTGGTCCCCTCGACGCGCAGCAGCGCACCCGCGGGCACGTCCAGACGGACATCCTTCAGCACCCACGGCCCGCGCACCCCGTAGCGCCGCCCCACCCCGTCCAGCCTCATCCGCTGTGCACCTCCACTGCCTCCGGCCTCACGGCGTCCCCCGGGACCCCGCGGTGCTCCCCCGCCGCCGTCCCCCGCGGCCGCGCCGTCCCCGACGGTAGCCGGAGCGACCGCCCGATGCGCGCGCGGGTGCGCACCGGGCGTCAGCCGCGTACCGAGTGAACCCCGGGCCCGTCGGGCGGTGTTGGCCGGCCGCCGACCGGTGCGAAAGCCCCGCCGGCCGGCCCCACCGGTCGCGAGGCCGGCGCCGGGGTTGTCAGTGGCGGCTGGCAGACTGGGCGGATGACCAGCACCGAGACCGCCGGGCAGCCCGGCAACAGCTCCGGCAGCCCGTCCCAGCACGCAGAGACCGACCGGGACGCGGCACCCCAGTTCGTGCTGCCGCTGGTCGCGCGGATGGAGCGGGCCGAGCCGCCGGCGCGTACGGACGCGCTGGAGACGGCCGCGCGGGCGGTGCTGGTGCTGCTGTCGGACGAGCGGTCGGCCGGGGACGGCGAGTGGGCCGAGGCGGTGCGGGCCTGGCAGGACGCCCGGATCCGGAAGGTGGTGCGGCGGGCGCGCGGCGCGGAGTGGCGGCGGGCCGAGGCGCTGCCGGGCATCACGGTCGGCGGGGACCGCGCCGAGGTGCGGGTCTATCCGCCGGTGCCGCTGGACGGCTGGCCGAAGGACCTGGCGCGCCTCCAGGTCTCGGGCACGGAGCTGGACGACCCGCAGCCGCCGAAGGCGCCCGCCGAGGGGCTGCCGGTGCTGTGGCTCAACCCCGAGCTGGAGATGTCGGCGGGCAAGGAGATGGCGCAGGCCGGGCACGGCGCCCAGCTGGCGTGGTGGGAGCTGTCCGAGGAGGAGCGGGCGACCTGGCGCGCGGCGGGGTTCCCGCTGGCCGTCCGCTCCGCGGAGCGTACGCACTGGGAGGCGCTGACCCGCAGCGGGCTGCCCGTGGTGCGCGATGCGGGCTTCACGGAGATCGCCCCGGGCTCCTGCACAGTGGTCGCGGACCACCCCGCACTGCGCAAGACGCTGCCGCGGGCCCTCCCGCAGTAGCCATGCGCTGACCGCCATGCAGGGGAAGCCCTGCCAGGGCAGCCATGCGCCGACCGGCGGAACCCCGTTGCGGGTAGCCGGGGGTGCCGAGGCGGCACTCCCCCACTCGTCGAGCGGACTACTCGGCCGACAGGCCCTCCCGTATCGCCTGGGCCGTGGTGGTCGGGTCGTAGCCCTCGGGGACGCCGTCGACCAGGATGATGTCGCCCTTGATGTGCCGCGCGCGCAGCGGGGCGATCTCCTGGTACGCGGGTGAGTCCCACCAGGCCCGCGCCTCGGCGATGCCGGGAAAGCCGATCAGCACGACGTGGCCGGGCCAGCCGCCCTCCTTCACTTCGTGCTGCGCCGCGTGCACGAGGAAGCGGCCGCCGTACGGCTCGAAGGTCGCGGTGATGCGCTCGAGGTACTCGGCGATCTCCGGGTGCGGAGCGGCTTCCTGCAGGTGGGCTATGGCGTAGGCGGGCATGGCGTCCTTCCGTTCCGTTCGGTTGGGCTCCGTCACTCCGACGATCATGGCACGCGAACACGCCGGGGGTGCGGGCTTCGCGCCGGCCGCCGCGGTGCCCGCCCCGCCATAACTCCCTCAGAAGTTGCCGTAGTTGACCTGCCAGGTCGGCAGGCCCATCCGGCGCCAGACGGCGACGACGCGGTCGCGGTCGTCCAGGGAGACGCGCACCGCGAAGCGGCGGCGGACGTGGCGGTCGAAGAGTTCGGCCTTGACCACGTCGTCACGGCGGCCGTCGCCGGCGGCGCGCATCCACAGCTCGTCGTAGGGGACGTCGTGCCGGCGCAGCCACTCCTCGGTCCGCTCGCGGTGCTCCTCGCCGCGCCCCGACAGCAGGACGACGACGTCGTCGTCGGCGCGCCGGAAGGAGCGCAGGGCGTCGCGCACCGAGACGTTGAGCAGGTCCTCGCCGCAGCGGGAGAAGTCGTAGGGGCCGCGATCGCCCCTGATGGCGAGCGTGCCGTCGATGTCGCACAGCACCGCCGCCGGAAGGGCCGGGTCGGCGGCGTACGGCGCGACCGGCACCTCGTCGTTGAGCCACTCCGCGGTGAGCCGCCAGCCGCCCTGCCTGGCCTTCGCGTGCTTGTCGGCCAGGAGCCGGATGATGTCCTCACCGGCCGTGCGGTCGCGCTCGGCGTCGCGCCGTATGCACTCCTCGACCGGGACGTCGGTGAAGTCGTGCACGACGAAGGCGGCCTGTCCGGCCACGGCGGCCTTCAGGCGCTTGGGGATGTGGGGCGTCAGGTGCGTGTTGTCCACGACGACGTCGAAACCGTCGTCGACGGCGGCCCGTACCGCCGCGTCCTGGATCGCGAGCACGGTCTGCTCGTGCGCGTACGACCGGCGCTCGGGGGCCGGGATGTCGAGCATGGTCCGCAGGTCGTCGAGGTTCACCCGGCGCATCCGGCCCTCGGACTCCGCCTGCAGCCTGCGCGCGGCGGTCGTCTTGCCCGAGGCCGGGAGCCCCGTCATGACGTGTACTTCGGGCACGGTCAGTTCTCCTCGTCGTTCTTGAAGGGGTCGGATGCCTCCGGCCGGAGGGAACGGTACGTCACCAGCTCCGTGGGGCGCCCGTCCAGGCGCTGGAACATGGCGGGCCGGACGGCGGCGTCGGGCAGCGCCTGCGCGGCGCGGGCGAAGGCGCCGCGGTCGCCGGCGAGGTGGGCCAGCGAGCGGTACGCCTCGTCGATCGCCTGCTCGCGGTCGGCCACGTCCTTCTCGATCCGCGCGATCACCTCGTGCACCCAGGCGTCGAACTCGTCGGGCACCTGCTCCAGCAGCGCGTCCAGGGGCCGGCCGCCGGACGCCTCGATGTCGGCCGCCGAGCAGCCCAGCGCCTGGGCCACCTGCTTGACGGGCAGACCGGCGAAGCGCTGGATGCCGTGGCCGCGCCAGATGTCCCGCTCCGTCACACCGGTGAGCACCTTGTGCAGCCGTACGTACTCGGCGAGCTTGGCCTTGGCCCGTACGCCCGAGGCGAAGCGCAGTACGAAGCCCTCGGCGTTCGTGCCGGTGGCGGCGCCGCCGCCGGGCAGCCGGTTGGCCTCGGTCAGGGCGAGCAGTTCGGCGAGCGGCATGGCGGGCCGGACGGTGACGACCGAGCCTATGCCGTGCCAGCACGCCGCGGCGTCGGCCAGGGGTATCTCCGTGCCGTCCTTGGCGAGGGCGGCGAGCAGCACCAGGTCCCGGCGGTCGCCGTAGTCGACGACGATGCGGTTCTGCGGGTAGAGGATCTCGGCGAGATAGGTGATGCCGGGGACCAGCGCGGAGGTGTCCTTGCCGTCGAGCAACCGCTGGGCCCAGGTCGCCTGGGTGCTGACGAACGAGCCCTTGGACGCGACGTGCCACCGGTCGGCGTAGTGGAAGACCACCGCGAGGCTGCCGTCGACCTTGTCGTACACCTCGAACGGCTCGTCCGGGAGGGCGGGCGCGTACGGCTGGCCGGACGCGTGCTCGCCGACGTTGAAGAACTTGGGAAGCGGAAGCGCGACGATCTCGCCGGTGGCGTCGTCGGCGACCAGGCCGCGGCAGCGCATGGTCACCCTGTTCCACACGCGCTCGTACTGGGCCGTCCTGGTGTACGTGTAGAGGGACAGCGGCAGTTCGGGGTGCCGTTTGCGGGTGACGTGCCCGGCGTCGAGGGCGGCCGTCAGCTCCTGCGGCGGCAGCAGCTCGTGAAGAGTCGGGGTCGTCGCCTGGCTCATGTGTCTCTCGGTTCCTCCTGGTAGTGACCCTTGATTGTGGTCTGCAGGAGGCCCGGTGACCAGCGAATTTGATGCGCGGGCGCGGTCGGGGCGGGGAGGGCTCGGCGGCGGGCGCCATGCGGCGACCGCCGTGGTCGAGCACCCCCGACCGCGTCGGCGACGAGTCAGCGGATCACTTCTCGGCGGGGCGGGGCGGCATCCAGTGCTCGACGTTGAAGTCGCCCTTCTCCATGGTCTCGAAGGGGGCGGAGCCCAGGCACTTGCCGACGCTCTTCTTCGGCAGGCCGTCCATCGCCCAGCTGTAGCCGAGCCGGTCCTTCTTGCCGCTGTCCAGCACGGTGAAGCCGAACCGCTTGCCCTTCAGATCACCGACCTTCGGCATACCCGGGGTGTTCTTGAAGTGCGACTCCGTCACGACGCCGGTGGCGACGGCGACCGGGCCGCCGGTCACCAGGCAGTCGATACGGCCCTTCATGTAGCCGCCCCAGTCCTTGCCGACGTAATGGCTGACGCGGAACGTGCCGCGCGCCTGATCGGCGAAGCCATGGGCGTCGAGGGTGAAGTGCACGTTGTCGCCGGGCTGGCGCTTCAGTTTGACGGAGCCGGTGAGCGAGGGCTCCTCGACGGTGTGCCGGGCGGCCCGGGCCCCGCCGTCGACGGCCGCCGCGGCCGGCCCCGTCAGGCCCAGGGTCAGCGCGGTCGCCGTGCACGCGGCGAGCGCCGTGGCGGCCATGACGAAGGGGCGACGCATTGCAGGCATTCGTTCTCCAAGAGGCGAGACGAGAGGTCGGAAATCGGTGCAGCGGCGAGGAGTTCCCCATCCCCGCTGCTCTCCACGGTCCTCTGGGTCCTTGCCTCAGGCGTCGCCCCGCAGAAGGAACACCCTCCGCCGAGCGGTGGAGTCGGGGATGGGCCGACAGACCGAGGTCCAGGGCCGTTCCGACGGGTCACGGCCGGGTCCGCCGCCTTTCCGGCCCCCGTCGGACACCCCTAGCGGAAGGCCGCGACATGCCGCCGGGCCCAGTCGGCGAAGGTGCGGGGCGGGCGGCCGAGGACGCGTTCGGCGTCGGGGCTGATGTGCTGCTCGGCGGGGGTGGGTTCGCCGAGGATGGCCAGCGTCGTTTCGACGACGGGCTCGGGCATGAACCGCAGCATGTCCTCGCGGGCCTCCGCACGGGTCTGCTCGAGGAAGTGGACGGGTTCGCCGAGCGCGGCACCGAGCGCCGCGGCGCGCTGCCGGGGCGTGGTGAGGGCGGGGCCGGTCAGCTCGTACGTCCGCCCCAGGTGCCGGTCCTCGCGCAGTGCCGCGGCGGCGACCTCGGCGATGTCGGTCGGGTCGACGGTGGGCAGGCCGGTGTCGCCGAACGGGGCGGCGACGGTCCGCCGGTCCCGGACCGACTCGGCCCAGGCATAGGCGTTGGAGTGGAAGCCGCCGGGCCGCAGGATCGTCCACCGCAGGCCGGAGTCCCGGACCGCGGCCTCGATGGCGCCTGCCGTGCCCGCGTGCGAGGCCGACTCCGGCCGGGTCGCGACTCCTTGGGACGACAGCAGCACCACCCGTTCGACGCCGCCGGCCTTGGCCGCGTCGAGGATGTCGGGCGTGCTCAGCAGGTGCGCGCTGGGACCGCCGTTCTGCAGGAACACCGCGTCGGCGCCGTCGAAGACCTCCCGGAGACTCTCCGCGTCGGTCAGGTCCGCCCGCCGGTGCCGCACGCCCTCCGGCACGTCCTGCGCCGCGATCCTCCGCGAGGTCGCGGTCACCTCCTCACCGGCGGCCGCGAGGGCCGCTACGAGGGGTCGGCCCACGTTGCCGGTCGCACCCGTCACCACGATCATGAGCAACTCCCTTGGTTTTCCGCATGGTTGTCGACGCCCGAGCGGGCGAGAACGCTCCGGAGGACTGCTCTCCGGGCGACGGGAGGACGCTAACAGCGGCCGTATAGTAGGTACCTAGAGGAAAGTGACTACCCCGAGGGGATGCACATGGCCGACGGAGCGACCCGGACGACGTCGATCGAGGCCGACCCCCAACTCGCCTGCCCGATCAGCCCGGTCGTGGACCTGGTGTTCAGCCGCTGGACCACGCCGGTCCTGTGGACCCTCCATGCGCACGGACGCCAGCGCTTCGTCGAGCTCGAACGGCGGATCACCCACATCAGCCCGAAGGTGCTGACCCAGCGGCTGCGGCAACTGGAGCGCGACGGCCTGGTGGTGCGCACGTACCACCCGGAGGTTCCCCCGCGCGTCGAGTACGAGATCAGCGGCCTCGGGCGCAGCCTCGCGCCGCTCTTCGCGCATCTCGCCGAGTGGGGCGCCGGCCACCTGGACGAGGTCGAGCAGGCCCGGCGCGACTACGACGCCGACGCGACCCGTTAGCGGGCGGCGGCAACAAGGAAGGGCCCCCTCCTCATATGAGGAGGGGGCCCTTTGCCGAGCGCCCGGCAGGCCTTGCACCTGCATCTCCCACCGGTTGGTGGACGTCTTTCCTTGGACCACAGACGCTTGGCTCCCGCCCGTGGGCCGGAGCTTCACCATGATCATACATGGTGTTCGGGGTGCGTCGTCCGTGCCCGGACCCTGAGGGCCACGCGGGCCCGCGGAGGCCGGGAGGCCGGGAGGCCGCGGAAGCCGGCGCGGCCCATCCGGCCCCGACCCGTCGGACAGGCCCTAGTTCAGGGTCTTCAGCGCCGCCGCGTCGTACGGCTTCAGCTCGTCGAACCGGCCCGCCAGGACCTTCGTCGCCCACTCCGGGTCCTGGAGCAGGGCGCGGCCGACGGCGACCAGGTCGAACTCGTCCCGCTCCAGGCGGTCGAGGAGGTTGTCGATGCCCTGGACCGGGGCACCCTCGCCCATGAAGCCGCGGATGAAGTCGCCGTCGAGGCCGACCGAGCCGACGGTGATGGCGGGGCGGCCGGTGAGCTTCTTGGTCCAGCCCGCCAGGTTCAGGTCCGAGCCCTCGAACTCCGGGAGCCAGTAGCGGCGGGTGGAGGCGTGGAAGGCGTCGACGCCGGCCTCGGCGAGCGGGGTCAGGATCGCCGCCAGCTCCTCCGGGGTCTCGGCGAGCCTCGCGTCGTAGGCCTCCTGCTTCCACTGCGAGTAGCGGAAGATCACCGGGAAGTCGGGCGAGACGGTCTCGCGGACCGCGGCCACGATCTCGGCCGCGAACTTCGTACGGGCGACGGGGTCGCCGCCGTAGGCGTCGGTGCGGCGGTTCGTCCCCGCCCACAGGAACTGGTCGAGGAGGTAGCCGTGGGCGCCGTGCAGTTCGACGCCGTCGAAGCCGATGCGCTCGGCGGCCGCGGCGGCCTCGGCGAAGGCGCCGACGACCTCGTCCAGATCGCTCCGGGTCATCGCCTTGCCGGTGCCCTCGGTGCCGTCGACGCGGATGCCGGAGGGGCCGACGGCGGGGGCGTCGGCGTAGGGCGGGTCGCCCTGCTTGCGCACCATGCCGATGTGCCACAGCTGCGGCACGATCGTGCCGCCGGCCGCGTGCACGGCGTCGGCGACCTTCGCCCAGCCCGACAGCTGCTCCTCACCGTGGAACCGCGGCACACGGTCGCTCTGCCCGGCCGACTCGTGGCCGACGTAGGTCCCCTCGGTGACGATCAGGCCGACCCCCGCGGCGGCGCGGCGGGCGTAGTACGACCGCACGTCCTCACCCGGAACACCGCCCGGGGAGAACATGCGCGTCATCGGCGCCATCGCGATGCGGTTCGGAACGGTCAGGCCGTTCAGGGTGACGGGTCGGGACAGGATTTCCGCCGCGCGGGAGGCGGAGGACGCGGTGACGGTCACGGAGTGCTCCTCGTAGGTACCGGTCGGTATGTGCACACGCATTCAATGCGTGCAGTGCCAACCAGGGCGGCTGTCGCGGCATTCCGACCGTCCGGCGAACCAGCCTGTGATCCCGGCCACGCGCCGGGCGCCGGGGCCGTACGACCGTCCTCGAGGGGGCGGCTCCGCAGGACGGAAGTTTCGGTCCAGACCGTATCGTTGGCCCATGATTGCCTCACTTCTCGGGTTCACCACCGTGGCCGCGCTGCTGACCATCTCCCCCGGTCCCGACTTCGCGGTGGTCCTGCGGACCGCGCTCGGCTCGGGGCGGCGCGCCGCGCTGTGCAGCGCGCTGGGCATATCCACCGGGTGCTTCGTGTGGGGGCTGGCCGGGGCGATCGGGCTGACCGCGATGCTGTCGGCCTCGGAAGCGGCGTACCGCGTCGTGGGGCTGGCCGGTGCGCTGTATCTGATGTGGCTCGGGGTGCAGGCGCTGCGCAGTGCCCGGCGGGGACGGACGACCGGGCGCACGGAGACGACGGGGACGGGGCGGGAAGCAGCCGCGGGCGGGGGACCGGCGCAGGCCGCGGGCGCGACCAAGGACGCGCTTGCGACGCCCCTGGGCGCGTTCCGTACCGGTCTGCTGACCAATGTCCTCAACCCCAAGGTCGGGGTCGTCTATATGTCGCTGCTGCCGCAGTTCATCCCGCACGGTGCGCCGGTGGTCGCCACCACACTGCTGCTGGTCACCGTCCATGCCGCACTGGGCGTGCTGTGGCTGGGCGGCGTCGCGCTCGCGGTCCACCGGGCGCGGGCCGTCTTCCAGCGTCCGCGCGTACGGCGGAGGCTGGATCAGGCCACCGGCGGGGTGCTGATGGCGTTGGGCGCCGCGGTGGGGTTCGAGACCGCCCGCTGACTGCCGCGGGGGCCCCGGCGGGTGCGCGCGGGAAGCTCAAATCAACCTCTGAACTCGGCCGGTGCAGGGTTTGGCCCCTGTTGACGGGGCCATGAGTACCCCGACCACGGAGCGAGAGGGGGAGCCATGGAGCACATGGAGCGCCTTGGTACGGGAATCGGCTGGCGGCCGGAAATCGCCGCGGAGATCGCGGAGCTACCCGGGGTGGACTGGGTCGAGGTCGTGGCGGAGAACATCTGTCCGGGCCATCTGCCGGACGCCCTGCGGGAGTTGCGCGAGCGCGGCACGACCGTCGTGCCGCACGGTGTCTCACTCGGTCTCGGCGGCGCCGACCGTCCCGACGCCGGCCGTCTGAGCGCGCTGGCCGAGCGCGCCGAGGCGCTGGGCGCGCCGCTGGTCACCGAGCACATCGCGTTCGTCCGGGCCGGCGGGCCGCTGACCGCCTCCCCGCTGATGGAGGCCGGGCACCTGCTGCCCGTACCGCGCACCCGTGACGCGCTGGACGTGCTCTGCGAGAACGTCCGGATCGCCCAGGACGCGCTGCCGGTGCCGCTGGCCCTGGAGAACATCGCCGCGCTCGTCAACTGGCCGAACGAGGAGTTCACCGAGGGCCAGTTCCTCTCCGAACTGGTCGAGCGGACCGGGGTGCGGCTGCTGATCGACGTCGCCAACCTGCACACCAACCACGTCAACCGGGGCGAGGACCCGGCGGTCGCGCTCGACGAGCTGCCGGTCGAGGCCATCGCGTACGTCCACGTCGCGGGAGGGGTGGAGCGGGACGGGGTGTGGCACGACAGCCACGCCCATCCGGTGACCCGGCCGGTGCTGGACGTGCTGGCGGAGCTGTGCGCCCGGACCGCCCCGCCCGGTGTGCTGCTGGAGCGCGACGAGGACTTCCCCGAGGGCGGGGAGCTCGCCGGTGAACTCGACGCGATCCGCACCGTGCTGAAGGAGGCCCGTCATGCGCAGGCGGCTTGAGCCCGTACCGTGCACGACGTCGCTCCGGGGCCCGGGCGCCGCCCCGGCGATCGGCACCGACGCGGCGCGGCAGCGGCTGGCGCTGGCGCAGACCGCGCTGCTGTCCGCGCTGGTCGCCGGGACGCCGGCACCCGAGGGCTTCGACCGCACCCGGCTGCGGGTGCAGAGCCGGGCGCTGACCGCCAAGCGCGCCGCGGTCGTCGCCAAGGTCGCACCCGAGCTGCCCGAGATCCTCGGCGCCGACTACCGGGCGGCGTTCGCCGGCTTCGCCCGGAACCGGCCGATGTCCGGCGGCTACCGCCAGGACGCGCTGGACTTCGCGGCGCATCTGCTGGCCCAGGACCGTCCCCAGGACCCGGCCGCACGGCAGCGGCTCACACGCTGGTGGCGCGATCGCGCAGGCCCCAAGCCGCCGTCCGCCCGGCCCGCGGCACGCCTGGCGCGTGCCGTGCGCGACATGCTGGGCCGGAGGTGACCGCGATGTCCTTCGCACAGTGGGTGAACACCGCGGTCGGTGTCTCGTCGTTGCTGCTCGTCCTCGGCACGGTGACGGTGCGGCTGCGGACGCCGTCGGCCCCCAGGGGGGACGCGCTGACACACGGCGTGTGGGAGGCGGCGTTCCTGGCCGGCGGCCCCGGGCGGGTGGTGGACGCCGCGGTCGCCGGGATGCACGAGGACGGGCTGCTGGCGGTGGGCGGGCCGGGCGTGGTGACCGTACGCGGTGCCGCCGCCCGCGACGCGGTCGAGGCGGCCGTGGTGGACGCGGTCCTGCGGACGCCCGGCGGGGCGCTGGCCACGGTGCGCTTCGAGGCGATGCGCAGCCCGGCGGTCCAGGGCGTCGGTGACCGGCTGGCGGCCCGCGGGCTGCTGCGCCCGCCGCGGCTCGGGCGGGGCTGGCGCCGGTGGGCGAGCACGCAGATGACGGCGTGCACGGTGCTCTTCGCCGTGGCGTTGGTGCTCTCGATCGCCGGGGTGGCCGGGGACGACGGGTACCAGGCGCCGGTGGTCTTCGACGTCGTGCCGGCGTTTCTCGGCGGCGTGGTGATGGGCGCGGTGTGCCGGAAGGCGCTCCGCAAGCGGATCACCAAGGCGGGGTCCGTGGCGCTGCGCGCCGCGCGGACGGGCGGCTCCCAGGGCTACGTGGGCGGTGCCTGGCAGCCCGCCGCGCAGGTGGTGGCGCTGGGGGGTACGGCGCTGATCGCGGACGAGTTGCTGCGGCAGCAGTTCGAGGAGGCGCAGCGGGCCACCGCGGCCGCCGCTTCGGGCAGCGGGTCCTCGTCGTCCGGCAGTTCGTCCGGCAGCTCGTCGTCCTGCGGCTCCGGGGGCGACGCCTCCTGGTGCGGTGGGGCCGACGGCGGCTCGGGGTCCGGGTGCGGCGGCGGTTCGTCGTGCGGCGCGGGGGCGTCGTGCGGGGGCGGTTCCAGCGGCGGCTCGTCGTGCGGCGGGGGTTCGAGCTGCGGGGGCGGGGGCGGCTGCGGCAGCAGCTGACGCGAGGGGGGGCGGTAACCGCGCGTGCGGTGCGGGTGGCGGTGCGTGCGGTGCCTCACATGTGGAGAAAATGCGTGGCGTTCGTGACCGGCCCTCCCGTATGAACACTGCATATGTGGCTTCTTTTCCTCCTCGTCGCCTGTGTGGCGGCGGTGGTCTCCTGTGCGCGGGTCTGCCGTGCCGCGGTCGTCTCCGCCCGCACCGTCCGACCGGCCCCGCGGCCGGCCCCCGGCCCCCCATCGGATCCGGCCGCCGCTGACGGGTCCGAGCCCGGTCTGACCCTGTACGAGATGGCCTATCTCTCCGGCGGTCCGCACCGACTCGCCGATGTGGTGCTGGTGCTGATGGCGCAGCAGCGGCGGCTGCTGCTCGCCCACACCGGCTGGGCCACCGTCGTCGACCCGGTCGGCAAGGACTCCGTGGAGCGCGCCACGCTCACCGCCATAGGGCCCGACGGGCAGCGCCCGATACCGGCGGTGCGGGAGGCCCTGGTCGCCGACGACGCGGTGCGGGCGGTCGCCGACCGGTTGGTGGCCGACGGGCTCGCGCTGCCCGCCGGGGCGCGGCCGGGCATCCGCGGCGCGGTCCGGCAGGTGCGGGCCGCCGCCCTGCTGGTGGTGCTGTCCGCCGCGGCGAGCTACTGGATGGCGCCCTCCGACGCGGACAACGGGCTGGCGCTGGGCTGGTTCGCGCTCCCGCTGATCCTCACCCTCGGCACGCTGGCCATGGCCCGCTTCGAGCTGTATCCGTACGGCGACTGGGCCACCGACGCGGGCGAACGGCGACTGCCCGCCGCCGGCTCCCCCAGCTCCCCCGCCGCTTCGGTCTCACTCACCAGACTCGCGCTGCACGGCCCCATGGCCCTCACCGACCCCAGCCTGCGCGCCGCGCTCCACTCTTCCGGGGCATAGCGTCCGACACCGGCACCAGGTGCTTTACATCGGCAATGAGCGCCTCAACTATCCCTTTTGTATGCACACACGAAGGGACGGCCAGTGAGAGCACTTGCGTTGTACGGCACGATCGGATCGCTGATCGTGACCGCCGTCGCCACCGCCCCGGCGGGCAGCGCCCCGCGCGCGTCCAGCGCGCCGCCGGCGCCCGTGGCCCACCGCATCGACTTCGGCCGGTGCGCGCCGGTGGAGCATCTGCCGTCGACCGTCGAGTGCGGCAAGCTCACCGTCCCCCTCGACTACGCGCGGCCGGACGGCAAGAAGATCGACCTCACGGTCAGCCGGATCCGCGCCACCTCGCCCGGCGAACGGCAGGGCTCCCTGGTCTTCAACCCCGGCGGCCCCGGCGCGTCCAGCCTGGAGTTCCCCCTCTACGGCGGGCTCCCCAAGTGGAACAAGCTGGCCCGCGCCTACGACTTCGTCGGCTACGCGCCGCGCGGCGTCGGCCGTTCGGCGCCGCTGTCCTGCCAGGACCCCGAGGAGTTCGCCAAGGCGCCGACCGACAGCCGGTCGCAGCCCGACGCGGCCTACAAGCGCAAGAAGGTGGCCGAGGCGAAGGCGTACGCCCGCGGCTGCGCCCGCCGGGCCGGGGCGGACCTGCCGTTCTACAACTCCGTCAACAACGCCCGCGACCTGGACATGCTGCGGGCCGCGCTCGGCGAGAAGCGGCTGACGTTCATGGGCGCCTCGTACGGGACGTACTTCGGTGCGGTCTACGCGACGCTCTTCCCCGGCCACGTCCGGCGGATGATCTTCGACAGCGTGGTCAACCCCGCGCCCCAGCAGATCTGGTACCGCAACAACCTCGATCAGTCCATCGCCTTCGAGCGCCGGTGGGGCGACTGGCTGCGCTGGGTCGCCAAGCACGACGACCACTACCACCTCGGGACGTCCAAGAAGGAGGTGCAGGAGTCGTACGACAAGGCCGCCACGCGGCTGCGCCGCCACCCGCTCAACGGCAAGATCGGCCCCGGCCAGCTGCAGGCGGCGTTCCTCAAGACCGGCTACAACGACGCCTTCTGGCCGCTGCGCGCCGAGGCGCTCTCGGGCTACCTGCACGGCGACCCCAAGCAGCTGGTCTCCCAGGCCATGCCCCAGACCCGCACCGCCAAGGACGAGGAGAACGCCAACGCGGTGTACACCGCGGTGGAGTGCAATGACGCGCACTGGCCGCGCTCGTGGCAGACCTGGGACCGGGACAACACCGACATCGCGCGGATCGCGCCGTTCGAGACCTGGGACAACGCCTGGATGAACCTGCCGTGCGCCTTCTGGCCCGAGCGGTCGCAGGCGCACGCGGACGGCACCGACTCCGCGGAACAGGGCGCGGCGCAGGACCTGCTGGACGCCGCCGGCCACACCGCCGCGAACGGGCTGGACGACCTGCTCCTGGGGACGCACGGACCGCTGGACATCCACACCGAGCCGGGGGCGCTGCCGCCGGTGCTGCTGCTCGCGGCCGAGCGGGACGCGGCGACCCCGTACAAGGGCGCGGTGGAACTGCAGCGGCGGCTGCCCGGCTCCTCGCTGGTCACCGAGAACGCCGCGGGCACCCACGGCATCGCGTTCGGTGAGAACGCCTGTGTGAGCAAGCACGCCGAGGACTACCTGCTGCGCGGGAAGATCCCGGCACACCGCGTGTACTGCGCGCCGCACGCGGAGCCGGTGCCGGGCCAGGCGGCGAACCGGGCGCAGCTGGCGCGGCCGGGCGCGCGGCCCGGCAAGTAGCGCGGCCGGCCGAGGACAGCGCTGTGGGCCGTCCCCTCGAAGGGGGCGGCCCACAGCGCTGTGCGGAACGGGTCAGGCCAAGCCGGCGACCAGCTCGGCGACCGGCTTGCGCCGCCCCGTGTAGAACGGGATCTCCTCGCGGACGTGCATCCGCGCCTCGGAGCCGCGCAGATGACGCATCAGGTCGACGATGCGGTAGAGCTCGTCGGCCTCGAAGGCGAGCACCCACTCGTAGTCGCCGAGCGAGAAGGACGGCACGGTGTTGGCGCGCACGTCGGGGAAGCCGCGGGCCATCTTGCCGTGGTCGGCGAGCATCCGGCGGCGGTCCTCGTCGGGGAGGAGGTACCACTCGTAGGAGCGCACGAAGGGGTAGACGCTCACGTAGGCGCGCGGCTGCTCGTCGGCGAGGAAGGCCGGGATGTGCGACTTGTTGAACTCGGCGGGGCGGTGCAGTGCCATGTTCGACCACACCGGCTCCAGCGTGCGGCCGAGCCGGGTGCGGCGGAAGAGGTTGTACGCCTCCTGCAGGGCGTCCGAGCTCTCCGAGTGCCACCAGATCATGAGGTCGGCGTCGGCGCGCAGACCGGACACGTCGTAGGTGCCGCGGACCACCACGTCCTTGGCGGAGAGCTGCGCGAACAGCTCCTCGACCTCGTCTGCGTAGCCGCTGCGGTCCTCGGGGAGGACGTCGCGCAGCTTGAACACCGACCACAGGGTGTAGCGGATGACCTCGTTGAGGTCCTTGGCCTTCTTGCCGGCGTTCGGGGCCTTCTCGGGCGCCGCGGGCGTCTGCGGTGCGGAAGCGGGGGTGGAAGCGTCTGTCATGTCGTCCATTCTCACTCGCCGGGCCGGGCGTGCGGCCGCAGGGTGTCCAGGATGTCGTCGGCGGCCCGGTGCGCCGAGGCGATGCAGGCCGGGATGCCGACGCCGTCGTAGGGCGCGCCGCACACCCGAAGGCCCGGCAACTGCGCGACGGCGTGCCGGATGCGGGCCACCCGTGCCAGGTGCCCGACGGGGTACTGGGGCAGCCCGCCGGCCCAGCGGGTGACCTTCGCGGCGACCGGCGCGGCGGTCAGGCCGACCGCGGCCCGCAGGTCGGCCCGCGAGAAGGCGATCAGTTCGGCGTCCTCGCGCAGGAGGTCGTCCTCTTCGCCGTAGCGCCCGAGGGAGGTGCGCAGGACGAAGAGGTCGGGGTCGGCGTCGCCGATCCAGCCCCATTTGTTGCCGGCGAAGGTGGACGCCTTGATCTTGCGGCCGTCCACGGGCGGCACCAGGAAGCCGCTGCCGGTGAGCTGCCGCTCCATGTCGGCACGGCGGAAGGCCATGGTGACCAGCGCCATCGAGGCGTACTCGACGGCGCCCAGCTCGGCGGCGGCGGGCTCGCTGACGGCGGCGAGCAGACGGGCCGCGGCGGGCGCGGGCGCGGCGAGGACGACGGCGTCCGCGAACAGCGGCTTCCCGTCGACCACGACGCGCCAGCCGTCGGCCGACCGCGCCACGGCGGTGACCGGCGCGCCGGTGCGGATCTCGCCGCCCTTGGCGCGCACGGCGTCGGCCACCGCGCCCGGCAGCGTCCCGATGCCGCCGGCGATGCCCATGAAGACCGGTTTGTCCTGGGCGGAGCCGGTCGCGGCGGGACCGGTCACATGGGCCGCGGCGGCGGCCCGCGCCTGGATGCCGCGGACCCCTTCGAGCAGCGAACGGCTGGTCCGCGCGGCCTCGAACAGCTGGGGCACGGCGGCGCGCAGCGAGATCCTGTACGCGTCGCCCGCGTACACCCCGCCCAGCAGGGGCTCGACGAGCCGGTCGACGACCTCGCGGCCCAGGCGGCGGGCGACGTACTCGCCGACGGCGACGTCCTCGCCGACCTCGGTGCGCGGCAGCCGGGTGTCCTGTTCGATACGGGCCAGCCCCTCCGGGGAGATCACACCGGAGGCGGCGAGCGGCGCCAGGTCACCGGGGACGCCCATCACATGTCCCTTGGGCATCGGGCGCAGCGCGTCGCGGGTCCACAGTCGGGCGGTGGCGGTGGTGGGCGGCTGGAGCCGCTCGCCGAGTCCGACGGCGCGGGCGAGGTCGACCGCCTCCGGCCGTCTGGCCAGCATCGATTCGGCGCCCAGGTCGACCGCAACGCCCGCGATGTCGCCCGCGCGCAGTTTGCCGCCCAGCCGGTCCGACGCCTCCAGGACGGTCACCCGGGCCCGGCCGTCGAGGAGGCGGTGCGCCGCCGCCAGTCCGGAGATGCCCCCTCCGACGACGACCACATGGCCGGTGCTGCCGGGCCCGCCGCCCGGAACGGTGTGCGCTGCACTCATGCCCCCACTCTCTCAGAGCGCACCGGCCGCACCGTGACCGGATCGCGATCCACGGACGGCAACCGCGGTCGGCGGCGGCCCGTCGAAACGGCGACATCGGCACGCCACTCAGACGGGGAGCGTTCATGCGGCGAGCGAAGCAGGGTGGGGGTCCCTCCGGCCGACGGCAGGAGGAGGGACGGGCGGCGGCACCGGCGAGGGGGGTACGGGCCCGGCGGGGCGCCGTCGCGGGGGCGCTGCTGGCCGCGTCGCTGGTGGTCGCCGGGTGCAGCGCGTCGGGCGACGAGTCCGCGGCCGGCGACGCGGCGGCGCCGAAGGGGGCGGTCGCACCGAGCCGGGCGGCGGACGGACGGGCGGCCGGCGGCGGGGCGACGGCGGAGGGCGGCACCCGCCCGGGAGACCGCGGCGGCAAGGCACCGCGGATCGCCCCCTCGCAGATCATCCGTACCGCCACCCTCACCGTGCAGACCAAGGACGTCGCGGCGGCGCTGGCCAGGGCGCGGGCGGCGGTCGACGGCGCGGGCGGCTACACGGCCGACGAGACCACCGACCGGGACGGGCAGGGGCACGAGCGCTCGCGGATCGTGCTGCGGGTGCCGCCCAAGGAGTACGACGCGGTGCTGGGGCGGTTGTCCGGGCTGGGCAGGCTGCTCTCCCGCGAGGTCTCCGCGAAGGACGTCACCGACCAGGTGGTGGATGTCGACAGCCGGATCAGGTCCCAACGGGCGAGCGTGGCGCGGGTCCGGGCGCTGATGGCGAAGGCGACGACGATCAGCGACATCGTCTCGCTGGAGTCCGAGCTGAGCACCCGGGAGTCCAGCCTGGAGTCGCTTCAGGCCGAGCTGAAGTCGCTCAAGGAGCGGACCGGGACGGCCACCATCACGCTGCTGCTGCGGCAGCCGGACGCCGAGGCGCCCGGCGACCCGGACCCGGCGTCCTTCTCGGACGCGCTGTCCGGCGGCTGGCACGCCTGGGAGACGGCGTTGCGCTGGGCGCTGGTGGCGATCGGCGCGGTGCTGCCGTTCGCGGGGACGGCGGCGCTGGTGTACGTCCTGTGGCGGCTGGTCCGCGGCCGGCTGCCGGCCGGAGCGCGCGTCCGGCGGCGCACGGACGGCGGGAGCGGCGGCCCGCGGCCGGCGGACGGCGCCGAGGACGTCCCCGAGACGTCCGGGCGGGCCGGTGCGGCCGCCGCCCCGGGCACGTCCGATGCGGCCGGTCGCGGGGAAGGTGACCGAGGACCCCGTTGACAGCGGACACCGGCGGGCAAAGACTCGGGGCGACGGGTGGCGATCTTCGTACCGCCCGCCGACCGCCGAGCCGGGACAGCGAGGACAGCGCCTGATGACCGACCATCGCCTGCGGGATGTCTACATCGTCGATGCGGTACGCACGCCCGTCGGCAAGTACGGCGGTGCGCTGGCCGGGGTCCGGCCCGACGATCTCGCCGCCCATGTGCTCAAGGCCCTGGTGGACCGCACGCCGGGCCTCGATCCGGCGCGGATCGACGACGTCTGCTTCGGCGACGCCAACGGCGCCGGCGAGGACAACCGGAACGTGGCACGGATGGCGGTGCTGCTGGCCGGGCTGCCGGTCACCGTCCCCGGCGTGACCGTCAACCGGCTGTGCGGCTCCGGCCTGGAGGCGGTCATCCAGGCGGGCCGCGCCATCGCGCACGGCGATGCGCACCTCGCGGTCGCCGGCGGGGTGGAGTCGATGAGCCGCGCGCCGTATGTGCTGCGCAAGCCGGAACGGGCCTTCCCCGCGGGCCACCAGGAGATGTTCTCCTCGACGCTGGGCTGGCGGATGGTCAACTCCCGGATGCGCCCGGAGTGGACGGTCTCGCTCGGCGAGGGCGCCGAGCAGATCGCCGACCAGCACGGCATCACCCGCGAGCAGCAGGACGTCTTCGCGCTGGCCAGCCATCAAAAGGCGGTACGCGCCTGGCAGGAGGGCTCTTACGCGGCGGAGGTGGTGCCGCTGCCGGGCGTGGACCTGGAGCGCGACGAGACCATCCGCGAGGGCTCCTCCCTGGAGTCGCTCTCCAAGCTGAAGCCGGTGTTCCGTACGGCCGGCGGCACGGTCACCGCCGGGAACTCCTCGCCGCTGAACGACGGTGCGGCGGCGCTGCTGCTCGCCGACGAGGAGGGCCTGCGGGCCACCGGGCGCGAGCCGCTGGCCCGGATCCGCGCGAGCGCGGTGACCGGCGTGGAGCCGCAGCTCTTCGGCCTGGGGCCGGTGGAGGCGGTGCGCCGCGCGCTCGCGCGGTCCGACCGCGGTTTCGCCGACCTCGCCACCTTCGAGCTCAACGAGGCCTTCGCGGCCCAGGCGCTGGGCTGCATGGGCCAGTGGCCGGAGCTCGACCCGTCCGTGGTGAACCCGTTCGGCGGCGCCATCGCCATCGGCCACCCCCTGGGCGCCTCCGGTGCCCGCCTCGCCGGCTCGGTCGCCCACCAGCTCGCCGCCCGGGGCTCCGGCACCGGACTGGCGGCGCTGTGCATCGGCGTGGGGCAGGGCCTCGCGCTCGTCATGGAACGCTGACCGGTCGGTGTCCTACCAGGTGCGTCGGCCGCCCGCGGCACGGCGCGTACCGCGGCGGCAGGAGGCGCACACGGGCAGACTCGTTGCCGTTCCCGTTGCCGTTCCCGTTCCCGTTCCCGTTGCGCGCCACGCCCGCCCCCTATCCCTTCTGAGGTGCCCCAGATGACCGTGCCCGACCTGACCGCCCCGGAGTCCGGGCTGATCATTTTCCTGAACGGCACGTCGAGTTCGGGGAAGTCGAGCCTGGCCGAGGCGCTGCTGCACACCCTCGACGAGCCGTGCTTCCATCTGCCCGTGGACGCCTTCCACCGCATGCGCTCACGCCATGAGCTCACACCGGACGAGCTGCGCGCCACCCTGGTGCGCACCTGGCGGGGCTTCCACCGCGCGGTCGCCGGGATGGCGGCGGCCGGCAACACCGTCATCGTCGACCATGTGCTGAGCGAGCCCTGGCGGCTGCGCGACTGCCTCGACCTGTTCCCGCCCCGGGACGTCGTCCTGGTCGGTGTCCGCTGCTCGCCCGAGGAACTGGCGCGCCGCGAACGGTCCCGGGGCGACCGCCCGCTGGGCCTGGCGGCCGGTCAACTGGCGCAGGTGCACGCCCATGGGATCTACGACATCGAGTGCGACACCACCGATACCGCTCCCGAGGAGTGCGCCCGGCAGATCAAGGAGTTCCTGCCCGGGCGGCCCACCCCCACGGCCTTCGAGCGACTCGGGACGGTCCACGGCACCGTCCGGGGCGGCGGGGCGGAGCACAGCGGTGCCGCGGTACGAGTGGCGACGGAGGGACGACGGTGACGGCGGAGCGGCTGGTGATCGTCGGTGGCGATGCGGCGGGGATGGCGGCCGCCTCGCAGGCGCGCCGGCTGAAGAAGCCCGGAGAGCTGACGATCACCGCGTTCGAGCGCAGCCACTTCACGTCGTACTCCGCCTGCGGCATCCCGTACTGGGTGGGCGGTGTGGTCGACGGGCCGGACGCGCTGATCGCCCGTACGGCCGAGGAGCACCGCGCCCGGGACATCGATCTGCGGATGCGGACCGAGGTCACCGAACTCGACCTGGACCGCGGCCGGGTACGCACCCGCGACCTGGACGACGGCGGCCGGGAGTCCTGGACCGGCTTCGACAAGCTGGTGCTGGCAACCGGCGCCCGGCCGCTGCGCCCCGGCCTGCCGGGGATCGACGCCCCGGGGGTGCACGGTGTGCAGAACCTCGACGACGGCCGGGCCCTGCTCGACACCCTGGGCGCGTCCGCGGGCCGGCGGGCGGTGGTGGTCGGCGCGGGCTACATCGGCGTGGAGATGGCCGAGGCGCTGATCCGGCGCGGCTACCAGGTCACCGTCCTGGAACAGAGCGCGCAGCCGATGTCCACCCTCGACCCGGACATGGGCGCGCTGGTCCACGAGTCGATGTGCTCGATGGGCATCGAGACGGTGACCGGCACGACCGTCACCGGCGTGCTGACGGACTCCGCGCAGCGGGCCCGCGCGGTGACCACCGAAGACGCCGAGTACCCGGCGGACGTGGTGGTGCTGGGCATGGGCGTACGTCCCGAGACCACGCTGGCCGCCGCGGCCGGGCTGCCGCTGGGCGAGTCGGGCGGGCTGCTCACCGACCTGGCGATGCGGGTGCGCGGCCAGGACGCCGTCTGGGCGGGCGGCGACTGCGTGGAGGTCCACGACCTGGTCTCGGGCCGCACCCGCCATATCGCGCTGGGCACCCACGCCAACAAGCACGGCCAGGTCATCGGCGCCAATGTGGGCGGCGGGTATGCGACCTTCCCCGGTGTCGTCGGCACCGCCGTCAGCAAGGTCTGCGATCTGGAGATCGCCCGCACGGGCCTGCTGGAGCGGCAGGCGCACGCGGCCGGCCTGCGCTTCGTCACGGTGACCGTGGAGTCCACCAGCCGGGCCGGCTACTACCCCGGCGCCCGCCCGATGCACGTCAAGATGCTCGCCGAGCGCCGCACCGGCCGGCTGCTCGGGGTGCAGATCGTCGGCCGTGAGGGCGCCGCGAAGCGGGTCGACATCGCGGCGGTCGCGCTCACCGCCGGGATGACGGTGGAGCAGATGACCGCCCTCGACCTCGGCTACGCCCCGCCGTTCTCGCCCGTCTGGGACCCCGTACTGGTCGCGGCCCGCAAGGCGACGGCGGCGGTACGGGCCGCCGGCGGCTGACGCCACGGTGGCTGTCCGGCGGATCGGCGTCGGGCAGGCCCCGGACGTCCGTCTCTAGCACGCGGCCCCCAGCGCGCCGAGCAGCTCCTCGCGTGCGGTGCGCACCCGCTGCCGGGCCGCACGGGCCAGCCCCGCCACGAACGCCGGGCACAGCCAGGCCTCCAGCGGCGCGCCCTCCCCGGGCCGGCCGCTGCGCTCCGCGAGCAGCCGGCGCCCGCTGGGGCTCTTCAGGCGCATCCCGGCCGTGATGACGTCCTCGGGGGCGTCGGGGAGGACCGGGTGCGCCGCCTCGTCGTGGCCGCAGCCTCCTTCGGCGGGCGCCGCCGGTACGGACGCGAGCCCGGCGATCAGATCGTTGAGCGGCCCCGGACAGTCCACGAGGCCGGCCGCGTACCGGGACAGCGCGGCGACGATGACGACCAGCCCGGCGCGCTCGGCGGGCTCGGTCGCCTCGGCGAGCGACTTGCCGTAGTGGGACAGCGACCAGGACACGCTGACCCCCGGGGCCGGGTGGCCGTCGAGGATGGAGACCAGGTCGGCGGCCTCCTCCTGCTCGGCGGTGGACAGGCGGGCCGGAATGCCGTCGGTGGTCCCCGGGGCGAGGATGTCGACGGCGACCCGGGCGTAGCCGGCGACATTGCGCGGGCAGCGCCACACCCCGGCGCAGTGCCGGTCGCCCCGGTCCGCCTGCGCCGCGCCGTGCTCCAGCAGCGGGAGGTAGGAGACCAGGCGCGGCAACTGCTCGTCGAGATCGCCCTCGTAGGGGTGCTCGTCGTGGCCGCAGGGGTGCCCGCGCAGCGCCCGGTCGGTGGCGCGCAGCGCGTCGAGGACGGCGGCCGCGGTGCCGTCGGAGGCGGACTGCAGGGTGACGTAGTCGGCGGTCATCAGCAGTCCGAAGGTCCACAGCCAGGCGCGCTCGCCACCGGGGTCGGCGGCGAGCGCGCGGGCGCAGGCCAGGACGAGTTCCGTGTCGTGGTCCGCGTAGTACTCGGCGCGTACCTCTTCCCAGGCCGCGGCGAGATCCGCTATCGGGGCGTCGGGGGTGGCGTTCATGCCCTCCACGACGCCCCGCGGCGAGAAGCAGTTCCGCTCAGCGCGCCGTCTGCGTGTGGACGTACTCCACCAGGCGGGTCAGCGCGTCCGGGTCGGTGTCGGGCAGGACGCCGTGGCCGAGGTTGAAGACGTGGCCTTCGAGGCCGGCGGCCGCGTCGAGCACCTCGCGGGCCTTGGTCTCGACGGCCTCGCGGGGGGCGAAGAGCACCGCCGGGTCGATGTTGCCCTGGAGCGCCTTGCCGGGGCCGACGCGGCGGGCCGCCTCGTCCAGCGGCACCCGCCAGTCGACGCCGACGACGTCCGCGCCCGCCTCGCCCATCAGGCCGAGGAGTTCGCCGGTGCCGACGCCGAAGTGGATGCGCGGCACGCCGAGGCCCTCCACCGCCTTGAAGACCTTGGCGGAGGCGGGCATCACCGAGCGGCGGTAGTCCGCGGGCGAGAGCGCGCCGACCCAGGAGTCGAAGAGCTGCACCGCGCTCGCCCCGGCCTCGATCTGCACCTTGAGGAAGGCGGCGGTGATGTCGGCGAGGCGGTCCAGCAGGTCGGCCCACAGCTGCGGGTCGCCGTACATGAGGGCCTTGGTGTGCTCGTGGTTGCGGGACGGGCCGCCCTCGACGAGGTAGCTGGCGAGTGTGAACGGCGCGCCGGCGAAGCCGATCAGCGGGGTGCTGCCCAGCTCGCGCACGAGCATGCCGATGGCCTCGGTGACGTAGGGGACGTCGCCGGGCTCCAGGGCGCGCAGCTGGTCGAGGTCGGCGCGGGTGCGGATCGGGTTCGCGACGACCGGGCCGACGCCGGGCTTGATGTCGAGGTCGACGCCGAGGGCCTTGAGGGGGACGACGATGTCGCTGAAGTAGATGGCGGCGTCGACGCCGTGGCGGCGCACGGGCTGCAGCGTGATCTCGGTGACCAGCTCGGGCCGCATGCACGAGTCGAGCATCGCGATGCCCTCGCGGACCTTGCGGTACTCCGGCAGTGAGCGGCCCGCCTGGCGCATGAACCACACCGGGGTGTGCGGCACCGGCTCACGTCGGCAGGCCTTGAGGAAGGCCGAGTCGTATGTAGCGGTCTGCTGCTGGCCCGCGGGGGCTTCGTTGGCGCTCACGCCCCAAATCTTCGCATGCGCCCCTGGGGGCCTCCGAATGGGCGACGCGCGAACCGGGTGTCCTCCGCGTATACGGGCTCGGTTCCGCCTAATCTTCCGGGCATGGCTGCGGCTCACGAACACCTCGCGGACAGCGCGGACGAGGCCCCGATCCCCTTCCGTCAGGCGGTCGAGGCGCTTCGCGCGGCCCGACTGCGGCCGGAGATCGAGATCGACCCGACGCCCGCCCCCAAACGGCTCGCCCCGTTCGCGTACGCGCTGGAGGCGGCGGTCGTCGAGCACGGCTCGGGACCGGGCAGCGAGGACAAGGACCTGGCGGACGGGCGGCTGGTGCTGCTGCACAACCCGGCCGGGGACGACGCCTGGCAGGGCGCCTTCCGCGTGGTGACGCTGGCACGGGCGGAGCTGGAGCCGGAGATGGGCGCCGATCCGCTGCTGCCGGAGGTGTCCTGGTCGTGGCTGACGGGTGCGCTGGAGGCGCGCGGGGTGTCCTACGGCGCGCCGAGCGGCACGGTGACCCGGGCCGGGTCGTACTACTTCGGCGGGCTCGCCGCGCGCGAGCCGGCGACCCAGATCGAGATCCGGGCGTCCTGGACGCCGGCCGAGGGCCCCGGCGGGGTGCCGGACATGGCGGCGCATCTGGCGGCGTGGTGCGATCTGCTGTGCCAGGTCGCGGGGCTGCCGCCGGCCGCGCTCGACCTGGCGCCGCGCGGCGGGGTCGTCCCGCTGCCGCAGCGCCGCGGCGCACAGCCGCGCTGAGCGGTCCGCCGCGTATCCACAGCCTTGCCACGCAGTCAAGAGGGCGCCGCGCCGCGCCCACCTTGATCACGTTCGCGCACGGCTCTGATCATCTCGGTATGCACTCCGTGCCCACACCTGATCGATCATCCATCCGATTTGCCCGAATTGCCCCTAACTAAATCGTGATCAAAGTCTAAAGTCCCGCCGGATTGCTGCCGAAGAGGTCAGTGACCCTTCAAACACGGATCATTCCGGCTCCCCCAAGCCGGCTTCCGTCCCCGCCACTCCCCCAGGAGGCCCGGTGTCTGTTCTCCTCGAGCAACCTTCGAGCCTGGTCGCCTACCGCCCGAACAAGCCGACGGCCATGGTCGTCGTGGCCGACCCTCGCGTCCGCTCCACCGTCACCCGCCACCTGTGGGCCCTCGGAGTACGTGACGTGATCGAGGCGTCGTCCATCGCGGAGGCCCGTCCCCGCGTCGGCAACCCGCGCGACATCTGCGTTGCCGACGTCCACCTTCCCGACGGCTCCGGCCTCACGCTGCTGTCCGAGACCCGGGCGGCCGGCTGGCCCAACGGGCTCGCGCTCTCCGCGGCCGACGACATCGGCGCCGTACGCAACGCCCTGGCCGGCGGCGTCAAGGGCTATGTCGTCACGGGTACCCGTACCAACCTGGGCATTCCCGGCCGTCCGGGCACCTCTCCGATCGGCGCCAACGCGGCCCGTATGCAGCGCCGCCCACCGGGCGCCCCGGGACATCCCGGCGGCTACCGCGAGCTGTCGGGCCGCGAGGTCGAGGTGTTGCGGCTGGTGGCGGAGGGCCAGTCCAACAAGGCCATCGGCGTCTCCATGGGGCTGTCGGCGCTGACCGTCAAGAGCCACCTCGCCCGGATCGCCCGCAAGCTCGGCACGGGCGACCGAGCCGGAATGGTGGCGGTCGCGCTGCGCACCGGCATCATCCACTGACCCTTTACACGACCGGCTCGCCCGTCGAGGGAACGTTCCCTCGACGGGCGACGTGCATACACAGATACCCTTGACTGGTGACCGACGCCCAAAAGACCGCAGCAGACACGACACTGCGAGCACCCGGAGACTCGCCTCCGGATTCCCGACCGGCGCCGGTCCCTCTCCTGGAGCCCCGCGAGGGCATCCCCCCGGTGACCGCCACACCCGAGGCGCTCGCCGAGGTGGTGGCCGCCTTCGCGGCCGGTACCGGACCGGTGGCCGTCGACGCCGAGCGCGCCTCGGGCTACCGCTACGGCCAGCGCGCCTACCTCGTCCAGCTGCGCCGCGAGGGCGCCGGCAGCGTACTGATCGACCCGGTCGGCTGCCCCGACCTGTCGGCTCTGGGCGAGGCGATCGGCGACGCCGAGTGGGTGCTGCACGCCGCCACCCAGGACCTGCCGTGCCTGCGTGACATAGGGATGGTCCCCTCCCGGCTGTTCGACACGGAGCTGGCCGGGCGGCTGGCCGGCTTCGCCCGGGTCGGCCTGGGCGCGATGGTCGAGAACGTCCTCGGCTACGCCCTGGAGAAGGGCCACTCCGCCGTCGACTGGTCCACCCGCCCGCTGCCCGAGCCCTGGCTGCGCTACGCCGCGCTCGACGTCGAGCTGCTGGTGGACCTGCGCGACGCGCTGGAGGAGGAGCTGACCCGGCAGGGGAAGATGGAGTGGGCCCGGCAGGAGTTCGCGGCGATCGCCGCCGCTCCCCCGCCGCCGCCCCGCAAGGACCCCTGGCGCCGCACGTCCGGCATGCACAAGGTCCGCCGGCGCCGCCAGATGGCCGTCGTACGGGAGCTGTGGACGGCCCGTGACCAGGTCGCCCAGCGGCGCGACGTGTCGCCGGGCAAGGTGCTCGGCGACGCCGCGATCGTGGAGGCGGCGCTGCACCTGCCGCCGAACAGCCACGCACTGGCGGGGCTGTCGGGCTTCGGCCACCGCATGGGCCGCCGGCAGCTGGAGCAGTGGCAGGCCGCCGTCGACCGCGCCCGCGCCCTCCCGGAGAGCGAGCTGCCGCAGCCCGGCCAGCCGCTCAACGGGCCGCCGCCGCCCCGCTCCTGGGCCGACAAGGACCCGGTCGCCGCGGCCCGCCTGTCGGCCGCCCGCGCCGGGGTCACCGCCCTGGCCGAGCGGCTGAACCTCCCGCAGGAGAACCTCATCACGCCGGACACGGTGCGCCGGCTGTGCTGGGAGCCGCCGGCCGAGCCGACCCACGAGTCGGTCGCCCAGGCCCTCGAGGGCCACGGCGCCCGCCCCTGGCAGATCGAACAGGTCGCGCCGCTCCTGACCGAGGCGCTGCTGGCGGACCCGGCCGCCGGCTGACGCGTGCGGCGGTCCCCCGACCGGGGACCGCCGCGACCGCGCCTTCGTCACCGCCGAAGGCCGCCGCTCCCCGCCTCCCCTACCGGCACCGCCACCGGAGTTCCCCGAGCGCTCGCGGTCCCGATGCGCGTCCCTTGCCGGGGCGGTCCGCACCGCCACACCACCCCATTTCGCCACCCTGCGGACATCTGGGGTGCCGACGGGTGGAATTCCGCCACCGCCGGACACCATTCGGCCCCTTTCCCGGCGCCCGGACGCGCCTCCCTGCGGCCCGCCGCCCAGCCGCACGCCGCCCGTGCCCGCCGGGCCGCCGCCCGGCCACGCACCCCCTCCACCGCCGGGCCGCCGCCCAGCCCCCTCCGCCTCCATCCGGTGTGACCTTCGCCGCTCCGGCCGATGGGGGTGTGCAGCTTGGTTACCCGTAAGTAGCATGTCGGTGTGAAGCGTCCCTGGGGGCGCCACGCAGCAGTGCCACCCCGCACCTGGAGGAGAGCCAACGTGCCTCGTACCGCTAGGGACGTCGTCTTCGTCGACGGCGTCCGCACCCCGTTCGGCAAGGCGGGCCCGAAGGGCATCTACCACGAGACCCGCGCCGACGATCTCGTCGTGAAGGCCATCCGGGAGCTGCTGCGCCGCAACCCGGACCTGGACCCCGCGAAGATCGACGAAGTCGCGATCGCCGCCACCACGCAGATCGGCGACCAGGGCCTGACCCTGGGCCGCACCGCCGGCATCCTCGCGGGCCTCCCGCAGTCCGTGCCCGGCTACTCCATCGACCGTATGTGCGCCGGTGCGCTGACCGCCGTCACGACCACCGCCGGCTCCATCGCCTTCGGCGCGTACGACGCCGTCATCGCGGGCGGTGTCGAGCACATGGGACGCCACCCGATGGGCGAGGGCGTCGACCCCAACCCGCGGTTCGTCAGCGAGAAGCTGGTCGACGAGTCCGCGCTGTTCATGGGCATGACCGCGGAGAACCTCCACGACCGCTACCCGCAGATCACCAAGCTGCGCGCCGACGAGTACGCCGTGCGCTCGCAGGAGAAGGCGGCGAAGGCGTACGCGAACGGGAAGATCCAGCAGGACCTGGTCCCGATCTCGGTACGCAACACCAACTCCGAGGTCGGCGAGACCGGCTGGGGTCTGGTGACCACCGACGAGCCGATGCGCCCGGGGACCACCCTGGAGAACCTCTCCGGTCTGAAGACGCCGTTCCGTACGCACGGCCGCGTCACCGCCGGTAACGCCGCCGGTCTCAACGACGGCGCCACCGCCTCGATCATCGCCTCCGAGGACTTCGCCCGGGAGAACAACCTCCCGGTCAAGATGCGCCTGGTCTCCTACGCCTTCGCGGGCGTGGAGCCGGAGGTCATGGGCTACGGCCCGATCCCGGCCACCGAGAAGGCGCTCGCCAAGGCGGGCCTGGGCATCGGTGACATCGGCCTGTTCGAGATCAACGAGGCGTTCGCCGTGCAGGTGCTCGCCTTCCTCGACCACTACGGCATCGCCGACGACGACGCGCGCGTCAACCAGTACGGCGGCGCCATCGCCTTCGGCCACCCGCTGGCCTCCTCCGGCGTCCGGCTGATGACGCAGCTGGCCCGCCAGTTCGAGGAGCAGCCGCAGGTCCGCTACGGCCTGACCACGATGTGCGTCGGCTTCGGCATGGGCGCCACCGTCATCTGGGAGAACCCGCACTTCGAGTCCGCCGGAGGCAGCAAGTGAGCACCACCACCACCGCCGAGCTGCTGAAGGGCGCGGCCGAGCTGTTCCCCGACGAGGTCGTCACGTCCGCGCACGTACGCCACCTCGACCTGCCGTTCGGCGCCGGGCGCTTCGCGCTCATCACGCTGGACAACGGCTTCGACCACACCAAGCCGACCACCTTCGGCCCGGGCTCGCTGGCGAACCTCAACGCCGCGCTCGACCAGGTCGAGAAGGAGGCCGCGGACGGCGACATCGTCGGCGTGGGCCTCACCGGCAAGCCGTTCATCTTCGCCGTCGGCGCCGACCTCAAGGGCATCGAGCTGCTGACGAAGCACGGGGACGCGCTGGCCATCGGCAAGGGCGGCCACGATGTCTTCAAGCGCCTGTCCGGGCTCGCCGTGCCGACCTTCGCCTACTACAACGGCGCCGCCATGGGCGGTGGCGTCGAGGTCGGTCTGCACTGCTCGTACCGCACCGTCTCCAAGGCCCTGCCGGCCTTCTCCCTCCCCGAGGTCTTCCTGGGCCTGGTCCCGGGCTGGGGCGGCTGTGCGCTGCTGCCGAACCTGATCGGCGCCGACAAGGCCGTCTCGGTCATCATCGAGAACTCGCTCAACCAGAACAAGCAGCTCAAGGGCCAGCAGGTCTTCGACCTCGGTATCGCCGACGCGATCTTCGAGGGCGCGGACTTCCTGGAGCAGTCGCTGATCTGGACCGCGAACGTCCTCAAGGGCGACGTGACGGTCGAGCGCGCCGAGATCGACCGCGGTGCGGCCTGGGACCAGGCCGTCGAGCGCGGCAAGTTCATCGCCGACGGCAAGGTGCACGGCGCCGCGCCGGCCGCCTACCGCGCGCTGGACATCATCGCCGCGGCCAAGAGCGGTGACCTGCAGGCCGGGTTCGACGCCGAGGACGTGGCGCTCGCCGACCTGATGATGGGCGGCGAACTCCGCGCCGGCATCTACTCGTTCAACCTGGTGCAGAAGCGCGCCAAGCGCCCCGCCGGCGCGCCGGACAAGAGCCTGGCCCGTCCGGTCACCAAGGTCGGTGTCGTCGGCGCCGGTCTGATGGCCTCTCAGCTGGCCCTGCTCTTCCTGCGCCGCCTGGAGGTGCCGGTCGTGCTGACCGACATCGACCAGGAGCGGGTCGACAAGGGTGTGGGCTACGTCCACGCCGAGATCGACAAGCTGCTCGGCAAGGGCCGGATCAACCAGGACAAGGCCAACCGTCTCAAGGCCCTGGTGACCGGTGTGCTGGACAAGGCCGAGGGCTTCTCCGACGCGGACTTCATCATCGAGGCCGTCTTCGAGGAGATCGGCGTCAAGCAGCAGGTGTTCGCCGAGGTCGAGGCCGTGGCTCCGGCGCACGCGATCCTCGCCACCAACACCTCCTCGCTGTCGGTGACCGAGATGGCGTCGAAGCTCAAGCACCCCGAGCGGGTCGTCGGCTTCCACTTCTTCAACCCGGTCGCGATCCTCCCGCTGCTGGAGATCGTGCGCGGCGAGAAGACCGACGACGCCTCGCTGGCCACCGCCTTCGGTGTCGCCAAGAAGCTGAAGAAGACCGCGGTGCTCGTCAAGGACGCCCCGGCGTTCGTCGTGAACCGCATCCTGACCCGCTTCATGGGCGAGATCCAGAACGTCATCGACGAGGGCACCCCGGTCGAGGTCGCCGAGAAGGCCATCGAGCCGCTCGGTCTGCCGATGTCTCCGCTGGTGCTGCTGGAGCTGGTCGGCCCGGCGATCGGTCTGCACGTCTCCGAGACGCTGCACGGCGCCTTCCCGAACCGCTTCACGGTCTCCCCGAACCTCGCGGCCGTCGTCAAGGCGGGCAAGCGCGGCTTCTACGTCTACGACTCCGGCAAGCCGGAGCTGGACCCCGAGGTCGTCGCGCTGCTCAAGCAGGGCGACTCGGTGCTGACGGAGGAGCAGGTGCGCGACCGCGTCCTGGACGCCGTCGCACAGGAGATCGGCCTGATGCTGGACGAGGGCGTGGTCGCCGAGGCGCAGGACATCGACCTGTGCCTGATCACCGGCGCCGGCTGGCCCTTCCACCTGGGCGGCATCACGCCGTACCTGGACCGCGAGGGCGTCTCCGAGCGGGTGACCGGCAAGAAGTTCCTGGCCCCGGGCGTGGCGAGCGTGCCCGCGTAAGGGTGCGCGACTGACCGCGAAAGCGCGGGCCGGCTCGGCGGAGCCGGCCCGCGCTTTGGCGTTGCCGTCGAGCGCCCCATGGCAAGGTTGCGCCATGGATTCCTTGGTCATTGTCGATGCCGCGAATGTCGTCGGCTCGGTGCCCGACGGCTGGTGGCGGGACCGGCACGGCGCGGCGGAACGGCTGCGCGACGCGCTGCCGGGCTTCGCCGCCGCCGGGCTGCCGGGACTGGCCGAGCCGCCCCTGGAGATGGTCCTCGTCGTCGAGGGCGCGGCACGCGGGGTGGCCTCGGTCGAGGGCGTACGGGTGGTGCCGTCGCCCGGCAGCGGCGACGACCGGATCGTTCAGCTCGTGGCGGACGAGGGCGGCGGACGGGACTGCCTGGTGGTCACCGCCGACCGGGGGCTGCGCGAGCGCGTCCGGGCGCTGGGCGCGCGGGTGACGGGCCCGCGGGCGGTGTGGGGGCGGCGCGGCGGGGCGTAGGGGCCCGTTTCGGCGCGGAGGCGCGAGGAGCCCGTGCGGGGGTGCGAGGAGCCCGTGCCCCGGGTGGGACACCACCGCGCCGCCGCTCAGACCTCGGTCCGCTCCACGGGGATCCACAGCTCCGCGTCCGCCCGTGCCGCGTCCGGGGACAGGCGGACGCGCAGGATCTCCGGTCCCGGCCTGCTCTGGTACGGGTTGGACGGGAACCACTGCGTGAACACGTCCCGCCACAGGTGCTGGAGCGCCTGCGGGAACGGTCCGGAGTCGTCGAAGACGGCCCACGTCCCCGCCGGGACGGTGAGCGCGTCCAGGTCCTCCGGGACGGCCGCCCGGGTCACCACGCCGTGGTAGTAGTCGAGTTCGGTTCCCTCCGCCCTGCTCGGGTCGAGGTCGTCGCTCACCGCGACGATCCCCTCCGGCTCCTGATCGGACAGCGCGCCGATGCGCCGCACCGTCTCCTGGTCGATGCTCCGGATGAAGTCGGCGATCGCCGGGTTCGCCCCCTCGTGTACGAGCGGCACCCGGGCCTTCTTCCCGACCACACGGAACTGCTCCTTCTCCACGACCCGGTATCGCATGCTGCTGCTGCCTTCGATGATGAGACGGAAGGACATCCGCGGTTGGGAGCGCAGCGCGACACCGGTGCGCCGGGCCTCGCCCGGCCCCACCCCGTGCACGGCCCGGAACGCTCGCGCGAACGCCTCGCCCGAGCCGTAGCCGTAGCGCACCGCGATCTCCAGCAGCGTCCGCTCGCCGGTGAGCACCTCGGCCCCCGCGATGGTCAGCCGCCGGCGCCGGACGTACTCCGACAGCGGCATCCCCGCCAGCGTGGAGAACACCCGTCGGAAGTGGTACTCCGACGTCGTCGCGATCCGCGCCAGCTCGGACACCTCGATCCGCTGATCGAGGTGCGCCTCGATGTGTTCCAGGGCCTCGTTCAGCCGCTCCAGCACCTCGGTTCTCCTTCTCCTACGTCCAGCACGTTAGGAGGCCGCGCCCTGATCGGACCCGACATCCTGTGCCCGGTCCGATCAGGTCCGATCAGGTCCGACGGTCGCCGACGATCCCCCTGCACACGAACGCTACGCGGCTGCGGGCCACGACGCGGGGGCGGGCGGTGGGCCCCGTCCGGCGCGCACCGCCGTACGGGCCGACACCGCCGCACGGAAAGGCCCCGTACACCGCGGCCTGCGGGTGTACGGGGCGAGCGGAGGGACAGGAGCACGGGCGCGCGGCCGGGGCGGGGGCGGAGTCTCAGCCCTTCTCGGTCCGCCGGTTGCGGATGCCGAGGCGGCTGTGCGACCGCCCGTACAGGAAGTAGATGCCGAAGCCGGCCACCATCCAGACCGCGAACCGCGCCCAGGTCTCGGCGGGCAGATTGAGCATCAGCCACAGCGAGGCGGCCACCGACAACAGCGGCACCACGGGCACGAACGGGGTGCGGAACGAACGGGGCAGGTCCGGCCGCGAGCGGCGCAGCAGGATGACGCCGACGGCGACCACGACGAAGGCGAACAGCGTGCCGATGTTGACCAGTTCGGCCAGCTCGTCGATCGAGGTGAAGCCGGAGACCACGGCGACGACGACGCCCAGCGCGATGGTCGCACGGTAGGGGGTGCCGTAGCGGGGGTGGGCCCGCGAGAAGACCCGCGGCAGCAGCCCGTCCCGGCTCATCGCGAAGAACACCCGGCTCTGGCCGAGCAGCAGGATCATGCAGACCGAGGTCAGACCGACGGCAGCGCCGAAACTGATCACCCCCGCGAAGTAGGGCTGGTCGAGGTCCTTGAAGGCATCCGCGAGCGGGGCGTCGGTGGACAGCCTGCTGTACTTCTGCATACCGGTGACGACCACCGACACCGCGACGTAGAGGATCGTGCAGATGGCCAGCGAGCCGAGGATGCCGCGCGGTACGTCGCGCTGCGGGTTGCGGGTCTCCTCGGCGGCGGTGGCGACGATGTCGAAGCCGATGAACGCGAAGAAGACCACGGCCGCCGCGCCGAAGATGCCCATGACGCCGAAGTTGGACGGGGTGAAGCCGAAGAGCAGCTGCGCCAGCGGCGCGCCCCATCCGCCGCCGCCCTCGGTGGGCTGGCTGGGCGGTACGAACGGTTCGTAGTTGGCGCCGTTGATCAGGAAGGCACCGGCGATGATGACCAGCAGGACGACGGTGACCTTGATCCCGACGACCACCGCCGTCACCCGCGAGGACAGCTTCATCCCCAGCACGAGAATGCCGGTCAGCACCAGCACCAGGACGCAGGCGAGCAGATCGAAGCCGAACCGTCCCTCGTGGGTGCCGGACAGACCGACGGGCAGATGCCATCCTGCGCTGTCCAGCAGGGAGCGGATGTAGCCCGACCAGCCGACGGCGACCACCGCGCAGCCCAGCGCGAGTTCCAGGATCAGGTCCCAGCCGATGATCCAGGCCGGCAGCTCCCCCAGTGAGGCGTAGGAGAAGGTGTAGGCCGATCCGGCGACCGGCACAGTGGAGGCGAACTCCGCGTAGCACAGCGCCGCCAGCGCGCAGACCACGCCGGCGGCGACGAAGGACAGCGCGACGGCGGGACCGGCCTGCTCCTTGGCGATCTTTCCGGTGAGGACGAAGATGCCGGTGCCGATGACCACGCCGACACCGAAGACGGTCAGATCGAGGGCCGACAGGGACTTCTTGAGTGTGTGCTCCGGTTCTTCGGTGTCCAGGATCGACTGCTCCACAGTCTTCGTCCGGAACATACCGCTCTGTCGACGTGAATCATGTGGTGTGCCGTGCTGTGTGCTCATGGGCGAACCTCCGCCTGGACGACCCTCGCAACTCTCCTGAACTGACCGAGTCTCCGCAATGTCTGGAAACAGTCAGCTTTGGCGGGCCTCCAGGGGACGGTGATTCACCCGATGGGGTGTGGCTGCGGGTATGCCGATGGGCCGGGCGGAACATCCGTACGGATGACCGGCCGGCCCATCGGCAGGGTCTGCGCAATCAGTCGCGGGCGACCTCGGCCTGCGCGCGGTCGGGAGCGTCCGCGGTGGCCGCGGCGTCCTCCAGATCGGTCCGCGACAGACCGTCGATCTTGGAGACCAGGCCGGTCACCTGGCGGGCGATGTCCGGAGCGGTGAGCCCGATCTCCGCCAGGATCTCCTTGCGGGAGGCGTGGTCGAGGAAGCGCTCGGGGATGCCGAAGTCGCGCAGCGGCAGGTCCACACCGGCGTCCCGCAGCGCCTGGGCGATCGCCGAACCGACGCCGCCCGTACGGGAGTTGTCCTCGACGGTGATGACCACGCGGTGCTTGGCGGCCAGGCCCGGCAGCGCCTCGTCGACCGGCTTGACCCAGCGCGGGTCCACGACGGTCGTCGAGATGCCCTGCTTGTCGAGGAGGTCGGCGATCTCCAGGCACATCGGGGCGAGCGCACCGACGGAGACCAGCAGGACGTCGGGCCGCTTGACGCTCTCGTCGGGCGCACGGAGCACGTCCATGCCGCCGACCCGGTCCACGGCCTCGACGGCGGGACCGACCTTGCCCTTGGAGTAGCGCACGACGGTCGGGGCGTCCTTGACCTCGACGGCCTCGCGCAGCTGGGCGCGCACCTGGTCGGCGTCGCGCGGCGCGGCGATCCGCAGGCCCGGTACGACCTGGAGCAGGGACATGTCCCACATGCCGTTGTGCGAGGCGCCGTCGTCGCCGGTGACACCGGCCCGGTCCAGGACGAAGGTGACCCCGCACTTGTGCAGGGCGACGTCCATGAGGACCTGGTCGAAGGCGCGGTTGAGGAAGGTGGCGTACACCGCGAAGACCGGGTGCAGTCCGCCGGTCGCCAGGCCCGCCGCCGACACGGCCGCGTGCTGCTCGGCGATTCCCACGTCGTAGACCCGCTCCGGGAACGCCTTGGCGAACTTGCCCAGGCCCACCGGCTGCAGCATGGCCGCCGTGATCGCCACGATGTCGTCGCGCTCCTGGCCCAGCTTGACCATCTCCTCACCGAAGACGGAGGTCCAGCTGGCGCCCGACGCCGCCACCGGCAGCCCGGTGTCCGGGTGGATCACCCCGATGCCGTGGAAGCGGTCCGCCTCGTCCTGCTCGGCGGGCTTGTAGCCGCGGCCCTTCTCGGTGAGGCAGTGCACGATGACCGGGCCGCCGAAGCGCTTGGCGCGCTGCAGCGCGGACTCCAGGGCCTCCATGTCATGGCCGTCGATCGGTCCGACGTACTTCAGGCCCAGGTCCTCGAACATGCCCTGCGGGGCGATGAAGTCCTTCAGGCCCTTCTTCGCGCCGTGCAGCGTCTCGTAGAGCGGCTTGCCGACGACGGGGGTGCGCTCCAGGAGGTCCTTGCCGCGGGCCAGGAAGCGCTCGTAGCCGTCGGTGGTGCGCAGGGTGGCGAGGTGGTTGGCCAGGCCGCCGATGGTCGGCGCGTAGGAGCGCTCGTTGTCGTTGACGACGATGACGAGCGGGCGGTCCTTGGCGACCGCGATGTTGTTGAGCGCCTCCCAGGCCATACCTCCGGTCAGCGCACCGTCACCGATGACGGCGACGACGTGGTCGTCCTTGCCGCGCACCTGATTGGCCTTGGCCAGGCCGTCGGCCCAGCCCAGGACGGTGGAGGCGTGCGAGTTCTCGATCACGTCGTGGTCGGACTCGGCGCGCGAGGGGTAGCCGGACAGCCCGCCCTTGGCCCGCAGCTGGGAGAAGTCCTGACGGCCGGTGAGCAGCTTGTGGACGTAGGACTGGTGCCCGGTGTCGAACAGGACCCGGTCCTTGGGCGAGTCGAAGACCCGGTGCAGGGCGATGGTCAGCTCGACCACGCCGAGGTTCGGGCCGAGGTGTCCGCCGGTCTTGGAGACCGCGTCGACAAGGAAGGTACGGATCTCCCCCGCCAGCTGCTCGAGCTGCTCCGGGCCCAGTCGGTCCAGATCGCGCGGTCCCCTGATACGGGAAAGCAACGCCACCCCTGCCTCCTTGCTGCTGCTGTGTTCGAGCTTGCTGCTGTGATCGAGCTTGCCGATCAGATGAGTCTAATGTCGCCCCCGCTGCGCCGACGCGCGGGCCTCGCGATGTATGTCACTCGGGTGACGACGGCTTTCGGCCGGTCGGTTGCGCGGTGTGACACACACGGCACCGGCCCCCACCGGATCATGCCCGGTGGGGGCCGGTGCCGTCGAAGCGGCCGGGGCGACGCTGCCTCGGCCGAGTGACGAGCGGAGGACTTACGTGCGCCGGGAGCGCTGCCGCGGCCAGACGACGTCCCGCGCCCTACGTGCGCCCGGAGCGCTGCCGCGGCCAGACGACATCCCGCGCCCTACGTGCGCCGGGAGCGCTGCCGCGGCCAGACGACATCCCGCGCCTTACGTGCGCCCGGAGCGCTGCCGCGGCCAGACGACGTCCCGCGCCCTACGTGCGCCCCGCGGTCTTCTGCGTCCGCCGCGAAACCGAGTCGATCACGACCGCGGCGAGCAGCACCGCGCCGGTGATCATGTACTGGATCTCACTGGCCATGCCCAGCAGGTTCAGACCCTGCTGGATCGACTGGATGACCAGCATGCCCAGCAGCGCGGACCAGATCTTGCCGCGGCCGCCGAAGAGGCTGGTGCCGCCGATGACGGCCGCCGCGATGACGTTCATCAGGGTGTTGCCGGAACCCAGGTTCTTGGTGGCGCCACCGGAGAGGCTGGCGATGAACAGTCCGCCGAAGGCGGCGAGCATCCCGGAGATCGCGAAGACGCTGATCCGGATCTTGTTCACGTTGATGCCGGCCCGGCGGGCCGCCTCGGCGTTGCCGCCGACCGCGAAGATCTGCCGTCCGTAGGTGGTACGGCGCACCACGAAGTCGGCGATGACCAGCACCGCGAGGAACAGCACCAGGGCCAGCGGCAGACCGCGGGCACCGGCCGGCTCGTTGAGCACATAGGCGACCACGAAGCTGATCAGCGCGACCACGCCGGTGCGCAGCAGGACCTCGCTGAGCGGCCGGGAGGGCAGTGCGGCGGCCTTGCGGCGCTTGCTGTCCAGCAGGAGCGACGCGGCGTACGCGAGGACCGCGACCAGCGCGAGACCGTACGCGGCGGCCTTGTCCTCGAAGTAGTAGCCGGTGAGGCTCTCCACCACACTGCCGCTCGGCGTGTTGATGGAGCCCTCCTTGCCCATCATCCAGATCTGCAGACCGCTCCAGCCGAGGAAACCGGCCAGAGTGACGACGAAGGCCGGCACACCGATCTTGGCGAAAAAGAACCCGTGCAGGGTGCCGATGGCCACACCGGCAACGATCGCGATCAGGACCGCGAGCCAGTCGTTGACGCCGTTGGTGACGCTGAGCACGGCCCAGACGGCCGCGCCGACACCGGCCACCGAGCCGACGGAGAGGTCGATCTCGCCGAGCAGCAGCACGAAGACGATGCCGACGGCCATGATGCCGAGGCCCGAGGTGTAGACACCGATGTTCGCGAGGCTGTCCGCGGACAGGAAGCTGCTGTTCTTGAGCTGGAAGACGACCGCGATGACGATCAGGCCGATGATGACCGGCAGCGAGCCCAGCTCACCGCCGCGCACCCGGCGCTTGAAGTCGTTGAGGTAGCCGGCGATGCCCTGCTCACGGACGAGCAGACGGGGGTCGACGGCGGCCGGCTGCGGGGTGTCGACGGCGGCCGGGGCGGCCTCGGTCTCCTGCGGCGCGGCCTCGGCCTCCTGGCCCGCCGGCTCCTTGGTCAGGTCACTCACGCCCCGACCTCCTTCTTCACCTGGTCCGTGCGCGCCTTGCGGCGGGTGACGGCGTTGTCCGAGGCGCCGGTGATCGCGGCGATGATCTCTTCGTGGGAGGTGCCCTCGACGTCGAAGACACCGTTGTTGCGGCCCAGCCGCAGCACCGCGACCCGGTCCGCGACGGCCTGCACATCGGCCATGTTGTGGCTGATGAGGATGACGCCCAGGCCGCGCTCGCGCAGCCGCTCGACGAGGTCGAGGACCTGCGCGGTCTGCTCGACGCCGAGGGCTGCGGTGGGCTCGTCGAGGATGACGATCTTGGGGTCGCCGATCAGCGCACGGGCGATGGCGACGACCTGCCGCTGGCCGCCGGAGAGCGCGGCGACGGGGATGCGGACGCTGGGGATGCGGATGGACAGGGTGTCCAGCAGCTCCTTGGCGCGCTTCTCCATGGCGATCTCGTCGAGGACACCGGCGGTGCGGGTCTCGTTGCCGAGGAAGAGGTTGGCGACCACGTCGAGGTTGTCGCAGAGCGCGAGGTCCTGGTACACGGTGGCGACGCCGAGTTCCTGGGCGTCGTGCGGCTTGTTGATGCGTACCGCGTTGCCCTCCCACTCGATGGCGCCGTCGTCGACCGGGTGGACGCCGGAGATGGTCTTGACCAGGGTGGACTTGCCGGCGCCGTTGTCGCCTACGAGGGCGACCACCTCACCGGGGTGGATCTCCAGGGTGACGTCCGTGAGTGCTTGGACGGCGCCGAACCGCTTGGAGACTCCGCGCAACGCCAGCACAGGCGTAGCGGACACGTGAATCATCTCCTTCGCCGCCGTCACAACGGCGGGGATGGTGCGAAGAGCGGGGGGGCTCTGCGAGGGCATGGGGGTGGTGCGGGTACGGTCCCGCGCCCGCGCCCGGGACAGGTCGGCGCGGGCGGGGGAACCGGTACGGCCGGTGGTCGGCGGCCGGGAGGCCGGCAGCCGGTGGCCGGTGGCCTTACTTGATGCCGGCCGCCTCGCAGGCCTTCTTGACGTCGCCGGTGCAGATCTGGCTCGCCTTGTAGACCTTGTCCTTGATGATCGTGGAGGCGATGTTCTCCTTCGTCACGATCTGCGCGTCGTAGAGCTTCGCCGGGATGCCCTTGACCTCGCCGCTGAGGCTGTCGACCTTGGCGTCGGTCAGGGAGTCGATCTTCTCGCCCTTGAGCAGCTTGACGGCGATCTCGGCCGTGGAGTCGGCCTGCGGCTTGATCTGCTTGTAGATCGTGAACGCCTGCTCGCCCTTGAGGATGCGCTGCAGGCCCGCCAGCTCGGCGTCCTGGCCGCCGACCGGGACCTTCACGCCCTTCTGCTTGAGGGCGGTGATGATGCCGCCGGCCATGCCGTCGTTGCCGGAGTAGACGCCCTGGAAGCCGTCCTTGCCGAGCGAGTCGAGGGCCGCACCCATCTTCCGGTTGGCCTCGTCCGGCGACCAGTCCGGGATGTCCTGCTCGTACGCGATCTTCTTGACCTGCTTGTCGAGGACGCTGTGGGCACCCTTCTTGAAGAACGGCATGTTCGGGTCGGTCGGCGAACCGTTGACCATGACGACATTGCTGTCCTTGGCCTTGTCGCCCAGAGCCTTGACCAGCGCCTGTCCCTGGAGGCGGCCGATCTTCTCGTTGTCGTAGGAGACGTAGGCGGAGATGTTGCCCTCGGCCAGCCGGTCGTACGCGATGACCTTGACGCCCTTCTTGGCGGCCTGGTTCACCCACGACTTGGTGGCCTTGAAGTCGACCGCGTCCAGAATGATCACCTTGACGCCCTGGGTGATCAGCGCGTCGAACTGCTTCTTCTGGGTCTCGGTCTCCTGCGCCGCGTTGTTGTACTTCACCGTGCAGTCGCTGCACAGCTCCTTGATCTTCGCCTCCATCAGCGGGCGGTCGAAGGTCTCGTAACGCGTGGTCTTGTTCTCCGGCAGCAGCAGGCCGATGGTCTTGTTGTCGCCACCGCCGCCCTTGGCGCCGTCACCGGCCTTGCCACAGGCGGCCACGGAGAGCGCCATCGATACGGCGGCGGTTCCTATGACGACGCGACGCGTCCAAACGTTCATTGGGGTTGCCTCCCTGACGAGGCCGCGTCGTTGCGGCCGAGGTGGCTGGAAGTCAACTCGGCCGCCAGCCGACCGTCAAGAAGTAAATCCTTAACGAGATGGCAACGGTGCCATGCGTTAGCTGTGTGAACTCAGCGCGCTCACGCTATAGCGGGCGCGTCCACGCCCTGTACGCCGTCGAGCAGGGTCGAATCACCCATTTCGCTCAGCACCAGAGCCAGCGCGCCCAGCACCTCCGCGCGGCCCCCGAGCGTGCCGGGGACGATGCCCAACTGCCGTGCCGCGCTGGGGATCGCGTACCGCGACACCGACTCCCGGATCGGCGCGAGCACCAGCTCACCGGCCTCGGCGAGATCGCCGCCGAGTACCACTCTGCTGGGATTGAGCAGATTGCACAGATTCGCCACACCACTGCCGATATGGCGGCCTACGTCCGCAATCACCCGACGGCAGCCCGGGTCCCCCTCGCGGGCCAGCTGCACCACGCGCGGCATGGTCAGATCGGCGCCGTGGCTCGGCTGCAGCAGCGGCAGGACGTACCGGGCCGCGGTGAAGGTCTCCAGGCACCCGCGGTTGCCGCAGCGGCACACCGGGCCGGACTCGTCCAGGGTGATGTGCCCGATCTCGCCCGCGGTGCCGCCCGGCCCGCGGTAGATCTGCCCGCTGATCACCAGGCCGGCGCCGACACCGCTGGCGACCTTGATGTACGCCAGGTCGGAGGCTCCGCGACCGCCGCCCCACACCAGCTCGCCCAGCGCGCCGAGGTTGGCGTCGTTGTCGACGTAGACCGGCACCCCGAGGCGCCCGGAGAGCTCCTGGCTGGGGTTCGTCCCCGACCAGCCCGGCAGGATCGCGGTCGAGCCCAGCGTCCCCGATTCGACGTCGATGGGGCCGGGCACGCCCAGGCCAACGCCGATGACCTTCCCCGGGCTGATGCCGGTCGCCGCGATCAGCCGGCTGACCAGCCGCTCCGCCCGGTCGAAGCCCTCGGCGGCGGAGGCGTCCACATCGATCGGCTCGGCCTCCTCGGCGAGCACCTGGTGGGCCAGGTTGCCGACCGCCACCCGCAGATGGGAGTGCCCGAAATCGACGCCCACGACGATGCCCGCGTCACCGGAGAGCGAGACGCTGCGCGCCCGCCGCCCGCCCGCCGAGGTGGGGGTCACCTCGACGGTCCCGCCGTCCTTCAGCTCACGGACGATGTTGGAGACGGTGGCCGCGGACAGCCCCGTGCTCCGGGCGATCTCCGCCTGTGTGAGTGAGCCCGCCATACGCACCGCGCGCACGACCCGCTCCAGATTGGCCCGGTGCAACGAGGACTGCGACCCCGGAGTCTCCATCGACTCATCCACTCCTGTCTCGGGCCGGGGGTGCCTCCCCGCACAGCTGGGGAGGGCACGACCGCCCGCCGACCGCACCCACACCTTCGGGGGGCGGCTGTCGATTCAACATGTGAACTCTAAGCAGAACGCCCGTCGGGAAGTCTCGTCAAGACGTTGAGTCCGGGATGATCGGGAGGCGGCTCAGATGTGCGCGCCTCGGGGGCGGCTCCGCCGCGGCGGGGCCGCCCCCGAGGGCGGGGCACGTGCCGGGGTCTACTTGATCGCTCCGGCCGTCAGCCCGGCCTGCACCTGCCGCTGGAAGATGAAGTACACCAGCAGCACCGGCAGCATCGCGATCATCATGCCGGCCATCAGCCCGCCCCAGTCGCCCTCATAACCCTGCTGCAGCGCGATGTTGGCGAGGCCCTGGGTCAACACGTACTTGTCCTCGTCCTGGTTGAGGACCATCGGCAGCAGGTACTGGTTCCACTGCCCCAGGAAGTTGAAGATCCCGATGCTGATCAGGCCGGGCTTGGCCATCGGCAGCATCACCTGGAAGAACGTCCGCACGTGCGAGGCGCCGTCGATCATCGCCGCCTCCGCCACCGACGTCGGCAGGGTGCGGAAGAAGGACGTCATGAAGAAGACGGTGAACGGCAGCGAATAGGCGATATAGACCGCGATCAGGCCCTGGTACGTCGCCAGCAGCGGAATCCCCGGAAAGTCCCGCATCACGAAGAACAGCGGGATGACCAGCATGAACACCGGGAAGGACATCCCGGCCACGAACAGGTAGTAGATGAAGCGGTTCCCGGGGAACGTGAACCGTGCCAGGACGTAGCCGGCCATGGAGCCGAGCACCATCGTCCCGATGACCGAACCACCCACCACGACAAGGGTGTTGAGGAAGAACCTGCCGATGTTGGCCTTGTTCCAGGCGTTGGCCCAGTTCTCGAAGTGCAGCACGTCCGGCAGTGACCAGGGCGTGGTGAGAATGTCGCCGCTGCTCTTGAAGGAGCTCCACAGCACCCACAGCAGCGGCATTCCCACCATGAGCGCCCATACGATCAGCATGCCGTGCGAGAAGACATGGAGTATGCCGCCCTCGGCGCCCCGGCGCGGCCTCCCCGCGCTCTTCCCGCTCTCGGCCCGCCGCCCGGCCGTCGCCGGCAGCTTGTCCACCGCGTCGGTTTCCGTCGTCATGCGCCCTGCCCCTAGAACTCGATCCGCTCACGGCGCGCGAAGCGCATCGTGAGGACGGCGAACAACAGCGTGACGATGAGCATGGCGACACCCATCGCCGCCGCGTAGCCGAACTGACTGTCACGGAAAGCGGTTTGGTACAGCCGGAGCGGTACGACGTCGGTCGCGCCGTCCGGGCCGCCCATGTTGACCGACATGATCTGCACCAGTGCGAAGGCGTCCATCGCGATGATGCCCATATAGACCCAGCCCGTCTGCACGGTGTCCCACAGCAGCGGAAGGGTGATCCGGAAGAAGGTGTGGAAACGGTTGGCGCCGTCCAGCAGCGAGGCCTCGTAGATCTCCCGGGGAATGGAGGCCATGGCGGCGGAGAAGAGCACGACGTAGAAGCCGACGTTCGCCCAGACCATCACCACCATGATGCAGGCCAGGGCGAGGCTGCGCTCACCGAGCCAGGAGCTCTGCAGCGAATCCAGACCCACCGCGCCGAGCAGCGAGTTGAGCATGCCGTCGTGCGGATCCGGGTTGTAGATGTTGAACCAGATCACCGAGATGATGGTGATCGAGATGACCTGTGGGAAGAAGTAGACGAACTTGTAGAACGACGCTCCGCGGACGCCGGTGATGACCGCGCCGCGGCGGGCGCGTCCCCCGACGTTGAGCATGAAGGCGAAGAACAGCCCCAGTGCCAGCGTCGCGATCGGCACCAGCACCAGCATGACGACGTTGTGCCGCAGCGCGTTCCAGAACTCGTCGCTGTGCAGCAGCTTGTCGTAGTTGTCCAGACCGATGCTCTTGGCGGCGCCGCGCAGGCCGCTCCATTCCGTGGTCGAGATCTGGAATGCCTGGATGAACGGCGAGATCACGAAGATCGCGTAGATCAGCAGAGGCAGGGCCAGGAACCCCACGATGAATCGGTACTTGCCGTGTTGCATGCGCTCCCCGGCCCTCCCTCGTCAGCGGTGGCGGTGTGCTCAGGCCTCGCGGCGGAACTTGGTGACGGAATCGTCCTTGGCGAATTCGTCCGCGTACTGCTGGGCCTTTTTGATCCACTCCGCGGCCTTCATGTCACCGGTCAGCAGCTGGCTGGTGAGCCCGCCCAGCTTCTCGTCCGTCAGCTTCGGGTACCACTCCTGGAGCTGGATCATCAGCAGGTTCTCGCCACCCTTCTTGACGACCTCGGCGGCCGAGGAGAGGCCCGGTGAGAGCTGCATGCCGTCGGTCGCGCCCTGGACCGAGGTGAGCGACTTGACCTTCGTCGCGAAATTCTGCGCGTGCTTCTTCGACAGCAGAATGCGCAGCAGCTCCATACCGCCGACCGGGTTCTCGCCGCCCTTGGCCACGATGAACGGCTCACTGGGCTCGGCGCGTACGGTGCCGTGCGGCAACTTGTCGCCGCTGCCGCCGTCGAACAGCGGGCCGACGGCCATACCGAAGTCCTTCGGGGTGGTCGGCGCGGCCTCGTTCTCCACCCAGGATCCGTTGGGGATGAAGACGGCCTTCCCGCGGGTCCAGGCGGTCTGGGACTGAATGTGCGTCAGCCCCTGGCTGCCCTGAAGGAAGTACTTCTTGGCGGCGAGTTCCTCATAGTGCTCGACGACCTGCTTGACCGCGTCGTTGGACGTCCAGGCCTTCGGCTCCAGGTTGTCGATGGCGATCCACTTGTCGAGCCCGCCGATCTTGGCGATCTGCGCGAACATATTGAAGTGGACGTAGTAGGGGTACTTTCCCGGGTACGTCCAGGGCGCCACGTTCGCCTTCTTGATCTCCGCACAGAGCTTGATCATGTCGTCGAACGAGGTCGGGTACTCCCAGCCCCGGTCCTTCAGCAGCTTGCTGGAGTACCACGTGCCGTAGACCGTGAACGCGTAGTAGAGGACATCGAAGGCGTCCTTGTGCTTACCCTTCTCCAGAGTGCTGGGGTAGAGCGTGTCCCGGACCTTCTTCTTCGGGTCGTCCAGCGAAGGCGCGTCGAGCAGCGTCGTCAGATCCTGCAACTGGCCCTGCGAGGACAGCTTGTTCATGTCCAGGTGGTCGGATCCGGAGTTGTCGATGACGTCCGGGGGATTTCCGCCGGCGAACCGCGGCTGCAGCTTCGGGCCGACCTGCTGGGTTCCGGTGTGCTTGACCGTGACGCCATAGGTCTTGTGGTAGTCGGCCTCGGCGTCCTTCGCGTACTGGTCGCCCAGCCCGCCCTTGAAGATGAACGCCTCCATCGGCACGCCCTTCTTCACGCCGAGCGGGTTCTTCGCCGAGGTCTCGCCCTTGTTCTTGGTGCCGTTGTCGGTGTCCCCGCCACCGCCACCGGTGGCACACGCCGAAAGCGTCCCCATTGCCGGGACGGCGATGATGCCCAGAGCCGCGGCCCGCTTGACCAGATCGCGACGGTTGAATTCTGAGGTGGATCCCATGCTCAAGTCCTCGCCTTCTTCAGGACTCAGGCGGTGTACCGGAGCCACCCCGGCACCGCGGGTCAGATGAAGCTGAGTTGTACGGGATGTGCACCGGGCGCGCTAGGGATATGCGGGGAAATCATCCGTTCCCCGCCCTCCCCCCGGCTCCCCGCGGCCTTGGTCGTACGGCCGCTCGGACGCCGACAGGTATAGTCCACTTCCGGCCGAAGGGGCAAGATCGAATGCAGGGTTGGACAGCAGTCTTTCCCTAGTTGAGACCTCCCCGGTATGCGGACGATCCGACCGCCGTCACCCCGCCGGATCACCTTGGGACCCGGCCGGCCCATCGATCGCAGCGGCACCCTTGACACCAAAGTGCCCACGCACCTTACTTATCTCTGTTTATCGTCGCGTCGTTCAACTGACAACGATGTCAATCTGGTTGAGAGGGACCGCGTGCGGCTCAGACACCGGCACAGTCCACTGCGGGGCCTCCCCCGCCCGGTCGCCCTCGTGGCGGCCGCTCTGCTCGTCATCACCGCCCACGGCCCGGCCCTGGCCGCGCCGCCCCAAAAGCCCCTGGCGGCACCGGACTTCCGCTCCTCCTTCGAGTCCGGCGACCCCCGGCCCGACTGGACCGACGGCATCGAGACCGGGCCCGACGGACGGCCCCGGACCTCCGGCATCACCCCGCCGACCACCCCCGCGGCCCCCGGAATGAGCACCGCGCCCGGCACCGGCCCCGCCGACTCCCCCACCGCCAAGGCGCACGCCGGCTTCTCCGGAGGCCATGCGCTGCGCTACGCCGGCACCCACACCGGGGACGGCCGCGGCTACTCGTACAACAAGATCTTCGACGTCGACACTCCGGTCACCGCGTCGACGGCGCTCTCGTACGCGATCTTCCCGGAGATGGCGACCACCGACCTGGCCTACCCCGCGACCCATGTCGCCGTGGACCTGGCCTTCACCGACGGCACCTACCTCAGCGAGCTGGGCGCCGTCGACCAGCACGGCGCCGCGCTGACCCCGCAGGGCCAGGCCTCCTCCAAGACGCTCTACGTCAACCAGTGGAACCACCGCGAGTCGCGGATCGGCGCGGTCGCCGCCGGCAAGACCGTCGACCGGATCCTGGTCGCCTACGACGCACCCGAGGCGCCCCGGACCGCACCGGCCTTCCGCGGCTGGGTCGACGACCTCGCCCTCGGCCGCAAGGCCCCGGACAAGCCGCTCGCCCACCTCTCCGACTACGCCGTCACCACCCGCGGCACCCTCTCCAGCGGAAGCTTCTCGCGCGGCAACACCTTCCCCGCCACCGCCGTCCCCAACGGCTTCAACTTCTGGACGCCGGTCACCAACGCGGGCTCCTCCGACTGGCTCTACGAGTACGCGCGCCGCAACAACGCCGACAACCTCCCCACCCTCCAGGCCTTCAGCGCCAGCCATGAACCCAGTCCCTGGATGGGCGACCGGCAGACCTTCCAGGTCATGCCGTCCGTCGCGGCCGGCACCCCGGACGCCTCGCGCACCGGCCGGGCGCTGCCCTTCCACCACGCCAACGAGACCGCGAAGCCGCACTACTACGGCGTGACCTTCGACAACGGCCTCAAGGCGGAGATCACCCCGACCGACCACGCCGCGCTGATGCGCTTCACCTTCCCCGGCGACGACGCGAGCCTGATCTTCGACAACGTCAACAACAAGGGCGGCCTGAGCCTGGACACCGAGCGCGGTGTCGTCACCGGCTTCTCGGACGTCCGCAGCGGGCTGTCCGTCGGCGCCACCCGCCTCTTCGTCTACGGCGTCTTCGACGCACCGGTCACCGGCGGCGGCAGACTCCAAGGCGGCGGGGGCAAGGACGTCACCGGCTACCTCCGCTTCCGGCCCGGCGCCGACCGCACCGTGACGATGCGCATCGCCACGTCCCTGATCGGCGTGGACCAGGCGAAGGCGAACCTCTCCCGCGAGGTCCCGGCCGGCACGGCATTCGGCGACGTCAGGCGCCGGGCGCAGTCGCAGTGGGACGACCTGCTGGGCCGTATCGAGGTGCAGGGCGCCAGCCGCGACCAGCTCACCACCCTCTACTCCAGCCTCTACCGCCTCTACCTCTACCCCAACTCCGGCTTCGAGAAGGTCGGCTCGCGCACCCGCTACGCCTCCCCCTTCTCCCCGCAGACCGGCCCCGACACCCCCACCCACACCGGCTCCAAGATCGTCGACGGTGCGGTCTACGTCAACAACGGCTTCTGGGACACCTACCGCACCACCTGGCCCGCCTACTCCCTGCTCACCCCCGAGCGGGCCGGGAGGATGGTCGACGGCTTCGTCCAGCAGTACAAGGACGGCGGCTGGATCTCCCGCTGGTCCTCGCCCGGTTACGCGGACCTGATGACCGGTACGAGTTCCGATGTGGCCTTCGCCGACGCCTACGTCAAGGGCGTGGAATTCGACGCCGAGGCGGCCTATGCCGCGGCCGTCAAGAACGCCACCGTCGCCCCGCCGAACCCGGGAGTCGGCCGGAAGGGCATGAACACCGCCCCCTTCCTCGGCTATACCAGCACCGACACCCGCGAGGGAATGTCCTGGGCGCTGGAGGGCTACCTCAACGACTTCGGCATCGCCCGGATGGGAAAGGCGCTGTACGCCAAGACGCACAAGAAGCGGTACAAGGAGGAATCGGCGTACTTCCTCCAGCGCGCCCGGAACTACGTCAAGCTCTTCGACGACAAGGTCGGCTTCTTCCAGGGCAGGGACGCCCAGGGCGACTGGCGCCTGCCGCCCGACCGGTTCGACCCCCGCGTCTGGGGCCACGACTACACCGAGACCAACGCCTGGACCTTCGCCTTCACCGCCCCGCAGGACACCCGGGGCCTGGCCAACCTCTACGGCGGCCGCTCCGCCCTGGCCGAGAAGCTGGACGCCTACTTCTCCACCCCCGAGACGGCCGCCAAGGAATTCGCCGGCTCCTACGGCGATGTCATCCATGAAATGACCGAGGCCCGCGACACCCGCATGGGCATGTACGGGCACAGCAATCAGCCCTCGCACCACATCGCCTACACCTACGACGCGGCGGGCCGGCCCTGGAAGGCCCAGCAGAAGGTCCGCGAGGCGCTCTCCCGGCTCTACCTCGGCAGTGAGATCGGACAGGGATATCCGGGCGACGAGGACAACGGCGAGATGTCCGCGTGGTACGTCTTCAGCTCGCTGGGCTTCTATCCGCTGGTGATGGGGCAGGGCGAATACGCGGTGGGCTCACCGCTGTTCACCAAGGCCACGATCCACCTGGAGAACGGCCGCGATCTGGTGATCAAGGCCCCGCGCAACACCCCGCGCAATGTCTACGTCCAGTCCCTGCGCGTCAACGGCAAGCCCTGGAACTCCACCGCCCTCCCCCACAAGCTGCTCGCCCGCGGCGGCACCCTGGAATTCGGCATGGGCCCGAAACCGTCCGCCTGGGGCAGCGGCAAGAAGGCCGCCCCCACCTCCCTGACCCAGGACGACTCGATCCCGGCCCCCGAGGCGGATCTGACCCGTCCGGACGGCAGCGCCCTGTTCGACGACACCTCGGACACCGCGGCGGAATTCACCACCGCCGCGGTCGCGCTGACCGACCGGGAACGGGCGACGTCGTACACCCTCACCTCGGCGGTCAAGGGGGACGCGCCCACGTCCTGGGTCCTGGAGGCCTCCCGCGACGGCCGGCGGTGGACACAGGTCGACCGCCGCCGCGCCGAGTCCTTCACCTGGGACCGCCAGACCAGGGTCTTTCAGATCTCCCGGCCGGGTGCGTACCGGCACTACCGGCTGGTGGCCGACGGCAGGCCGACGCTCGCCGAGATCGAGCTGCTCGGGACGCCGTAGACCCGGTCGCCGGCGCCCGGAACGCGGAACGGGCCGCACCCCCTCGCTTCGGGGAGTGCGGCCCGTTGTGCGTCGTGCGGGACCTGCCTGCGGTGGTGCTTACTTACGGATGAGCGACCGCAGCACGTACTGCATGATGCCGCCGTTGCGGTAGTAGTCCGCCTCGCCGGGGGTGTCGATGCGCACGACCGCGTCGAACTCGACGCCGGTGTCGGTGGTGACCTTCACCGTGCGCGGCGTGGTGCCGTTGTTGAGCTCCTCGACGCCGGTGAAGGAGAAGGTCTCCTCGCCGGTCAGACCGAGGGAGTCGGCGGACTGCCCCTCCGGGAACTGCAGCGGCAGGACGCCCATGCCGATGAGGTTCGAGCGGTGGATGCGCTCGTAGGACTCGGTGATGACGGCCTTGACGCCGAGCAGCGCGGTGCCCTTGGCGGCCCAGTCGCGGGACGAGCCGGAGCCGTACTCCTTGCCGCCCAGGATCACCAGCGGGGTGCCCTGCTCGATGTAGTTGCGCGAGGCGTCGTAGATGAAGGAGACCGGCCCGTCGGCCTGCGTGAAGTCGCGGGTGTAGCCGCCCTCGGTGCCCGGCGCGAGCTGGTTGCGCAGGCGGATGTTGGCGAACGTGCCGCGGATCATGACCTCGTGGTTACCACGGCGGGAGCCGTAGGAGTTGAAGTCACGACGCTCCACGCCGTGCTCGGTCAGGTACTGACCGGCCGGGGTGTCGGCCTTGATCGCACCGGCCGGGGAGATGTGGTCGGTGGTGACCGAGTCGCCGAGCTTGGCGAGCACGCGCGCACCGGCGATGTCCTGGACCGGCGCCGGCTCCATCGCCATGCCCTCGAAGTACGGGGGCTTGCGGACGTAGGTGGACTCGGTGTCCCACTCGAAGGTGTTGCCGGTCGGGATCGGCAGCGCCTGCCACTGGGCGTCGCCCGCGAAGACGTCCTGGTAGGACTTGTTGAACATGTCCTCGCCGATGGCGTTGGCGACGACGTCGTTGACCTCGGCCTCGGTCGGCCAGATGTCGGCCAGGTAGACCGGCTTGCCGTCCTGGTCGGTGCCGAGCGCGTCCTTGGTGATGTCGACCTTCATCGAACCCGCGAGCGCGTACGCGACGACCAGCGGCGGGGACGCCAGGTAGTTCATCTTGACGTCGGGGTTGATCCGGCCCTCGAAGTTGCGGTTGCCGGAGAGCACCGAGGTCACGGCCAGGTCGTGCTCGTTGACGGCCTTGGAGACCTCCTCCGGCAGCGGGCCGGAGTTGCCGATGCAGGTGGTGCAGCCGTAGCCGACGAGGTTGAAGCCGACCTTGTCGAGGTACGGGGTCAGACCGGCCTTGTCGAAGTAGTCGGTGACGACCTTCGAGCCGGGCGCCAGGGTGGTCTTGACCCACGGCTTGCGGGACAGGCCCTTCTCGACCGCCTTCTTGGCCACCAGCGCGGCGGCGACCATGACGTACGGGTTCGAGGTGTTGGTGCAGGAGGTGATGGCCGCGACCGTCACCGCACCGTGGTCGATCTCGTAGGTCGAGCCGTCGGGGGCGGTGACCGTGGTCGGGCGGGTCGGCACGCCGTTGGTGGCGGCCGGGGCGTCGGAGGCCGGGAAGGACTCCTGGCCCGCCTCGTCGGCGTCCGACACGTAGTTCAGGACGTCGCGCTCGAACTGCGACGCGGCCTCGGCGAGGACGATGCGGTCCTGCGGGCGCTTGGGACCGGCGATCGACGGAACGACCGTCGACAGGTCCAGCTCCAGCTTCTCGGAGAAGTCGGGCTCGGCGGCCGGGTCGAGCCAGAGGCCCTGCTCCTTGGCGTACGCCTCGACGAGCGCGACCTGCTGGGCGTCACGGCCGGTCAGGCGCAGGTAGTTCAGGGTCTCGTCGTCGATCGGGAAGATCGCCGCGGTGGAGCCGAACTCCGGCGACATGTTGCCGATGGTGGCGCGGTTGGCGAGCGAGGTGGCGGCGACGCCCTCACCGTAGAACTCGACGAACTTGCCGACGACACCGTGCTTGCGCAGCATCTCGGTGATCGTGAGCACGAGGTCCGTGGCGGTGGTGCCGGCGGGCAGCTCACCGGTCAGCTTGAAGCCGACGACGCGCGGGATGAGCATGGAGACCGGCTGGCCGAGCATGGCGGCCTCGGCCTCGATGCCGCCGACGCCCCAGCCCAGGACGCCCAGGCCGTTGACCATCGTGGTGTGCGAGTCGGTGCCGACCAGGGTGTCGGGGTAGGCCTGGCCGTTGCGGACCATGACCGTACGGGCCAGCTTCTCGATGTTGACCTGGTGGACGATGCCGGTGCCCGGGGGGACGACCTTGAACTCGTCGAAGGCGGTCTGGCCCCAGCGCAGGAACTGGTAGCGCTCCTTGTTGCGGCCGTACTCCAGCTCGACGTTCTGCTTGAAGGCGTCGTTCGTGCCGAACTTGTCGGCGATGACGGAGTGGTCGATGACCAGCTCGGCCGGCGCGAGCGGGTTGATCTTCGCCGGGTCGCCGCCCAGCTCCTTCACGGCCTCACGCATGGTCGCGAGGTCCACGACACACGGGACGCCGGTGAAGTCCTGCATGATCACGCGGGCCGGCGTGAACTGGATCTCCTGGCTGGGCTGGGCCTGCGAGTCCCAGCCACCGAGCGCCCGGATGTGGTCGGCGGTGATGTTCGCGCCGTCCTCGGTGCGGAGCAGGTTCTCCAGCAGCACCTTCAGGCTGTACGGCAGACGGGCGGCGCCCTCCACCTTGTCCAGCCGGAAGATCTCGTACGACTCGTCGCCCACCTGCAGCGTGCTGCGGGCGTCGAAGCTGTTCGCCGACACGACAGTCTCCTTCATGCATGAATTCGCGCGTACCACCGCAATCCTGCCGTCACAGGTCCTTGCCCCATCCGCTAAGGTGAGCCTAAGTTAGGCATGCCTTACTGGCGCGGCAGCGGTACGCCTCTCGGCAGATATCTCGATGTCGAGATAACTCTAGTACATCGTCGCGGCGGGGTCATGCCCTGACGGGCGCCGATGACTCCCCGCGCAATCCGGTCACTGTCTCCTCGAACGCCGTCCAAAAGGACACGCCCGCGCCCGGAGATCTCCGTACTGACCTGGACGACCTGCCGGTAGGCCGCCGGAGCGGCGTCCCGCGCCTGGATGGCGATGTCGCGCACATCACCCTTGTCATGATCGTTGTCAGGTCACATCCGACCCGCCGCATACGTCATGGTGATGACGGATCATGACGGGGAGGCAGCAGACCGGTGAACGATCACGAGTGGCTGGCGGCGCGGTTCGAGGAGAACCGGAGTCATCTGCGGGCGGTGGCCTACCGCATGCTCGGCTCGCTCAGTGAGGCGGACGACGCCGTCCAGGAGGCCTGGCTGCGGCTGAGCCGGTCCGGCGCCGAGAACGTGGAGAACCTGGGCGGCTGGCTGACAACCGTCGTCGGGCGGGTGTGCCTGGACCAGCTGCGGATGCGCAAGGCACGGCGCGAGGACCCCTCGACACGCACGTCCCCGAGCCGGTCGTGAGCCGCCTGGACTCCGTCGATCCGGAGAACGAGGCGGTGCTGGCCGACTCGGTCGGGCTCGCGCTGCTGGTCGTCCTGGAGACCCTCACCCCCGTCGAGCGGCTCGCCTTCGTCCTGCACGACATGTTCGCGATGCCCTTCGACGAGATCGCGCCGATCGTCGACCGCACGCCCGCCGCCACCCGGCAGCTCGCCAGCCGGGCGCGCCGTCGCGTCCAGGGCACCGCCCCGGCCGCGGACACCGATCCCGCCCGCCAGCGGGAGGTGGTGGACGCCTTCCTCGCCGCCTCGCGCGGTGGCGACTTCGAGGCGCTGCTCGCCGTCCTCGATCCGGACGTGGTGCTGCGCGCCGACGCCGGTGCGGGGCCCGGCGGCCTGTCGAAGCTGGTCCACGGGGCACGGTCGGTCGTCGGACAGGCGCTGTTGTTCTCCCGGTTCGCCCCCTTCGCACGGCCGGCGCTGGTCAACGGCGCTGCGGGACTCGTCACGGTGGTGGAGGGCGAGCCGTTCTCCGTCATGGCCTTCACCGTCGCGCACGGGAAGGTCGTCGAGATCAACATCCTCGCCGACCGCGCGCGGCTGCGACGACTGGATCTGACGTCTCTCGACGACTGAGTCACGCGCGACCCATGACAGGCCGGACCGGCTCAGCAGCTGGGGACCGAGCCGCCCTTGGCCAGCGCGCGCAGCGCCTGCACCGCGCTCTTGAGGGTGGTGACGGGGACCAGCCGCAGCCCCTCCGGGGCCGGCCGCACCGCAGCGCACTCCGCTTTCGGCACGAGGAAGACGCTCGCTCCGTCGCGCCTGGCCGCCTGCGTCTTCAGCGCCGCTCCGCCGACCGCGCCCACCGTCCCGTCGGCGTCGATCGTGCCCGTACCGGCGATGCTGCGGCCGCCGGTGAGGTCCCCGCCGCTGCCGTCGCCGTCCAGCTTGTCGACGATGCCGAGCGAGAACATCAATCCGGCGCTGGGCCCGCCCACACCGTCGAGGCGGAGCTCCACCTTCACCCGGCCCGGGTCCTTCCCCAGCAGTCCGAGCGCGGCCGCGGTGGCGGCACGCTGGGAGGTCTTCATGTCCGCGAGGTTGTGCCGCGCTATCTCCGCATCGGACATCCCGGCCGGAAACACGGCGTCCTTGGGCATCACCGCGCGATCCGTACGGAACCAGCCGTCGATCACCTCTCCCCAGCGGACGGTGACCTGCGGCCCGGTCGCCTGGATCGCCGCCATCCGCAGCTGACCGGTGGTCCTGCGCACCGGTGCGCCGGTGATGGAGATGACCTCGCCACCACGGTCCGAGCCCAGCACATCCGTGGTCTGTCCGGGCCGTGCAACGGAGTACGGAAGCGGTGCCAGGCCGACGACGGCCAGCAGCACCACGAGCGGCACGGCGCTGAGCGCGAGGACCCGGGCACGGACGCGCGAGGGGCTGCCTGGGCGGACCGGAGTTCCGTCAGGGGAAAGGCGAGTGATCACGTAGTCAATCTAGGTCAGGGCGTATGACCGGGTTCGCGCGCCCTGAGGGCGAGGCCGGCGGAGACGGCGTACGGACAGGCCGCCGCCCCGGCTCACTTGCCCGCCAGGCCCACCCGTACCACCGTCACGATCTCCTCGTCGGAGAGCCCCAGATGGCGGGCCTGCGCGATCAGGCGCTGGGCGGCCTCGCCGAGGCGGGCGCGCGCGGGGGTGGCGATGCCGGTGACCACCGCGCCGCGGCCGCGGCGGAGTTCGATCAGGCCCTCCTCCTTGAGGCGCTGATAGCCGCGCAGCACGGTGTGGACGTTCACCCCGAGGGACGCGGCGAGTTCGCGGGCGGCCGGCAGCCGCTCCCCGGTGCCCACCGTGCCGTCGGCGATGGCGCCGCGGACCGAGGCGGCGATCTGGTCGCCGAGCGGGACGGACGAGCCGGGGTCCACCCGGAAAAGCACCTCAGCCTCCTTGCCGCGGGCGCGCGCGGTCCGCGTAGGTGTTGAGCAGCGCGGCGGCGGTCGCCGCGTCGTCCACCGTGACGACGAACTCCCGGCCGCTGGTCAGCCGTACCGCGATTCCCTCACCCGAACGCAGCACCAGGCCGCTGCCGCGGCCCCGGACACGGTAACCCCAGCCGCCGAACTCGCCGAAGCAGTCGACCCGGCGGCTGGTGGCCTCGGCCACGCGGTCCGGGCCGATGCGCCGGAACCTGATGCCGAAGGCCTGCGGCAGCGCCGGCGCGAGGGTCAGACCGCGGCGGTCGACGGTCACCCGTACCGACGTGACGGCGAGGCACACCGTCCCGCTGAGGACGAGGATCAGGCAGGAGAACCAACTGCCGAGGACGCCGGTGGCGAGCCCGCCGCAGAGCACCAGCCCGCCCAGCGCCATCAGCGGGGGCGAGCTGATGGTGCGTGACCAGCCGGCCGTCGTGCCCGCCGGGAGGTCGAGCCGGGGCGCGTCGCCCGCCGGCCGGCGGGGCGGGCGGGGTGCGGCGCCGGCGAGCAGACGGCCCAGCACGCCGGCGAGCAGGGCGACCGGGATCGTCAGCAGCACCTGCCACAGCGGCAGCCGTACGGCCGAGGCGTCGGCGGCGCCCGCGTTGCCGAGCAGGGTGAGGCAGAGCGCGTAACCGATACCGGCGGCGACGGCGTATCCGGTCGCGATCACCCACGGGGCCGCCGTGGCGAGCTTGGGCACCTCGCCGAGCAGGGTGAAGACGACGCCCAGGGCGAGCAGGGCGAGGAGAGGGCCCGTCAGAAAGCCGTGGGTGGCGGAGAAGCCGTCGGCCCGGCCGGCGGCGTCGAAATGGGTGGCGAGCGGGTCGGGCAGCCGGGTGGAGACGGAGGCGTGGACCGCGGTGGCCGTCGCGGCGGCGACGACGAAGGGAAATGCGGCAATAAGCGGACGAAGTATGGCCTTTAACGGCAGAGACGGACGAGGAGCGCGCTTCATATGCGTGGTGACCACCCTTCAGTTGTTTGCATATTAGTAGAACAATCTAGCCACCATCAATTGCGCATCCATCTCATATCTGAGATACGGTCGGCCCATGGCAGACGACTACCTCGTACGCATCGGCAAGCTCATCCGCGACGCCCGACAGCATCGCGGCTGGACGCAGACGCAACTCGCGGAGGCGCTCGGCACCAGCCAGAGTGCGGTGAACCGCATCGAGCGCGGGAATCAAAACATCAGCCTTGAGATGATCGCCCGTATCGGTGAAGCACTCGACAGCGAAATCGTGTCGCTCGGCTACGCCGGACCGATGCATCTGCGTGTGGTCGGCGGCCGCCGGCTGTCCGGCAGCATCGACGTGAAGACGAGCAAGAACGCCTGCGTCGCGCTGCTGTGCGCCACGCTGCTGAACGCGGGGCGCACCACTCTGCGCAGGGTGGCCCGCATCGAGGAGGTCTACCGCATCCTCGAAGTACTGGGCAGCATCGGCGTGCGCACCCGGTGGATCAACGACGGCAACGACCTGGAGATCGTGCCGCCCGCGGAGCTCGACCTCGACGCGATGGACACCGAGGCGGCCCGCCGCACCCGCAGCGTCATCATGTTCCTCGGCCCGCTGCTGCACCGGATGGACCACTTCAAGCTGCCGTACGCGGGCGGTTGCGACCTCGGCACCCGGACCGTGACCCCGCACATGACGGCGCTGCGCCACTTCGGGCTGGAGATCACCGCGACCGACGGCACCTACCTCGCCGAGGTCGACCGCAGCGTCGCCCCCAAGCGGGCCATCGTCCTGACCGAGCGCGGCGACACCGTCACCGAGAACGCGCTACTGGCCGCCGCCCGGCACGACGGCGTCACGGTGATCCGCAACGCCTCCTCCAACTACATGGTCCAGGACCTCTGCTTCTTCCTGGAGGAGTTGGGCGTCAGGGTCGACGGCATCGGCACGACCACCCTGACCGTCCACGGCACCGCCCACATCGAACGCGATGTGGACTTCGCGCCCTCCGAGGACCCGGTCGAGGCGATGAGCCTGCTGGCGGCGGCGGTCGTCACCGAGTCGGAGCTGACGATCCGCCGGGTCCCGGTGGAGTTCCTGGAGATCGAGCTGGCGGTCCTGGAGGAGATGGGCCTGGACCACGAGCGCAGCACGGAGTACCCCGCGGACAACGGCCGCACCCGGCTCATCGATCTGACCGTCCGCCCCTCCAAGCTCCAGGCCCCGCTGGACAAGATCCACCCGATGCCCTTCCCGGGCCTGAACATCGACAACGTCCCCTTCTTCGCGGCCATCGCCGCCAGCGCCCAGGGCCAGACCCTGATCCACGACTGGGTCTACGACAACCGCGCGATCTACCTCACCGACCTCAACCGGCTCGGCGCCCAGGTCAAACTCCTCGACCCGCACCGGGTCCTGGTGGACGGCCCGACCCGCTGGCGCTCCTCGGAAATGATGTGCCCCCCGGCCCTGCGCCCGGCCGTCGTGGTCCTGCTCGCCATGATGGCCGCCGAGGGCACGTCCGTACTGCGCAACGTCTATGTCATCAACCGCGGTTACGAGGACCTGGCGGAGCGACTCAACTCGATCGGGGCGCAGATCGAGATCTTCCGGGACATCTGACGAGAGGATTCCGCCGCGCCAGAGGCGGCGGATTCCCCGGTACGTGGCCACCTGACCGGTGCCACCTGCCCCGGGCCCGAACGACGAACACTGACCAGGATTCCCCCGGGAAGCCTGGTCAGTGGTCTTTCAGCTGCCCGTCAGGGGCCGGGCGAGGACGCCCGGCCCCTGACGAAGGGTGAAAGCGGGCCCTGGGCACCCGGCCGGTGACGCGGATACCCGGGGCCGTTGCGGACTCTTAGTAGTCCTTGTCTTCCTTGCCGTCCTTGTCGTCCTTGCCGCCGCCGTCGGCGAATGCGTTGTTGCAGCCCATCGACGAGCCCATGGTGGTGGACTGCGCGCCCGGGGAGCCCTCGCCGCCGAGCGCGTTGCCCAGCACGCCGTTGAGGATGCCGACCTCGCCGAGTACGTCGACGTTCAGGTCGTGCGACCGGCAGGAGCTGCCCTGCTTGATGTTGAACTCGTTGCCGCCCCTGTGCTTCCCGCCGTCGGCGGAGGCCGAGCCGGCGCCGAGGAAGGCGACGCTGCCGAGGACGGCCGCCACGACGGCAGCCTTACGAAGCTTGTGCATGTCATCTCCGGTGTTCTGAACGGATGCGATCAGTAATTGATCAACCTCGTACAGTTACGAAAGGCTAATCGGAAATTCCCAGTCCGCATTGAGCGACGCGCCGAATCTGTGCGCGGCCGCGGCAAGCCGGGCCGCGGCGGCCGGGCTGAACGCCGCTTGCGTCGCGCCGCGTTCGTGCAGCGTGGGATACGGGGGAGGTGCGGCCGGGTGCCGGTGCCTGTGAGCCTTTCGGCGGTGGGGCCTTCGGGGCGCGGTGTGTGAGGAGTCGGGGCGGGAGGGGCGTCGTCGAACGTCGGGGAGGGTGAAGGGCGGTCAGCCCAGCGCGCCCGCCTGCGGTGTGAGGACGACGAACTCCGCGCCCGAGGAGTCGGTGCAGACCGCCAGCCGGCCGACGTCCTCGGCGGTTTCCGGCCCCATCGACAGCGTGCCGCCGTTGCCCGTCACCAGCCCGACCGTGGCATCGCAGTCCTTCGAGACGAACACCGGGTGCCAGTACGGCTTTCCGCCGGGCCCGAGCAGATCGGCGGGGACGCCGATGAGGCCGCCGTGCATCCGTTTCTCGCTGCAGTTCGCGGGGCGGAGCAGGGTGTAGGTGCCGCCGCCCGCGGGGAGCTGCATGTCCTGGGTGTGCCAGCCGAAGACGGTCCGGTAGAAGGTCTGCGCGGCGGCCGGGTCGGTGGTGTACAGCTCTGTCCAGCCCAGAGTGCCCGGGGCGTCCGCGGCCTCGATACCGGGATATCTCGCCGGCTGCCAGACGGCGAAGTCCGCGCCCTGCGGATCCGTGAGCTGGGCGAGCCGGCCGTCGTCCGCCCCCACCGGGGCCGGCGCCGAGCGGACCGAGCCGCCCGCTGCCGCCACCGCCTCGACCGTGGCATCCGCGTCAGGGGTGTGGAAGTAGATCGTCCAGGCGGAACGGGCGCCGTCCTCGGTGAGCGGGCCGACCGCGCCGACCGCCTTCCCGTCGAGCCGGAAGAGGGTGTATCCGCTCGCGCCCTGCTCACCGTGCGGTTCGGCCCGCCAGCCGAACACCGCTCGGTAGAAGGCCGCCGCGACCTCGACATCGGGCGCGCCAAGATCGATCCAGCACGGGGAGCCAGGGACGAAGTCAGTAGTGATCATGACGATTCCCTTCGCGGATCCTTCGTGATTTCAGCCTGACATCCGCCACTGACACTCGCCCGTCGGCCGCCCACCGCCCGGGATTCGGCCTCCGGGCGTCCGCTTGCTAGCCTGACGCGCGCTCGTCAAGGAATTCCGTCGAGGAGACCGGCGAGCGCGTCATCATTCGGCTACGCGTACGGCTACGCGTACGCAGCGGCCGCCCACGGAGGCGGCCGCTTGTCACGGGGGAGAACTCGGGATGAAGATTCGCCATGTTCGCGCTGTCGCCGTCTGCGCACTGGTGGTCGTCGCGCTGACCGGTGCGCGCGGTTCGCACGGTGGCGGCTGCGGCGGCAGCCACAGCTCCAGCAGCAGCTCCAGCAGCTCCGGCGGCGAGTACAGCTCCGGCAGCACGTCCAGCGGCGGATACAGCAGCTCCGGCAGCACCACCAGCGGCACCACCACCACTGGCACGACCACCGGTTCGCCGTCCTCCGGATCCACCACCCCGCCCGAGTCGGACATCCGCATCACCGACTGCCAGGTCGACAGCGCGTCCTCCACGCTGACCGCCAAGCTGAGCGTGACCAACGGCAACACCACGAGCCCCGCGACCTACAACGGCAGCGTGCGGTTCACCGACGCCTCCGGCGGCTACGTCGGCGTCGTGCAGATCTCGTCGCTCAAGGTGGCCGCCGGCCAGACCCTGCCCACCACGGTGACCGGCACGTTCATCAAGAGCCCCAGCGAGCAGGGCACGTTGTCCGGCAAGTGCACGCTGGGCAGCGTGTGGAAGGTCAACGGCTGAGGCCGGCAGCGATCGGGCCGCGCGGCGGAGTCCGGTACCGGCACGGGCGGTTGACGTTCAGTGCCGGTACAGCTCCTTGGCGATGATGGAGCGCTGCACCTCCGTCGCGCCCTCGTAGATGCGCGGGGCGCGGACCTCCCGGTAGAGGTGCTCCAGGAGGTGGCCGCGGCGCAGCGCGCGGGCGCCGTGGATCTGGACCGCGGCGTCGACCACGTACTGGGCGGTCTCGGTCGCCAGCAGTTTGGCCATGGCCGAGCGGCGGGCGATGTCCGGGGCACCGGTGTCGTATGCGGAGGCGGCCGCGTACACCAGCAGGCGGGCGGACTCGACCCGGGTGGCCATCTCGGCGAGCTGGTGGCCCACGGACTGCAGGTCCTTCAGCGGACCGCCGAACGCGGTGCGCGCGCCCGCGTGCGCCAGCGCCGCGTCCAGCGCGGCCTGCGCCATACCGACCGCGAAGGCGCCCACGCTCGGCCGGAAGAGGTTGAGGGTGGCCATCGCGACGGCGAACCCGCCGCCCACCTCGCCCAGCACATCCGCCCTGGTCACCGGCGTACCGTCGCACACCAGCGTCCCGATGGGGTGCGGGCTGAGCATGTCCAGGTGCTCGCCGGTCAGTCCCGGCCGGTCGGCGGGGACGAGGAAGGCGGTGACGCCGCGCGCGCCCGCCGCGCCCCCGGTGCGGGCGAAGACGGTGGCGAAGTCGGCCTCGGGGGCGTTGGAGATCCAGCACTTCTCCCCGGTCAGCCGCCAGGCGTCCGGGCCGTCCGGCTCGGCGGCCAGGGACAGCGCGGCGGCGTCCGAACCGGCGCCGGGCTCGCTCAGCGCGAAGGACGCGACGGCGCGCCCGGCGGCCACCTCGGGCAGCCAGCGGGCACGTTGGGCATCGGTGCCGGCCTGGACGATCGGGTAGGCGCCCAGGCCCTGGAGCGCGAGCGCGGTCTCCGCCTCCGTGCACTCCTGGGCGAGGCACTCCCGCAGCAGACACAGATCCAGGGCGCGCAGCGCTCCGTCGGCGGGGAACAGGCGGCGCAGCAGGCCCAGTTCGCCGAGGGCGGCGACCAGCGGACGGTTGACCCGGCCCGCCGCGCCCTTCTCCGCCAGCGGACTCAGCCGTTCGGCCGTCATGGCGCGCAGCTCGGCGCACCATTGCCGCTCGTCCGGTCCCAGCGCGAATACAGTCACGAGGCGGCTCCCTGGTAGCGGTCCTCTATCGCGGTCTGTTGACTGCCGTCACCAACACGTTACGCTGACGAAGCATCCGAACGGCAGTCCTCGACCACTCGTCGCACCGGCCCCGGCCGGCCGGACGAGCAGCCAACCGAGTCGGCCACCCGGCCGCCCTAGGGGGCGCATCCGCCATGGAGCTACGGTCCTCGGCCCACGCCGACACCTTCGCGCGCGACCGGCTGCCGCCCCGCGAGCAGTGGCCGCACCTCACCGACCTGGGCTACCCCGACCGCCTGAACTGCGGCGCCGAACTGCTCGACGGCACCATCGCACGGCTCGGCGCGGACCGTCCCGCGGTGCGCGACGCGAGCGGGCCGGTGTGGACCTACGGGCAGCTGCGGGCACAGGTCGACGCGATCGCCCGGGTGCTCACCGACCGGCTCGGGGTGCTGCCGGGCAACCGCGTGCTGCTGCGCGGCCCCACCACCCCGTGGCTGGCCGCCTGCTGGCTCGCCGTGATGAAGGCGGGGGCGGTCGCGGTGACCGTCCTGGCCGCGCAGCGCCCGAAAGAACTCGCCACGATCTGCGAGATCGCCCAGGTGCGGTACGCGCTGTGCGACGCCCGCTGCGTCGACGACCTCGCCGCGGCCGGGGTCCCAGGGCTGCGGATCACGACCTACGGCGGGGACGGGCCGGACGATCTGCGCCGGCTCGCCCGGCCCGGCGCGCCGTACACCGCGGTGGCGACCGCGGCCGACGACGTCGCGCTGATCGCCTTCACCTCGGGCACCACCGGCCGCCCCAAGGGCTGCCTGCACTTCCACCGCGATGTGCTCGCCATCGCGGACACCTTCTCGGCACAGGTGCTGCGCCCGACCCCTGACGACGTGTTCGCCGGCAGCCCGCCTCTGGGATTCACCTTCGGCCTCGGCGGGCTGGTGGTCTTCCCGCTGCGGGCCGGTGCCTCGACGCTGCTCGCCGACTGGGGCGGGCCCGGACGGCTGCTCGCCGACATCGCGGCACACCGCGTGTCGGTGCTGTTCACCGCGCCGACCGCCTACCGGGCGATGCTGTCCGAACTCGACGGGCACGACGTCTCCTCGCTGCGCCGGTGCGTGTCGGCCGGCGAGAACCTGCCCACCGCGACCTGGCAGTCCTGGTACGGGGCGACCGGCCTGCGGATCATCAACGGCATCGGCGCCACGGAGCTGCTGCACATCTTCATCTCGGCCGCCGACGAGGCGATCCGGCCGGGTACGACGGGGCTGCCGGTGCCGGGTTTCCAGGCCCGGGTGGTGGGCACGGACGGCACGCCGCTACCGGACGGCGAACCGGGCCTGCTGGCCGTACGCGGCCCGACCGGCTGCCGCTACCTCGCGGACGCCCGGCAGACCGCGTACGTCCGCGACGGCTGGAACCTCACCGGTGACACCTATGTCCGCGAGCCCGACGGCTACTTCCGCTACGTCGCCCGCGCGGACGACATGATCATCTCGGCCGGCTACAACATCGCCGGCCCCGAGGTGGAGGACGCCCTGCTCCAGCACCCCGACGTGACCGAGGCCGCGGTGGTCGGGCGGGCCGACGAGGACCGCGGACAGGTCGTCGTCGCCCATGTCGTGCTGCGGGCCGGCGTCCCCGAGGGAGAGGACACCGTCGCCGCGCTGCGCGCCTTCACCAAGACCCGTATCGCGCCCTACAAATGCCCCCGCGAGATCGTCTTCCACACCACCCTCCCCCGCACCCCCACGGGCAAGCTCCAGCGCTTCCGACTCCGCACGCCCCTCTAGGGTCTGTCCGATGAGCCAGGGCCGGGTCCGCGACGTCTGGCACGGCACCTCGCGGCGTTGCCGAAACGTCCCGAGAGCTCCGCTATCGAGACGCTCCGGCGCCTTGCGATGCACCGCACCAGACGCCGCGGCCTTTCCGACCCTGACCCATCGGACAGACCCTAGAGTGACCCGGTGACCGACCAGCAAACACAGCACACCCCGCGGTCCCTGATCGTCACGTTCTACGGCGCCTACGGGCGCGGCGAGCCGGGCGTGACGGGCGAGACGGCTGTGGTGCCGGTCGCCGCGCTGATCCGGCTGCTCGGGGTGCTCGGGGTGGATCCGCCGTCGGTGCGCTCCGCGGTCTCCCGGCTCAAGCGGCGCGGGCTGCTGGTCCCCGCGCGTACGGCCACCGGGGCGGCCGCCTACGGACTGTCCGACGCGGCCCGCGAGCTCCTGGAGGACGGCGACCGACGGATCTTCGGCCGGCCGGCCGCGCGGACCTCGGACGGCTGGGTACTGGCCGTGTTCTCCGTCCCCGAGCAGGAGCGGCACAAACGGCACCTGCTCCGCTCCCGGCTGGCCCGGCTCGGCTTCGGCACCGCCGCGCCGGGCGTGTGGATCGCGCCCGCACAGCTCTACGAGGAGACCCGGCACACCCTGCAACGGCTGCAACTGGCCCCGTACGTCGATCTGTTCACCGGCACGCACGCCGGTTTCGCCGCCACGGCGGACGCGGTGGCACGCTGGTGGGACCTGGACGCCATCGCCGCGCAGTACCGCGCCTTCCTCGACGAACAGGAGCCGGTCCTGCGGCGCTGGTCACGACGGCGCACGGTGCCGCCGGAGGCTGCCTACCACGACTATCTGCTGGCCCTGGACGCCTGGCGCCACCTGCCGTACGCCGATCCCGGTCTGCCCTCTCCCCTCCTTCCGGAGGACTGGCCGGGTGGCCGCGCGGCAGAGGTGTTCAGCAGGCTGCACGGCATGCTGCGGACCACCGGCGCCCGTTACGCGCACCAGGCGACGGCCGGTCCGTAAGGCGCCGTCCGCGGTTCAGCGGCGGCGCTGCTGGGCCCCCACCGCGACGGCCGGCCGCGGCCTGGCAGCGGCGATCACCGAGACCACGTCCTTGAACGAACTGCACATCCGGGTGCCGGCGACCGCGGCGAGCTCACCGAACGTGCCGACGCCGTAGGTCACCGCGACCGGCGCCATGCGCGCGGTGACCGCCATCCTCATGTCCCCCACGGTGTCCCCCACATACGCGCTCTGCCAGGGCGCGACGCCCAGCCGGCCGGCCGCCCGCAGCACCATCTCCGGGTGCGGCTTGCCACGCCGGACCATGTCCTGGCCGATGACCGGGCCGACCAGGTCGCGGATGCCCATGACGTCGAGCAGCGCCTCGGCACTGCGGGTGGTCTTGGACGTGGCGACGGCGAGCTCGACACCATGGGCGCGCAGCGCGGACAGCCCCGCCGTCACACCGGGGAAGAGCAGCTGCGGCCCCTGGCACAGCACCTCGTAGGCGAACAGCTCGCGGTAGCGGGAGATGGCGGCCTGCACCCGGCCGTCGTCCTCGGGCTTGCCCAGCAGCCGACCGAAGGCCGGGCCGGGGGGTTTGCCGATGGCCGAGGCCGCCTGCCGCGCGGTCACCGAACAGCCCTGCTCCGAGGCAACCTTGACCAGCAGTTTGCTGATTGCGGGCAGGGTGTTTGCCAGGGTGCCGTCCAGATCGAAGACGGCGGCCCTGATCGTCTCGCCTCCTGCGCCCCGTGCGCCTCTCGCGGGACGTTCGCCGACTTCCATTGCTACGCGCATGGCTGGAGACCTTTCCGGATTCCGATGGGGGTGCGGGGTGCGGGGTGCGGGGATTCGGGTGACGTGGCCGGCTCTGCTGGTTGGGCGGCCTGCGGTCGGCGACGGGTAAGGGGCAGAGGCGGTCTCGCCATGGCGCACACGCTGTCCAAGGGCGGTACGCGACCGTCGCGGCGGCTACATCGGAACGGATCGTCCCGTTTACCGCCTTCGGAGATTTAAAAACCGCCTGCGCTGTTTGTCAATGTGCCTTTGTCACATCCTGACGGGTCGACAACGCTTCCCCGCAAGGCCAGACTGGCGACACAGGGCCCGCAGGCGCCACCGGAGGCCCGGAATCCGCGGCCGGACATCAGCTTCTCGCCAGGGCGCACCAGTTCAGGCCATTCACCCCGACCATATCGAACCGCATGGTTGGTTTTCTATGTAGACTGCAATCAGCTTCGCAGCCGTACTAGAGACGGGACGGACACCGTGCCCACCCAGCATCGCGCCATCCAGAGCCGCCAGGCACTCATCCGCTCGGCCGCAGAGACCTTCCTGGAGAAGGGGGTTCCCGCCGCGGGCATGGTCGAGATCAGCCGGCGGGCCCGGCTGAGCAAAGGAGCCCTCTACTTCCACTTCACGTCCAAGGACGACCTCACCCTCGCGGTGCGCGACGCCGCACTCGCCACCCTGCAGGAGATCGAGAACGGCTTCGCCCGCTCCCCGCGGCCGCTGGCGACCGCCGTGCAGGACTTCGCCGTCGAGCTGTTCAGCCGGGTGGAGTCGGACGCCGTACTGCGCGCCGGTTTGCGCCTGCGGCCGGAGACCGCACCGGGTCTTGGCATCTACGCCCTGGAGCAGCGCTGGTACGCGCTCTTCCTCGACAAGGCGGTGACCTGCGGGACCGGCGAGCCGGGCCGGCCGAGCGCGGCGGAGGCACCGGACGCCGAACCGCGCCGCACCGCCCAGCTGCTGACCTCGATCGTGGTGGGTCTGCTGCATCTGGGCGGCGAGGACGGGACGTGGTGGGACCGGGAGGCCGTGGTCGGCCTGTGGGGGCTGCTGTCGGCCTCGGCGGAGCGGCTCCCGGCCGCCGGCGTCCCGGAGCCGGCACACGCCCCGGCCGCCGGCTGACCCGGCGGGCCGTCAGGGGCCGTACGCCACGAGCGGGCGCGGGCGGATCACAACTCGACCAGCACGGCCCCGATATGGCGGCCCTCGGTGAGCTCGCACAGCGCCCGCGGGGCCTGCTCGATGCCCTTCAGCAGGGCGTGCGGGAAGACCAGGGAGCCGTCCCGCAGGCCCTGACCGAACTCCTTCGCCCACTCCTGCGGCAGATCCGGGTGTGCATGCAGCCCGAAACCGCGCAGCGCCACCCGCCGCGTGATGATCAGCGCCGTGTCCAGCTCCACCGGGGCGGTGCTGCCGCCGGTCGCGCCCAGCTGGCTGGAGAGCGCGCCGACCAGCGCGAAGCGGGCGTCGGGGCGGGCCACCGCGAGTGCCGCGGTCAACTGCTCGCCGCCCACGGTGTCGAGCAGTACGTCGATGCCGTCCGGGGCCGCCCGGCGCAGCTGCCGCTCGATCGGGCCGGCGCCGCGCACGATGGTGTCGTCGTACCCCAACTCGGCGCGCAGCCGGGCGGCCTTGCGCTCCGAGCCGGTGCTGCCGACCACCCGGGCGGCGCCCAGTCGGCGCGCCAGCTGCCCGGCCATACTGCCCACGCCGCCGGCCGCGCCGGAGACGAACACGGTGTCCCCCGGGCGGACTTCGGCGGCCCGGCGCAGCGCGCCCCAGGCCGTCGCGCCCTGGGAGAGGTGCGCGGCGGGATCCGGTAGCGCGTCCAGGTCGAGCCGGCGTACCTGCGACTCGTCGACCACCGCGAACTCCCGCCATCCGTAACGGTGGTGGACCAGTTCGCCGGGCGTGAAGCCGCCGCCGGGCGCCGCCACCACCTGACCGATCGCGGAGCCCCACAGCGCCTGACCCGGTACGAAGGGCGGCATCGGCTTCGAGTCGCCGGACATCTGCATCCGCATCGCCGCGGTCACCGCCATCAGGCGCGTACGCACCAGGACCTGCCCCGGCTGCGGTTCGGGCAGCGGCACCTCGGCCACCACGAAGTGCCTGCTGGTCAGCTCTCCTTCGGCGTGGCGGGCGAGCCGGATCTCGCGCTGCGCGGCAGGCAGAGCGGTGGGGGACATCGGACAGCTCCTAGAAGTCGTCGTACACGCCACGGCGCGCAGATTCAATACCGCCTGGTTGGCTTCTTTATGATGCCGAAAGAGACTGCGCGGCCAAGGCGACGGGTCGCACTCGGCGCAACTCCAAGAGAGCATACGGAGGCTGTTCGGTGGTCAAGCAGGAACGTGCAGTGCGCACCCGGCGCGCGGTCCTCGAAGCCGCGGCTCACGTCATCGGCAGCCGGGGGTACCAGGCCGCCACCATGGCCGAGATCATCCAGCGTGCCGGGGTCACCAAAGGAGCCGTGTACTTCCACTTCACCTCCAAGGGCGCACTGGCCCGCGCGGTCATCACCGAGCAGGCCGACCCGTTCCTTCCGCAGGTCAGCGACTCCCGGTTGCAGGACGCCATCGACTTCACCCACCGGGTGGCGCTGGCGCTGCGCAGCGACCCGCTGCTGCAGGCGGGCACCCGTATCGCGGTCGAGACGACGTTCAGCGACGAGCCGCTGGTCCCCTACCAGGCCTGGACCGACATCATCAGCACGATGTTCCGCGAGGCCCGGGACAAAGGGGAGTTGCTGCCCGGTGTGGTGCCGGACCGGGCCGCCGAGTTCTTCGTCGCCGCCTATATGGGCGTGCAGTTGTTCTCCCGCGCCGCGACCAACCGCGCCGATCTCCCCGAGCGGGTCACGGCGCTGTGGAAGCACACCCTGCCGGGTCTCGCCTCGCCGGGCGCGATGAGCCATCTGGACCCGCACGGCCGCGCGGCACGGGTCTCCGTCTGACGTCCGCCCGTCCGGTTTCGCCGCCCTTCCGAGCCTGGCCGAGGAGCGCCCCTTAGCACTGGTGAACCCACCGCATGGTCCGTATCTTGGAGCCGCGGGGACCGCCAGCGCGGCTCGGCCCTTCCGGGCGCCGGGAGCCGCACTTCAGAGAGGACACCTATGGCCAGAGCCATCCTCGTGCCGTCGTCTCCGGATCAGCGCCACGACGGCAGAGGCGGGTTCGCCGACGAAAACCGAACGTCCCCTTTGAGTACCACCGCACCGCAGGGGTACGGCCGTCGTGCGGCGGTACCCGAGGTGTTCCTGACCAACTGGCGACGGGACACCGCCGACGGCTGGGTCGTCAGCGCCCGATGGCCGCGCGCACACGGCTTCTACGGACCGGTCGACGGGCGTGAGCGGCTGCACGACCCGCTGCTGCTGGTCGAGACCGTGCGGCAGGCCGGGATACTGCTCAGCCATCTCGCCCACCGCGTACCGCTCGACCACCCGATCACCTGGCAGCGGATCCACTACGACCTCGCGCCGCAGGCGCTGAGCACGGCCGCCGCGCCGGCGGAGGTGGAACTGCACGTCACCGACCATGAGGTGGTCCGCCGCGGCAAGCGGCTGCTCAGCGCGCGCCAGGAGTTCCGGGTGCGGTGCGACGGCGCCGAACTGGCCTCCGCGACGCTCGACTACGCATGCCACAGCCCGGCGGTCTACCGCCGGCTGCGCGGCAGGTACAGCGAGCTCACGCCGGCCAACGCCCGCAGGCTGCCGCTGCCCGCGCCCGTCTCCCCGCAGCTGGTCGCCCGGGCCCGCGAGCACGACGTGGTGCTCTCGCCCACCGGCCGCCCCGACCTGTGGCGCCTGCGGGTGGACACCTCTCATCCGGTGCTCTTCGACCAGCCCGCCGACCACGCCCCCGGCATGCTGATGATCGAGGCCGCCCGCCAGGCCGCGCAGGCGGCGACGCCGGGGGTCACCGTGCCGATAGCGATGGAGTGCACCTTCGAGCGGTACGCCGAACTGGACGCGCCGTGCTGGGTACGGGCGCGGACCGCCACGGAGCCGGCCGCGGCGCAGGACCGTGACGGCCGCATGCCGGTCGACGTGGCCGTGGAACAGCACGGCAAACCGGTGATCGCGGCGCGTGTCACCAGCCTGCCGATTCCCTGAGGCGCCGCCGTAGGGACGCCGGAGGTCCACCGTGTCCTCCACGGACGGCCCCGCCCCGCTGCCCGTGTCTCCCCGTCACCGCAGCGTGAGGCGGGGCTTCGGCGCGTCGGTACGACCGGTGGGCGGGGTACGGCTGCCCGCCTGGTACGGCGGCGGCCACGGGGCGCCCGGCCCGGTGTACCCCTGCTCCGCGGCGGCGTGCAGCGTCCAGTGCGGGTCGTACAGATGGGGCCTGGCCAGCGCGCACAGGTCCGCGCGCCCGGCGAGCACCAGGGAGTTGACGTCGTCCCAGGAGGAGATCGCGCCGACCGCGATGACCGGCACCCCCAGGGTGTTGCGGATGCGGTCGGCGAACGGCGTCTGGTACGAGCGGCCGAAGTCGGGGCGCTCGTCGGCCACGACCTGCCCGGTGGAGACGTCGATGGCGTCGGCACCGTGCTCGGCGAAGGCCGCCGCCATGGCCACGGCGTCCTCGGCGGTGGTGCCGCCCTCCGCCCAGTCGGTCGCGGAGATGCGGACCGTCATCGGGCGGTCCTCCGGCCACAGTTCGCGGATCGCGTCGAAGACTTCGAGGGGGAAACGCAGGCGCCGGGAGAGGGAACCGCCGTAGGCGTCGGTGCGTTGATTGGTCAGCGGGGAGAGGAATCCGGACAGCAGATAGCCGTGGGCGCAGTGCAGTTCCAGCAGATCGAAGCCGCAGTCGACGGCGCGGCGCGCGGCGGAGGTGAACTGGCTCCGGATCGTGGTGAGTTCGCCCGCGGTCAGCTCGTGGGGGCGCTGGCTGCCGGGCTTGTACGGAAGGGGGGATGCCGCCACGAGAGGCCAGTTGCCGTCGTCGAGGGGTTCGTCGATGCCGTCCCACATCAGCTTGGTGGAGCCCTTGCGGCCCGAGTGGCCGAGCTGGAGGCCGATCGCGGTGCCGGGCGCCTGGGTGTGCACGAAGTCGGTGACGCGGCGCCAGGCGGCTGCCTGATGAGGGGTGTAGAGCCCGGCGCAGCCCGGTGTGATGCGCCCCTCTTCGCTGACGCACACCATCTCGGTCATCACCAGGCCCGCCCCGCCCAGGGCCCGGGCGCCCAGGTGGACGAGGTGGAAGTCCCCGGGGACGCCGTCCCGCGCCGAGTACATGTCCATCGGCGAGACGACCACGCGGTTGCGCAGGGTCAGCGAGCGCAGCCGGAAGGGCGTGAACATCGGCGGGGTGCCGGCGGGCGTGTCCGCCTCGCCCTCGACGGCCGCGACGAATCCGGGGTCGCGCAGCCTCAGGTTGTCGTGGGTGACCCGGCGGCTTCGGGTCAGGAGGTTGAAGGCGAACTGGCGGGGCGGCTGGCCGATGTAGGTGGCCAGCTCCTCGAACCAGGCCAGGCTGGCGCGGGCGGCGCGCTGGGTGGAGGCGACGACGGGGCGGCGCTCCGCCTCGTAGGCGGCCAGCGCACCGGCGGTGTCGGGCTGCTCCTGGAGGCAGGCGGCCAGCGCCAGCGCGTCCTCGACGGCGAGCTTGGTGCCGGAGCCGATGGAGAAGTGCGCGGTGTGCGCGGCGTCGCCGAGCAGCACCGTATTGCCGTGTGACCAGCGGTCGTTGACGACCGTGCGAAAGGCGGTCCAGCTGGAGTTGTTGGAGCGCAGCGGTCTGCCGCCGAGCGCGTCGGTGAAGGTCTTGGCGCACCATTCGGCGGATGCGCGCGCATCGCAGCGGTCCAGTCCGGCCGACCGCCAGACCTCCTCGCGCATCTCGACGATGACGGTGCTGGCGCCGCTCGGGCACGGCGTTCCGGAGGGCGGGAGGTCGGCCGGCGGGCGGGCGTAGGGGTAGGCGTGCAGCTGGGCCACACCGTGCTCGGTCTCGGCGATCTCGAAGCGGAAGGCGTCGAAGGCGAAGTCGGCGGCGAGCCAGATGTAGCGGCAGCGGTGGGTGGTCAGCCGCGGCCGGAAGGCGTCGGCGTGCGCGGTGCGGGTCGCGCTGTGCACCCCGTCCGCGGCGATCACCAGGTCGTGGGCGCGGGCCAGCTCGGCGGCGGGCGGCGCCTCGGTGCGAAAGCGCAGGTCGATGCCGAGGTCGCGGCAGCGCCGGTGCAGTACGGCCAGCAGCCGGCGCCGTCCGAGCGCCGCGAAGCCGTGTCCGCCCGAGGTGAGGGTGCGGCCCCGGTGCACGATGTCGATGTCGTCCCAGCGTACGAACTCCGCCTGGAGTGCGCGGTAGACCTCCGGGTCGGCGTGCTCGATGCCGCCGAGGGTCTCGTCGGAGAGCACGACGCCGAAGCCGAACGTGTCGTCGGGGGCGTTGCGCTCCCATACGGTGATCTCGCGGCGGGGATCGAGCCGTTTGAGGAGCGCCGCCGAGTACAGCCCGCCCGGTCCGCCGCCGATGACGGCGACCCGCACGGCTACTTCCCCTGCCACTTGGGCGCCCGCTTCTCCATGAAGGCGGCGTGGAACTCGGCGTAGTCGGCGCTGTTCATCAGCAGCGCCTGGGTGGCGGCGTCCATCTCCACCGCGGCGGCCAGCGGCAGATCGAGCTCGGCGGTGAGCAGCGCCTTGGTCTGGGCGTGCGCCAGCGCGGGCCCCTCGGCGAGCCGGCGGGCGAGCGCGGCGGCCGCCTGGTCGGCGTGGCCCTCCTCCGCCAACTCGCTGATCAGGCCGAGCCGTTCGGCCTCGGGCGCGCGTACGGCGTCGCCGAGCATCAGCAGCCGGGTGGCGTGGCCCAGCCCGATGACGCGGGGCAGCAGATAGGCCGCGCCCATGTCGCCGCCGGACAGTCCGACCCGGGTGAAGAGGAAGGCGAAGCGGGCCGAGGGGTCGGCGACGCGGAAGTCCGCGGCCAGCGCCAGCACCGCGCCGGCGCCGGCCGCGACGCCGTGCACGGCCGCGATCACCGGGAACGGGCACTCCCGCAGCGCCCGTACGACCTGGCCGGTCATCCGGTTGAAGTCCAGCAGCTGTGCGGTGTCCATGCCCAGGGTGGCGCCGATGATCTCCTCGACGTCACCGCCGGAGCAGAATCCGCGGCCTTCCCCGGCGAGCACCAGGGCGCGTACGGAGCGCTCCCTGGACAGCTCCGTCAGCAGGTCGCGGAGGTCGGCGTAGGCCTCGAAGGTGAGTGCGTTGAGCTTCTCCGGGCGCGCCAGGGTGACCGTGGCGATCCCGTCCTTCCTGGTCACGCGGATGTGCTGCCAGGAGTCTGTGCTGCGGGCGGATCCTGTGAACGGGCTCATCGGACTGCCTGCCCCCTTTGGCGGGTCGGCCGGTGGATGCTCTTCCGGATGCCCTTCGAAGTTATCACCGCTTTGTGACTGTCGTCACGATGGCGCGATACGCCGTTTCTCGGCCATGGACCGGCCGAAGGTCCCGTCCGCCATGGGCCATAGGTCCCGCCGACTCCGGCCGCTCGCCTCTGCCCCGGGCTTGCCCGCGCTTCCTACGGTGGACGTATCGGATCCGGCCGGCAGGCACCCGGGCGCGGGCCGCGGCCACCCGGCGCGGGCCTTCGGCACCCGATCCGGTCCCAGGTATTCGATCCGGCCTTCCGCGAACGGAACGTACCGCTCATGTTGGCACCGCCCACCCCCACGACCTGGCATATCGCCCTGCCGCGGGGCGCGACCGCGGTCCCCATCGCGCGGGCGATGGTCCGATGCGCCATGCAGGACCTGCAGGCCACGGCCGACCGGACCACCGCTCAGCTGCTGGCCGCCGAGCTGGTCGCCAACGCCCTCAAGCACACCCGCGGCGCCGACCCCGTCGAGCTGGTGGTGGAGCTGGGGGCCGGGGGCTGCCGGGTGGAGGTGCACGACGGGGACGGCAGGCACCTCGACGGGCTCGGGGCGCCTCCCCCGGCTCCGTCCGCTCCCCCTCCCCCGGGCGACGGCAGCGCCGCCCCGGCCTGTGCCCGCGGCCGTGGTCTGCTGCTGGTCCGGTCCCTCAGCTCCGCGTCCGGCTGCCGCCCGACGCCGCGGGGCAAGGCCGTCTGGTTCACCCTTCCCGAGCTGCGGCAGCGGCGCCGGAGCCGCTGACGGCCGGTTCACCGGTCGGCTGCGCGGCCGCCGCGAGCCTGGAGTGGCGCCGCCCGTAGAGCGCGTAGACCAGCGCGCCGACCACCAGGAAGCCGGCGAACTGCAGCCAGGTCGCCGGGCCGGTCCCGTACATCAGGTAGAGGCAGAAGGCGATGCCCAGCAGCGGGCTGGCCGGGAAGAGCGGGACGCGGAAGCGGCGCGGCAGATCGGAGCGGGTGCGGCGGAGCACCATCACACTGAGGTTCACCGCCGCCATGACCGCCAGCGTCCCGATGGTGGTCAGGTTCATCACCACGTCCAACGGGACGACCGCCGCCGGCACGGCGAAGACGGCCGCTACGATCCAGGTGTTGGCGACGGGGGTGGACGTACGGGGCGAGACCCGCTCGAAGACCCGCGGGATCAGGCCGTCCCGGGACATCGACATCAGGATGCGGGTCTGGCCGTACATCACGGCGAGGACGACGGAGGCGATGGCGACGACCGCGCCGAAGGCGATCACCCCGCCGCCGAGCGCCGAGTCGGTGACCCGGTTGACGATCAGCGACAGCGCGGCGGGCCGGCCCGCGACCTGGTCGGAGGAGAGCGCACCGATGGCGGCGAGCGCGACCAGGCAGTAGAGCACGGTGACCACACCGATGCAGACCATGATCGCGACGGGGATGTTGCGGCGCGGGTTCTTCACCTCTTCGCCGGCCGTGGTGATCGCGTCGAAGCCGATGTAGGAGAAGAACGCGAGGGAGGCACCGGAGGTGATGCCCGCGATGCCTTCGGGCGCGAACGGCGAGAGGTGGCCGGCCCGGAAGGCGCTGAAGCCGATCGCGCAGAACAGCACCAGGATCGCGAGCTTCAGCACGGCCATCGCGGCGGTCGCCCGGGCGCTCTCCCGGATGCCGCGGACGAGAAGCAGGGCGGCGAGCAGGATCACGACGACGGCCGGGATGTTGACGATGCCGCCGTCGCCGGGCGGGTTGGCGAGCGCGGCCGGCAGCTGCCAGCCGATCAGGCTGCCCAGCAGCTCGTTGAGGTACTGGCCCCAGCCGACGGCGACCGCCGAGACCGAGACGCCGTATTCGAGCAGCAGGCACCAGCCGACGAGGAAGGCGGTGCGCTCGCCGAGGGTGGCGTAGGCGTAGGAGTACGAGCTGCCGGACACCGGTATCGCACCGCCCAGCTCCGCGAACGAGAAGGCGGTGAACACGCAGGTGACGGCCGCCAGCACAAAGGAGACCAGGACCGCGGGGCCGGCCTCGGCGACGGTGTCGGACAGGCCGACGAAGATGCCGGTGCCGACGATGGCGCCGATGCCGAAGCACACCAGCTGGAAGAGCCCCATGCTGCGCTTGAGGCCGTTGCCTTCGAGGTCCGCGCCCGATTCGGCGACGAGGACGTCGGGGGACTTGATGCGCGGTCCGGACGGACCTGGCGCGCCGGGTGCGGCGCGCAGCGCCTCCTGGAGACGGTGGCGGGAGACGGGCGGGCGCATGCGGGTGGTTCTCTTTCTGGTGGTGCGGTGCGCGCGGCGGGGTGGGCCGCACACAGGAGCGGGGTCCGGACCGGTGGGTCCGAACCCCGCGAGCGGCTCGATGGTAGCCGCTCCATCCGCATGATCGCCCATTCGGACGTATGCCTATGCAACGTGATCTTTCATGCGATGCCACCGCACACGGCGGATACCGCCGCCGCTCAGCGGGCCAGCGTCGCCACCAGCACCGCCTTGATGGTGTGCATCCGGTTCTCCGCCTCGTCGAAGACGACGGAGTGCGCGGACTCGAAGACCTCGTCGGTGACCTCCAGCGACGTAAGGCCGTACCGGGCCTGGATCTCCCGGCCGACCGCCGTACCGAGGTCGTGGTAGGCGGGCAGGCAGTGCAGGAACTTCACGTCCGGCTTGCCGGTGGCGCGCAGCACGTCCATCGTGACCGCGTACGGGGCCAGCAGCGCGATCCGCTCGCCCCACACCTCCTTGGGCTCGCCCATGGAGACCCAGACGTCGGTGGCGACGAAGTCCGCGCCGCGCACGCCCTCGGCGACGTCCTCGGTGAGCGTGATCCGGGCACCGCTGCCCTCGGCGAGCGCCTGCGCCCGGTCGATCACCGACTGCTCGGGCCACAGCTGCCGCGGGGCCACGATCCGCACGTCCATGCCGAGCAGGGCTCCGGTGACGAGGTAGGAGTTGCCCATGTTGTTGCGGGCGTCGCCGAGGTAGGCGAAGGCGGTCTCCTCCAGGGGGCGGCCGCCGCCGTGCTCGACCATGGTGAGCACGTCGGCGAGCATCTGGGTCGGGTGCCAGTCGTCGGTCAGCCCGTTGAAGACCGGTACGCCGGCGTGGGCGGCCAGCTCCTCGACGTCGGACTGCCGGCTGCCGCGGAACTCGATCCCGTCGAACATCCGGCCCAGGACCCGGGCGGTGTCCTTGACCGACTCCTTGTGCCCGATCTGCGAGCCGGACGGGTCGAGGTAGGTGGTCGAGGCACCCTGGTCGGCGGCCGCGACCTCGAAGGAGCAGCGGGTCCTGGTCGAGGTCTTCTCGAAGATCAGGGCGATGTTCCTGCCCTGGAGGCGGGGGACCTCGGTGCCGGCGCGCTTGGCCGCTTTGAGCTCGGCCGCCAGGTCGATCAGTCGGCGGAACTCCTCGGCGCTGAAGTCCAGCTCCTTGAGGAAGTGGCGGCCCCTGAGATCTATCGCCATGGGTGGGCTCCTGGTTCGCGGCGGTGGGACGGGGGTGCGTACGGAAGGCGTACGGTCGCACGACGGGAGGGGCACACGGCCCCACACCCTGGAAGTGTATACGAACAACCGTATCTATATACGGAGCGCCCGGCGTTCCCTCCGGACGCGCGGCCGGTCGCGTCGGCGGGTGCCACGCTCAGGCTGCCCCGGGCACCGCGTCCCTCGCCACCGGGCAGCTCATACAGCGCGGGCCGCCGCGGCCCCGCCCCAGCTCACTGCCCGGGATCGTGATCACCTCGATGCCGCGCTTGCGCAGAAACGTGTTCGTGGTGACGTTCCGCTCGTACGCCACGACCACCCCCGGCTCGACCGCCAGCACATTGCACCCGTCGTCCCACTGCTCGCGCTCCGCGGAGTGCACGTCCTGGGTCGCGGTCAGCACCCGGATGTCCGACAGGCCCAGCGAGGCCGCTATGGCGCGGTGCATATGCTCCGGCGGATGGTCGGTGACCTTCAGGTCCTGGTCGCCCGAGCCCGGCTCGATGGTGTACGAGCGGAGCATGCCGAGCCCCTCGTACTGGGTGAAGGTATCCCCGTCGATCATGGTCATGACGGTGTCGAGGTGCATGAACGCGCGGCGCTTGGGCATGTCGAGCGCCACGATCGTGCGCGCGGAACCGGCCGCGAACAGCCCGCGCGCGAGCAGCTCGACCGCCTGCGGGGTGGTCCGCTCGCTCATCCCGATCAGCACCGCGCCGCTGCCCAGCACCAGGACGTCGCCGCCCTCGATCGTCGACGGGAAGTCCGCCTGCCCCTCCGACCAGACGTGGAAGTTTTCGTCGCGGAAGAGCGGATGGTGGCGGTAGATCGCCTCGTAGTGCACGGTCTCGCGCTGCCGGGCCGGCCAGCGCATCGAGTTGATCGACACCCCGTCGTAGATCCACGCGGAGGTGTCGCGGGTGAAGAGGTGGTTGGGCAGCGGCCCCAGCAGGAAGTCGTCCAGATCCATCACATGGAAGCGGACCGAGGTCGGCTCCGGGTGGCGTTCGAGGAACTCGCGCTTGGTCATGCCGCCGACCAGCGCCTCGACGAGTTCCGGCACCGGCAGCTCGTCGAAGGCGGCACGCAGATGGTCGGTGGCCAGCGGCCCGTACTCCTTCTCGTCGAAGACCCGGTCCAGGACCAGCGTCCGGGCCTCGGGGATCTGCAGGCTCTCGGCCAGCAGGTCCCCGAAGAGGTGCACCTCCACACCCCGGTCGCGGAGCACATCCGCGAACCCGTCGTGCTCGGCCCGCGCCCGGCGCACCCACAGCACGTCGTCGAAGAGCAAGGTGTCCTTGTTGGACGGTGTGAGCCGCTTCAGCTCCAGGTCGGGTCGGTGCAGGATGACCCGGCGCAGCAGCCCGGCCTCGGAGTCAACATGGAATCCCATCCACCCATCTTGGCCGCTTCCGGTGCCCGGGGAAGGGAGTCGGACGATCTCGGCTCGGTCGGGTCCGGGGCGGCGGAGCGGTGGCGGGGCCGCCCCGCGCCCCGGGGTCGAAGCACTGGGCGGGCCCGGGGCACCGGGCGGACCGTCGTAGATCACCAGGTCGGACCACCGCAGGGTCGGCGCTGCCACGACCGCGGCCGCCGAGGTCACCGCGAAGGTGAGCCGGCAGCCCCGCAACCCCCCGATACCCGGGCTCTGCTGACCACCCCTCACAGCGCTCGCCACGGTCACGCCGAGCGCCGTACCGACCCGCCGGGCGACCATCGCGAGAGCCGACGCCGCGACGGGCGGCACGGGCGGCATGACGGAGGAGGCGGAGGGAGGAGCGGCAACCACCCCTCCCCCGCCGCGGCCGGCCTACAGCCTCGGGTCCACCGGCTCCGACTCCAGCGCCAGCACCGCGAAGACCGCCTCATGCACCCGCCACAGCGGTTCGCCCTCCGCCAGTCGTTCGAGCGCCTCCAGGCCGAGCGCGTACTCCCGCAGGGCCAGCGAACGCTTGTGCCCCAGATGGCGTACGCGCAGACGCCTGAGGTTCTCCGGGCGGGTGTACTCCGGACCGTAGATGATCCGCAGGTACTCGCGGCCACGGCACTTGACGCCCGGCTGGACCAGCCGCCCGTCCGCCGTCCTTACCAGCGCCTGCACCGGCTTGACCACCATGCCCTCACCGCCGTCCGCGGTCAGATCCAGCCACCACCGGACACCGGCCGCGATCGACGCCTCGTCCTCGGTGTCGACGAGGATGCGCCGGGTCGTGGCGAGCAGCCCCGGACGGCCCCCCGCACCGTCCCGTGGCGCGGCACCGCCGCGGGAGGCCACCGCGTCCTCGGCCGCGACGATCCGGTCGATCAGCGCCAGCTGCTCGGTGTGCGCTAGCCCCGCGAGGCTGCGCCCCTGCACGGCGAGGATCTGGAACGGCGCGAGCCGGACACCCTCCAGATCGCCGAGCCCGCCGGACGGATCGGCCGCGGCCGCCTCCGTGCCGCCGCCCGCCGCATCCGCCCCGGCCGCCGCCCCCTCCGCTGCGCCTTGCGCCGTCCCCTCCGCTGTCCCTTCCACCGCTCCGACGCGCCAGCAATAGCGCCGGTACGCCTCGGTGAACGCCGCGGCGTCCGCCGCCCGGTCGCGCTGCCGGTCGAGCAGCGGCCCCACCTCGACACCGCGGGCGGCGGCCGCCTCCAGCGCGCCGAGCACGCTCGGGAAGGCCGCGCCGGACGCCGCGCCGACCGCGGCGTACTGCTTGCGCAGCAGGCCCGTCGCCTTCAGGGACCACGGCATCAACTCCGCGTCCAGCAGCAGCCAGTCCGTCTCCAGCTCCGCCCAGAGGCCGGCCTCCTCGACGCACGCCCCGATCCGCCGCAGGATCCGCTCGGTCGTCTCCGGGTCGTCGAAGAACGGCCGGCCGGTGCGCGTGTACAGGGCGCCCGACACGCCCTTCGGAACGCCGATGGGGGTACCTCCCATGCCTTTAGGGCTATGGGGGAGCTCGCCGGCCACCGACTCGTCACGGCACACCAGGACCACCGCGCGCGATCCCATGTGCTTCTCCTCGCACACCACTTCCCGTACGCCGTCCGCCCGGTATCCGGCGAACGCCTCCACCGGGTGCTCCAGGAAGCCCTCGTCACCGGCTCCCTCACGGGTCTGCCCCGTCGAGGTCGCGCAGGGCGCCATCGTCGGCGGGAGGTACGGCAGCAGCCGCGGGTCGACGGCGAAGCGGCTCATGACCTCCAGCGCGGCCGCGGCGTTCTCCTCCCTGACCGCGAGCCGGCCCATGTGACGGGTCTCCACGATCCGCCGGCCGGCCACGTCCTCCAGGTCGAGGGGACGGCCGTCCGCCCCGCCCGGCGCCTCCGTGGCGAGCGGCTTCGCGGGCTCGTACCAGACCCGCTCCGCCGGGACGTCCACCAGCTCACGCTCCGGCCAGCGCAGCGCGGTCATCGCGCCGCCGAAGACACAGCCGGTGTCCAGGCAGATGGTGTTGTTGAGCCAGGTGGCCCGCGGGGTGGGCGTGTGGCCGTAGACGACGGCGGCGCGGCCTCGGTAGTCCTCGGCCCACGGGTAGCGCACCGGCAGGCCGAACTCGTCGGTCTCGCCGGTCGTGTCGCCGTACATCGCGAAGGACCGCACCCGGCCCGACGTCCGGCCGTGGTACTTCTCCGGCAGCCCGGCGTGGCACACCACCAGCCCGCCGCCGTCCAGGACGTAGTGGCTGACCAGGCCGTGGACGAACGCCCCGGCCTCGGCGCGGAAGGCGTCGTCCTCCTCCCCCAGCTGCGCGACGGTCTCGGCGAGCCCGTGGGTGTGCTGGACCTTGCGGCCCTTGAGGTAGCGGCCGAGCTTGTTCTCGTGGTTGCCGGACACGCACAGCGCGTGCCCGGCCCCGACCATGCCCATCACCAGGCGCAGCACTCCGGGGCTGTCCGGTCCGCGGTCGACGAGGTCGCCGACGAAGACGGCCGTCCGGCCCTGCGGGTGCGCCGCGTCCACGGCCCTGCCGAGCTCGTCGCGCACCAGCGCATAGCCGAGCCGGCCGAGCAGCGTCTCCAGTTCGGAACGGCACCCGTGGATGTCGCCGACGATGTCGAACGGGCCGGTCAGATGGCGCAGATCGTTGAACCGCCGCTCCAGGACGACCTCGGCGGACTCCACCTCCGCCTGGCCGCGCAGGACGTGCACCTTGCGGAAGCCCTCACGCTCCAAGTGCCGCAGGGAGCGGCGCAGTTCGCGCTGGTGGCGCTGGATGACACGGCGCGGCAGCCCGGCCCGGTCGGCGCGCGCCGCGTTGCGCTCGGCGCAGACCTGCTCGGGCACGTCCAGCACGATCGCCACCGGCAGCACATCGTGCTCCCGGGCCAGCCGCACCAGCTGCGCCCTCGCCTCGGACTGCACATTGGTGGCGTCGACGACCGTCAGCCGCCCGGCCGCCAGCCGCTTGCCCGCGACGAAGTGCAGTACGTCGAACGCGTCGCCGCTCGCGCTCTGGTCGTTCTCGTCGTCGCTGACCAGCCCCCGGCAGAAGTCCGAGGAGATCACCTCGGTCGGCTTGAAGTGCCGGGCGGCGAAGGTGGACTTACCGGAGCCGGTGGCCCCGATCAGCACCACCAGCGAGAGGTCGGGCACGCCGAGCGTGCGCCGCACCGCCTCCCGGCTGTCACCGTGCCCGTGCGCCTTCCCGTCCTGGTTCTCCGTACGATCCGCGTCCGTCATGCCGCGACCTCCTTCCCACTCACCGAACCACCGTCACCACGCGCACCGCTCCCCGGCGCGCCACCGTCCCGTGCGCCGCCGTTCCGTGCACCACTGCCATGTGCACCACTGCCAGGTGCACCACTGCCACGTACGCCGCTGCTGCGGGCGCCGCTGCCCCCTGCCGCCTTGCCGTCATCGGCGTCGTCGCCGGAGATGCGGAAGTGCGCGAGCTGGGTGGGCGGGCCCACCTCCGGGTCGTCCGGCCCCACCGGGCCGAAGACCACCTCGTAGCCGTGCCGCGCGGCAACCCCCTGCGCCCACTGCCGGAACTCCTCGCGGGTCCACTCGAAGCGATGGTCCGCGTGCCGCACATGACCGGCCGGCAGCGACTCCCAGCGCACGTTGTACTCGACGTTCGGCGTCGTCACGACCACCGTCCGCGGCCTGGCCGACCCGAACACGGCGTACTCCAGGGCCGGCAGTCGCGCGGGATCGACATGCTCGACGACCTCGCTCAGCACCGCCGCGTCGTACCCCTTCAGCCTGCTGTCCGTGTAGGCCAGCGACCCCTGTACGAGCCGCACGCGCCCGGCCTGCCGCTCGGACATCCGGTCCAGCCGCAGCCGGCGGCGCGCCTCGTGCAGCGCCCGCATCGACACGTCCACGCCGACGACCTCGGTGAACTGCCCTTCCTTGAGCAGCGCACCGATCAACTGGCCCTGTCCGCAGCCCAGATCGAGCACCCGTGCCGCCTGATCCCCGCGCAGCACGGCGAGGATCGCCTCCCGCCGCTGGAGGGCGAGCGGCACCGGCTTCTCCTCGGTATCCGCCTCCTCGTCCACCGCGTTGTCCATGTCCTCGGCCGCCACCCCGTCCGACTCGGCCAGCCGCTCCAGCTCCAGCCGCTCCATGGCCTGGCGCGTCAGCGACCAGCGCCGGGCGAGATAGCGTCCGACGATCACCCGCTGCTCCGGGTGGTCCTCCAGCCAGCCCTCGCCGGCCCGCAGCAGCTTGTCGACCTCGTCCGGCGCGACCCAGTAGTGCTTGGCGTCGTCCAGCACCGGCAGCAGCACATACAGATGCCGCAGCGCCTCGGCGACCGTCCGCTCGCCCTCCAGGACGAGCCGGACGTAGCGGGAGTCACCCCACTCCGGGAACGTCTCGTCCAACGGCACCGGCTCGGCCAGCACCGTCCAGCCCAGCGGCCGGAACAGCTTGCGCACCAGCTCCGCACCGCCCCGGGCGGGCAGCACCGGCACCTCGACGCGCAACGGCATGGCCCGCGCCACCAGCTCGGGCCGCGCCGTGCACTGTCCCTTCATCGCGCTCGCGAAGACGCTTCGCAGCGCCACCGCCAGCAACGAGGAGGCCGCGTACGGTCGGTCGTTCACGTACTGCCCGAGCGCCGAGTCCGGAGCGCCGCCGCGGCCCTTCCCCCGGCCCCGTCGGACCAGGGCGATGGGATCGACCTCCAACACCAGCGCGGCCGTGCACCGTTCCGCATCCGCCTCCGGGTAGAGGACGTGTGCGGTGCCGTGCGACGTCGAGAACTGCTGCGACCTGTCCGGATGCTTGTGCAGCAGAAACCCGAGGTCGGTCGCGGGACGGTCGGCGCTGCCGGTGGTGGTTATCGTCAGGAACACACGTCCGAGTATTGCCGCAATCCCTCCCGTTTCCCCACCGGTTTTCCCACAGCACCGCCCACCGCCCCGGCCCCGGCTGGCCCGGCCCGGCCGGCCTCACCAGCCCTGGCCCGACACGCCTCACCTCACCTCACCTCGGCTCACCTCACTTCACTTCATCTCATCTCACCTCACCTGCGACTGGACCTGCTCCGAGATCAGCTCGAGGTGGTCGAGATCATCGAGGTCCAGGATCTGCAGGTAGACGCGGGAGGCACCGACGGCGGCATAGCGCCCGATCTTGTCGACGACCTCGGCGGGTGAGCCCGCCAGGCCGTTGGCCTTCAGTTCGTCCACGTTCCGCCCGATGGCGGCGGCGCGGCGTGCCACCTCGGCGTCGTCCTTGCCGACACAGGCGACGAGGGCGTTGGAGTACACCAGCTCATCCCCTTTCCGCCCGGCGGCTTCGGCGGCCGCCCGCACCCGTCCGAACTGGGCTTCGGTGTCCTTGAGCGAGGCGAAGGGAATGTTGAACTCATCGGCGAACTGCGCCGCAAGGCGCGGGGTGCGCGTCTTACCGTGTCCACCGATCAGCACCGGCACCTTGCCCTGAGCGGGCTTGGGCAGCGCGGGCGAATTCTCCAGCTGGTAGTAGGCCCCGTGGTAGTTGAACTCCCTCCCTGCGCCTGTGGCCCACAGCCCGGTGATGACTTCCAGCTGTTCCTCCATTCGCGCGAACTTCTCCCTGGGGAAGGGGATGCCGTACGCCTTGTGCTCCTCCTCGAACCAGCCCGCGCCGAGGCCGAGTTCGACCCGCCCGCCGGACATCTGGTCGACCTGTGCGACCTGGATGGCCAGGACGCCCGGCAACCGGAAGGTGCCGGCCGTCATGAGCGTGCCGAGCCGGATGCGTCGGGTCTCACGGGCGAGGCCGGCCAGTGTGATCCAGGCGTCCGTCGGGCCGGGCAGCCCGTCGACGTTGCCCATGCTCAGGTAGTGGTCGGATCGGAAGAACGCGTCGAAGCCGAGATCCTCCGTGGCCTTGGCGACCGTCAGAAGGGTGTCGTAGGAAGCCCCCTGCTGGGGCTCGGTGAAGATTCGTAGGTCCATACCTCCATCCTGCACACCGAACGGCAAACCAACCGTTAGGTGTGTCGAGGCATCAAGTCGCGACGTCAGTTCGGGTCAGAGCTGGTCAGGGCCCGGGTGAATTCGGGTCAGCCTCTGTCACGGTGATGGCGTGGGCGGCGCGGCGGCCGTCGACGCGGGGTGGCGCGACATGGCATGGCGCGCGGCACGTTGGGGGCCGGCCCCCAGTACGTAGGGCGGCTGCGAGGGCGCGAAGGCGGCGATCACTGGCATCAGTGGCAGATGAGACGGAAGCGCAAGCAGCCGCGCAGTGGCAGTGGCAGTGGCAGTGGCAGTGGCAGTGGCAGTGGCAGTGAGGACGGTAAGCACGGCGGTGGGCCTGCCGTCACCTGTCGGCGGGCGTGACGTCGCACCGTCGACGTGTTGGGCGTGAGCATTCCTGTCTTGTCCGATCCCCGCTCAGGCCGGGTTCCGGTCGCGCACCTCCAGCTTCTCCAGGATTCCGGCGACGCGATCCCTCGCTTCGTCGACCGTGTCCATCGCCTCGACGCAGGTCCAGTACGCTCCCTCCTCGTCTGCGAGCAACACCACTCCCACCAGCGCCTCGCACACCTCTCGCAAGAGCCGACTCAGGCTCGTCAAGGCGGCTCTGACGTCGCGCACCTCGGTCAGTTGAGCCGCTCGCAAGCCGCCGGTGACCGATGCCGGGCACAGCAGTCCCCCGCTGAACCGCCCGCCCGCGTCGCCCAGACTCTGAGCCCTGGACCGCACTTCGTGCGGCCCGAATATCGCGAGATGGCTTCCTATCGCCTCCGCCAAAGCTTGCGCCTGCCACGCCTCGACGATCACGTCCTGGACCGTCGTCGCCTCCGCCAGACCGCGTCGACCGGCCGCGATGATCCGCACCGCATCCATCCGTTCCCCTCCTTCCCGCTTCATTCGCTTGCACCCTGCACTTCTTCCACTACCCAGAGTGAGGGTGAACGCCCAAAAAAGCCAGGGGAATTCGCAAATCTGTGGACAACCAAGGCGCTGTGGAGAGATCAATCACTCCGGAGAGTGACGACTGGCGGGTACGGACTCTCCGCCCTCCCCTCCCGCCACAGCACTCCCACCTCTCACACGACGGACATAAGTCACGTAAAACACCCGAACGGCCTGAATCGCCGCGCCGGTACGGACCGAACGAGCCCGGAGCCCGCCGGGGTGAAAAGGCGGGGGTGGGAACGGATGCCGCTCCCACCCCCGCCCCGGCCCGGCTCCGGCCCGGCTCCGACCCGGCTCCGACCGGCGCCCCCTACTCCGCCGCGACGACTCCGCTCCCTACTCCTCGCCCTCCCGCGGCCGGTCCGGCCGCGCCCTGCGGACCGCGGGGAACCGCGACTCGTTGCGCTCGATCTTCGCGGCGAGCGCCGCCAGGGCGTCGATCCCCAGCGCCTCGCAGAACTGCAGCAGATACGCCAGCACGTCCGCGACCTCGTCCTCGACCCGGCCGGCCGCCCGCGGATCGGACATCACCTTCGCCGACTCCTCCGGCGTCAACCACTGGAAGATCTCGACGAGTTCCGCCGCCTCGACGCTCAGCGCCGCGGCCAGGTTCTTGGGGGTGTGGTACTGCTGCCAGTCCCGGGCGGCCGCGAATTCGGCCAGCCGTCGCTGCAGCGCATGAAGATCCTCGCTCATGCCCCTAGGTGTAGCACCTGGACACCGGGCAGCCCCTCGGCGACCGACGGATCCCGTACCGTCCCCAGCAACCGGACATGCCCCCGATCCGCCATGCGGACGGCCAACGACACCAGCTCGCGGGCCTGCCTGCGGTCCATGCAGCGGTCCATGCCGTCCGCCATCACCGTCATCTGCTGCTGGGCCGACGGGACCTCCCCGGCCGGGTCCATCGCCAGCACCCCCGGCCCGGTGAGCAGTACCAGCGCCAGCGCCAGAAAACGCAGCTCCCCGTCACCGAGCTGCTCGACGGGCATCTCCCCCAGGGCACCGCGGTCAAGGACGGCCCGTACGCCCGGTGCCCATGCCTCCTGCTCCTTGTGCCGAACGGCCGCCGGTCCACCTCGGCCGGGCACCGACGGGGCGGCGGGCGCCACCTCCATCGCGGCGCCCTCCTGGCGCGGCACGGCACGCAACCCGTCGACGGGCCCCGTACAGGCCTCCCTCACGGCCGCGACCAGCACCGCATGCCGCCGCGCGCACTCGCGGCTCGTACGCTCCAAGACCGCAGGCAGGTTGTCGCAGGACGACCGCAACCGTCCCTCGTCACGCTCCTCCTCCGCGTCCCGGCCCCAGCCACCGGCCTCGCCGCCCCCTCCGTTCCCCCTGCGCCCCCGTGTGCCCCCGCCGGCTTTGGTCGCACACCCTCCCGCGCTCCCCGCCCGGCCGCCCCGGGCCCCGCTTCCCCGCCCCGCGGCGCCGTCCGGACCCCGTCCACCGGAATCGCCGCCCCCGCTCGTCTCGCCCACCCCCGCCCCCCGCATGGCCTCCGGTCGCGGATCGCACACGAACGCCGACCGGAGCGCCACCACGACCTGTTCGGCCGCGGCCAGGACCAGCCGCTGGCCTTCCGTCTTCCCCGCTACGCGCAGCGGCAGCAGCGACGTGCCCAGCCGGTCGTCGGGCAGCGGCGCGCGGGTCACGGGGGTCGCGCCCGCGGTGTGCCAGGCCGCCTGGACGGCGGGGCGGGTGGGGTCGGTGAGCGCGGTGGACAGCAGCGTCTCACCGCCGCCGGTCAACCGCTCGCCGACGATGCGCAGTTCGGGCTCGGCCTGTACGGCGAGATCGAGGCTGACCGGACCGGCCGGGCCGTCGACCGTGCAGCCGATGCGGAACCCGCGCCGCCCCTGTCCGTCGGGGCGCGCCCCCGCCGGCACACAGGCCGACGGGCCGCCCACCACCTCCTGTACGGCACGTGCGAGCGGCTCCCCGCTACCGAGCCGGGCGAGCATCTCGTACGCCTGCAGCACACTGGACTTGCCGCTTCCGCTCTCGCCGCTCAGCAGCGTCAGCGGACCGAGCGGCAGGGTGACGCCGCGATGCGTCTTGAAGGCGGACAGCCGTAACTCGGTGACGGCCGGCCGCACACTGTCGGTATTCATGCGTGGACGCTATGCAGCAGCCCGGCCGGAGAACCGTTACGCCCGACAGCTCTTCCTACGAACGGGGGACGGCCCCCGTAGCGGCCTCGTCGACCTCCGTGCCCACCGGGGCCAGCAGGAAGACATTGGTGTCCACCCGGTGCATCCCGCTGCCGAGCCCGAAGACGACGCCGCTGGAGAAGTCCAGGATGCGCTTGGCGACATCGGTGTCCGCGCTGCTGAGGTCCAGCAGGACCGGGATCTGCGCCATCAAGTACTCGGCGACCTCACGGGCGTCCGCGAAGGTCTGGACGCGGATGACGATGAACCGCCGCATCTCCTCCGCCGGCTCGTCCTCGGGGAGAGCGCGGTGGTCGGGCCAGGAAGGCCATTTACTGCTGCTGCGGAGCGGGACGACCTCGGCGAGCCCTTCCCACTGCTCGTCGGTGGCATCGGGGCCGTTCACCGAATCACCTCACTCAGAGGAGCGCTGGCTATCTGCGGTATCTGCATCGCACAATTCTAGAGATAAACATACAAAGCCTGATGGACGCGACACACACCGCGCCGCGCCCGTTCCATCCTGCACCATGCCCCCTGACCTGTGCTGACATCCTCGGCAGATATCCTGCGTCGAGATTCTGTGTGCCCGTTCATCCCCCCTTGTGACGGAGGTCGGTTCTGTCGTGAGCACTGAACCTCCCGGTCGCCGGCCACGCGGCCTGCGCGGCCTGCGCAAACCCGCGAAGAAGAAGGGGGCCGCCGCGCCCCCGCCCGCCGAGTCCACCGACGGCGCCGAGATCCCCGAGCCGTCGACCGAGAACAACAACAGCAGCATCATCAGCGCCGCCCTGTATCGGGACGGACACCGTGTCAGCACCCACGACACCCTCGCCGACGCCTTCCGGCAGCAGCGCGCCACCGCCGACACCCTGGCCTGGATCGGGCTGCACCGCCCCACTCCGTCCGAACTGGTCACCCTCGCCTCGGAGTTCGACCTCCACCCGCTCGCCGTCGAGGACGCCCTGGAGGCCCATCAGCGCCCCAAACTGGAGCGCTACGGCGGCACCCTCTTCGTCGTACTGCGTGCCGCGCGCTATCTGGACGACCCCGAAGAGGTCGACTTCGGCGAGCTGCACGTCTTCGTCGGCCGCGACTTCGTGATCACCGTCCGGCACGGTGGCGCCCCCGACGTCTCAGCAGTGCGCCGCCGCATGGAGGACACCCCCGAACTCCTCAAGCGCGGCCCCGAAGCCGTGCTCTACGCCATCCTCGACGCGGTCGTCGACGGCTACGCACCCGTCGTCGCCGGCGTCCAGAACGACATCGACGAGATCGAGACCGAGGTCTTCGGCGGCGATCCCCGGGTATCCCGCCGCATCTACGAACTCTCCCGCGAGGTGGTGGAGTTCCAGCGCGCGACCCGCCCCCTCAACACCATGCTGGAGAGCCTCACCGCCGGCTTCGAGAAGTACGCGATCGACGCGGAGCTGCGCCGCTACCTGCGCGACGTGGCCGACCACGTGCTGCACACCACGGAGCGTGTGGACGGGTTCCGGCAGGCCCTGCAGGACATCCTCACCGTCAACGCGACGCTGGTGAACCAACAACAGAACGCCGAGATGCGCGCCCTGGCGGAGGCCGGCTTCGAACAGAACGAGGAGATCAAGAAGATCTCGTCGTGGGCGGCCATCCTGTTCGCACCCACGCTGGTGGGGACGATCTACGGCATGAACTTCGAGAACATGCCGGAGTTGGGGTGGGCGTTCGGGTATCCGTTCGCGATTCTGCTGATGGGCGTGGTGTGCGTGAGTCTGTACTTCGTGTTCAAGCGGAGGGACTGGCTGTAGCGGGGAACCGGGAGGCCTGGTCGACTTCACGTACGTGAGGGGCGCTCAACGCTTCGTCGAGCCTCTCGGGAGCGCGGCATCGCGGTAGCGTCGGGTGATACGGCGTCAACGGCCCCGGGGGGAGCGGAAGGTGCAGCGAAGGTCGACCGGACGCGGTGTTGGGCGGGTGACCGGTCGGCCGGTGCCCGCGGTGCTGCCCCCAGCGCTGCGCGCGTGGCTCGGGCTGATCGCGGTCCTCGCCGCGCTGGTGGTCGTCGTGCTCGGGGTCCGGTATGCCGACGCCGGCGAGCCCGGCAGGGTGGACGCGCGGATCTCGGCGGCGCTGGACGAGGTGGGGCCGCCATGGCGGTACGTCGCCCTGGTGACGGACTTCCTGGGGGAGCCCGTGGGAGCGGCGACGCTGGTCGTGGTCGCCGTGACGGGCTGCCTGCTGCTTCGGCGTCCGCGCGCGGCGGTGCTCGTCGTTGCCGGTGCCGGCCTGGCCGTGGGGGCGGCGACGCTGCTCAAGCACCTGGTAGGACGCACCATCCACGGCGCCGACAACCTGTCCTACCCCAGCGGGCACACCGCCTTCCTCACCGCGCTCGCCCTCATGGTGACGCTGCTCGTGACGGGGCGGTTCGGGCTTGGCCGGACGGCCGGGTTGTTACTCGTGCTCGCCGCGGCGCTGGTCGCCGGCGCCGCCATGGGCTGGGCGCAGGTCGCCCTGGGCGCGCACTACCCGACCGATGTCCTCGGCGGCTGGTGCACCGCGCTGGCGGGGGTCCCGGCGACCGCGTGGCTGGTCGACCGGATGGCCGACCGGATGGCCGATGGGCCGGTCCACGGGCCGGTCCACGGGCCTGTCGATGGACCGGTCGACGCGCCGGTTGATCGAACGGCCGACACCGGGCGGGGAGAGCTTCGCTGACGTTGCGTCAGGGCACGTCACGCCAAGCGGCGGAAGACGGGCTTCACCGGTCGCCCGGCCAGCCAGGGGGTGGGGTCGGCGGCGTCCAGTGCCTTCCGGTACACCGCACACGCCTGGGCCACCACCTCGACGGTGCGGTCGATGTCGGCGTCGTCGAGCGCGCTGCTCACCACGAACGACGGGGCCAGCACTCCGCCCGCGAGGAGTCGGCGCAGGAACAGGGTGCGGTACTGCTGCGACGGCTGCCGGTTCTCGTCGAGGGTGGCGAAGACCAGGTTGCTGGCCCGGCCCCGGACGACGACGTGGTCGCCGACGCCCATGCCGGTCGCGGCGTCGCGGACACCGGCGGCCAGCCGCTCGCCGAGGGCGTGCAGCCGCGCGGTGACGCCCTCCTCGACGTAGGTGGTCTGCACGGCCATCGCGGCTGCCAGGGAGTGTGTTTCCGCGCCGTGCGTGGTGGACAGCAGGAAGACGCGTTCGCCGGAGTGGCGAAGACCGCCCCGCTCCATCAGTTCGCGGCGCCCGGCGAGCGCGGAGACGGCGAAGCCGTTGCCCAGCGCCTTGCCGAACGTGGAGAGGTCGGGGACGACGCCGTACAGGCCCTGGGCGCCCGCCTCGGACCAGCGGAAGCCGGTGATCATCTCGTCGAAGACCAGTACGCAGCCGTGCCGGTCGGCCAGCTCGCGCAGGCCGGCGAGGTATCCGGGCGGGGGCTCGGTGTGGGTGGCGGGTTCGAGGATCAGGCAGGCGATCTCGTCCTGGTGGCGGGTGAGCAGGTCCTCGGTGGCGGCCAGGTCTCCGTACGGGAAGGAGACCGTGAGTTCGGTGGTCGCCGTCGGGATGCCTGCGGACAGCGGTGTCGTGCCGATGAACCAGTCGTCGACGGAGAAGAACGGGTGGTCCCCGCAGAGGGCCACCCGCGGGCGCCCGGTGACGGCGCGGGCGAGGCGCACCGCGGCGGTGGTGGCGTCGGAGCCGTTCTTCGCGAACTTCACCATCTCGGCGGTCGGCACCGTGGCCAGGAAGCGCTCCGCGGCCTCGGCCTCCACGATGGACGGCCGGACGAAGTTGCTGCCGCGGTCGAGTTCCCGCCGCACCGCCTCGATCACGCGTGGGTGGGCGTGGCCGAGGCTGACCGACCGCAGGCCGGAGCCGTACTCGATGTAGCGGTTGCCGTCGATGTCCCACACGTGGGCGCCGCGGCCGTGGCTGATGACCGGGGCCAGGTCCTCGGGGTACTGGTCGTCGCCCTTGGCGTAGGTGTGCGCGCCCCCGGGGATCAGGGCGTGCAGCCGCTCGTTCGCCGTCCGCGACCGGGGCAGGCTGAACTCTTCGGTTTCCACGCTGACTTCAGCTCTCCTTCTGCTTCAGGACCTCGGCGAGGCTCGGTGCCTCCCGGTCCCGCTGGGACATGAGGGTGGGCGGGAGCGGCCAGGGGATGGCGAGTTCAGGGTCGTCGAAGGCGATCGTCACGTCCTCGGACGGATCGTGCGGGCGGTCGATCCGGTACGAGGTGTCGGCGGTCTCGGTCAGCGCCTGGAAGCCGTGCGCGCATCCCGCCGGGATGTACAGGGTTGTCTGTGTCTCGCCGGACAGTTCGAAGGAGGCCATGTTGCGGTAGGTCGGTGAGTCGGGGCGCAGGTCGACGACGACGTCGAAGATCCGCCCGTACGAGCAGCGCACCAGCTTGGCCTCGCCGGCGCCGGAGCGCAGGTGCAGGCCGCGCAGCACGCCCCGGGCCGAGCGGGACACGCTGTCCTGGATGAAGGTGTCCGGGTCGAGGCCCACCGAGCGGACCACGTCGGCGTCGAAGGTGCGGCAGAAGAAGCCGCGCTCGTCGGCGTACGGGGTCGGCTCGAACAGGTACGCGCCGGAGATCTCCGGGACCGCGATCGCTTTCATGAACTCTCCTGCCGAGCTTGGGCATTGGCGGTGATGTCGGCGCTGGCGTCGGTATTGGTGTTGACGTTCGCGTTGGCGCCGGCTTTGGTCTTGGCGTTGGTGGTCGGTGGGAACAACGCCGTGGTCAAGGCCGTGAACTGGTCGTCGAGTTGTCGGGCCGCGGCCCGGTTCCGCTCGGTGAGGGTCTGCCGCAGCTCCGCCGATCGCTTCTCCAGCGCCCGGAACTGCTCAAGGAGCCGGTCGGCGTCGACTTCGCGGGCCGGATGGCAGTACGCGGCAAGGCCCATCCGGTCCATGAGGGCGTCGCTCTTCGCCGCGTAGGTGAGGGCGAGCGTCGGAGTTCCGGTCTTCAGCGCGCAGACCAGGTTGTGATAGCGGGTCGCCACCACGGTGTCGGCGGCCGCCGTCTCCTTCATCAGGTCGGCCAGTGAGGACGTCTCGGCCGCGGTGACCAGCGGTGAGTCCACCGCGTCGAGGATCGCGGCGACCACCGGCGCGTCGCACGTGTCGCCGGTGAGCAGCCGGACCGGCCTGCCGTCCTCGACCAGCGTGCGGACGAAGCGGGTCGTCCCGTCGAGGTAGCGCCGGTGGATCTCCTCGGCCCGGGCGCGGTCGTCGTTGCCGCCGTGGAAGGCCATGACTCCGACGCAGACCGGGCCGCCCGGGGGACCCGAGGGCGGGCTCGCCGGCGGCGTCGGCAGGGCGAAGGCGAGGTCCGGGTAGACCTCGTCGCGCGCGGTGTCCACGCCCATCGCCCGCATCGCGTCGCGGGACAGGGCGTCCCGGTACGACCGGTACGCGGCCAGCCGGGCCGACCAGCGCACCAGGACGCGGGTGGGGCGGTTGCCGATCTCGGCGGCGCCGACGCTGACCAGCGCGACCCGGGTGCGCAGCAGCCGACCGCTCGCGCAGAGCAGGAACAGCGCGTACGGGAAGCCCCACGGCCGCAGCGGCAGTGTGGCCTCCAGGACGCCCATGCCCGGCACGATCACCACGTCGTGCCGGCGCACCCAGGCGGCGGTGCGCACGGCGTCGACGAGTTTGCCCAGCCCCTTCGCCGCGATCGCGCCCGCGCGTGACGCGGTCCGGTACTCCGCGCGGTTCCAGTGCAGCCGCGTGGCGGGGATCCCGTACCGGGCCGCGACGACGTCGGGCCCGCCGCACAGCGCGTCCACGACCGCTTCCGGGTGCTCGGCGCGGAGGTAGCCGAGCACGGCCTCCAGCGACCCGTCGTTGCCGAGGTTGCCGGAGCCGAGCAGGCCGAAGACCCCGACGCGCACCGGGGTTTCGTCCGCGGACGTCATGTCTGCCTCCCTGTACGACCCTCACGTCCGGCGACGAGGTCGTCGACGGAGAGGCTGAGCAGTCCCGGGTCGACCGGTGCGCGGTCCTCGACCCGCTCCCCCGCGCCCGGCCGGGCCCGACTCGTCATCCACGTGAGCAGGTGCCGGTAGCACGCGCGCCGGTCGGCCGCGGAGAGCGGCGCCCGCTGAATGGCCGAGGCGAAGCCCCAGACGTACTCGGCGAGCAGCCGGGGCGTCGGGTGCAGCGGGCCGGCCCGGCGCGGGTCCAGGTTGACGCACCGGGAGCGCTTGGAAGGGTTCGCGCGTTCGGCGCGGGTGGGGTGGTCGCGGCGGAAGTACAGCAGCTCCGGCACCTGGTGGAAGGGCCCCTGGAGGACGAGCTGGGCGACGAACGTGCGGTCCGCGTGGTGGTAGCTGTCGTGCGGCTTCACCCGGCGCAGCACGTCGGCGCGCATCACCCCGTAGAAGTCGTCGCCGCCGGGCTCGAACAGGAAGCTGCGGAAGCGCTCCGGCGCGTGCGGCGAGGCGGTGGCGAGACCGTACGCGTACGGGACCTTCACCTGCCCTGCGCCGTCGATGACCGCCTGGTCGGAGTGCGCGAGGACCACGTCCGGCCGCTCGTCCAGCGCCTCCACGCAAGTCCGCAGCAGGTCCCGGGCGTAGAGGTCGTCGTGCGAGGCCCACTTGAACAGCTCGCCGCGGCACCGGGTGAACACGTAGTTGTGGTTCGGTGCGGCGCCGATGTTGCGGGGCAGCCGGAGGTAGCGGATGCGCGAGTCCTGCGCGGCGTACTTGCGGCAGATGTCCTCGGTCCCGTCGGCCGAGGCGTTGTCGGTGATGACCAGCTCGAAGTCCTCGTAGGTCTGGCCGAGCAGGGCGTCGAGCGACTCGGCCAGGTACTCCTCGCCGTTGTACACGGGCAGGCCGATGCTCAGCCGGGGAGGGCGGGGATGGTCGGTCATGACGTCCTCACTTCAGGAATGGGTTCTTTCAGACGCTGGCGCAGGGCGGACCGCAACTGGAGCCACCACACGGCCGAGCCGACCAGGGTCGCGGTGGCGATCCCCCAGGCCGAGCCGACCGGGCCGGCCAGGGCCGCCCCGCCGAGGCCGCCCGCGACGTAGCAGGCGGAGGCGAACAGCTGGCTGCGCAGGCTGCGCCGGGCCGCGGCGAGCGCGCGCAGCCCCGCCGCCGCGCCGGTGCCGAGGCCGGCGCCCGCGACGCCGAGGGTGACCGGCACGATGAGCTGTGCGGCGGAGTGCCAGACGTCGCCGAGCACGAGCTCGCCGAGCCGGTCCGGGATCAGCAGCAGCGCCCCGCCCCAGAGCAGCGCGGCGACGGCCTGCCCGCCGCCCAGCAGGAGGCAGAACGTGCCGAGGCGGTGCGGGTCCCGCCGCAGCACCCGCGCCGCCTCCGCGACCGTGACCAGCGACAGCCCCATCAGCACGGCGAGGAACGGGCCGAGCAGGAGCTCGGCGCCCCGGACCGCACCCACCGCACCGACCCCGGCGATCGCGCCGAGCCCGTACGCACGCAGCTGGCTCGCGCCGCTGAGGCTGACGTTCTCGACCAGGTACCGGTAGCCGAGGTCGCGTTGTTCGCGCAGCCACGCGCGTGCCCGGGCCGTCCGGGGCAGGATGCCGGACTGGACGTAGCCGTACCCCGCGGCCACCGTGGCGGACGCGCCCCAGGCGAGCACGAAGGCGGCCACGCTGCCCACGCGGGCCGCCACCACCATGGCCGGGACGAGCGCGACGCCCCAGACGACGTCGTTCACGAACGCCTTCCGCCCGGCGCCGGCGGCGAAGAACGCGTACCGCCAGGCGTCCTGGAGCAACAGCCCCGGCAACATGACACCGAGACAGGCGAACGCGGGCCCCACGCGCCCGCCGAGCGCGAGGCCGACCACCAGGCACGCCGCGCCGATGGCGGCTCCGAGGCCGAGCGCGGTACCCGACGACCGGGCCACCGCCCCGCGCCAGGACGCGTCCGACACGCCGCTGAAGCGCACCACGAGCGGATCGGTGGCAAGCCCCCGGGAGACGTTGAGCACCACGCCGTACGTCACCCAGGCGAGGCTGAACACGCCGAACGCGGTCACCCCCAGCGAGCGCGCGACATAGATCCCCACCGCGAAGTTGCTGATGCTGGAGGCCGCCTGGTCGGCCAGCCCCCAGGACAGCCGGCCGACGAAGGCGCGCCGGACGGATCCGGCCGGCGCCGTCGTCTTCTCCCCCTCGATGGCCATCGGCGTCATGCCTTGATCAGCCCGGCGCCGTGCAGGGCGTCGGCCGCGGCGGCGACGGTGTCGAACGGCAGGCCGGACCGCTCGGCGACGTCCAGCAGACCGTGCTCGCCGTCGGAGAGGTTGAGCACCCAGAGCATGGCCATCTGGGCCTGCTGGGTGTCGCTGCGGCCGCCGAGCGCGTCGTACAACCCGCGCCGGCCCAGCTGCGGTTCGCCGTAGGGGCTGAGGTTGACGTACCGCCGGTTGCGGTCCAGGACGGCGAAGGCCTCGCGGCAGACGGCGAGGGTGTCCGCCATCGCCTCCGGGGAGACGAAGTCCGGGTTGTCCGCCGAGGTGTGGTACTCGGGGTAGCCGGCGTAGGGGGTCCGGGTGAGCGAGCCCACGCCGAGGTCGAACCCGGGCGAGCAGTACTGCCGCTCGTCGTAGCCGTACGGAGTGAACTCGGCGATGCGGTGCGGGCGTTCGGTGGCGGTCAGCACATGCCGCAGCACCCGGTCGATCTCCGCGTCGCCGCGTCTGCTCTGCTTGTACGTCAACTGGCCCCGGTCGCCGGCGCAGGCCAGCACCAGACCGTGCTTGACCTGGTCGATCCGCTCCGCGTTGCGGGCCAGCCAGGTGATCGCGCCGATGGTGCCGGGTGCGTAGACGAACCGGTAGGTGTAGTACGGCGTCGTCTCCGCCAGCGCGCGGGCCAGGAAGGTCGCCACCGCGATGCCGGCCAGGTTGTCGTTGGCCAGCGACGGGTGGCAGACGTGGCAGGAGACGATCACCTCGTCCGGGACCTGCCCGGGGATCACGTGCTCGGCGTAGGTGAGGTGGCCGTCTTCGAGCGTGGAGTCGATGCGCACCTCGTACGCGCCGTCCGGTAGCGCGTCCAAGGTCTCCTGGGCCAGGCAGAACCCCCATTCCGGCTTGTAGTAGCTGGTGCGGTACGGCACCCACGTCGGGTGGTCCGGAAGGGTGTGCAGGTGCCCGCGGAGCTCGGACAGCGGCATGGTGGCCGACACCGGCACGCTGTAGCCGAGCACGTGCAGGCTGGACGCGGCGAAGTCGACGACCCGGTGGCCGGTGGGGTCGGCGATGTACGCGTCGCGGATGTTCCACTCCTGCGGCACCGTCCAGTCGAGCACCTGCGTCCCGGTCGGCACCTCGTGCACCTGCAGCGGGAGGTACTCGCCGACGATCTCCAGGGTGGCGCGCACACCGTCGCCGGTGATGCTCCGGCAGAGCGGGTACAGCCGCTCCACCAGCGCGTGCATCTCCTCGCCGGTCGCGGTCATCGGCGCCGCCGCAGGGTGTCGTCGACGGCGCCGGCGTCGGACGCCGCGCGCAGCACGGCGAGGCGAGTGAAGCGTCGCTCGAAGTCCTCCCGGGTCAGGTCGAACTTCCGGTAGGCGTCGGCGAGTTCGAGCGCGCCCTGCTTCACAGTCCACGCGCAGTCGAAGCCGGGGATCGCGGCGCGGAACCGGGAGAAGTCCACCCGGTAGGACCGCGGATCGGCACCGGTCTCCCCCGTGATCACCACCTTCGCGCCGGACACCGCCTCGGCGACCTGTTCGGCGATCTCGGCGACCGTGACGTTGTTGATCTCGCTGCCGATGTTGAACGCCCGGTCGTGCACCGCGTCCCGCGGCGCGGTCAGCGCGGCCGTGAAGGCCCGCGCGATGTCGGCGGCGTGCACCAGCGGGCGCCAGGGCGTGCCGTCGGAGAGCACCAGCACCTCGCCGGACAGGAGCGCGTGGCCCACCAGGTTGTTCAGCACGATGTCGGCGCGCAGCCGGGGCGAGTAGCCGAAGGCGGTGGCGTTGCGCAGGAACACCGGGGTGAAGTCGCCGTCGGCTAGCGCGTGCAGGTCGTCCTCGACCCGCACCTTGGACTCCGCGTACGGCGTCACCGGGCGCAGCGGGGCGTCCTCGGTCACCAGGTCGTCACCGCCTGCGGCGCCGTAGACGGAGCAGGTCGAGGCGTACAGGAAGCGCCGTGCTCCGGCGTCGCGGGCCAGCCGGGCCAGCCGTACGGAGGCGTGGTGGTTGATGTCGTAGGTGAGTTCCGGCGCCAGCGATCCCAGTGGGTCGTTGGACAGCGCGGCCAGGTGGATCACGGCGTCCACCCCGGCCACGTGCTCGGCCGTGACGTCGCGCAGGTCCACCCGGTGCCCGGACGGGTCCGCGGGCGGCTCGCCCAGCACGCAGTCGGCGAACAGGCCGGCGTCGAGGCCGACGACCTCGTGCCCGGCGGCCTTGAGGGCCGGGGCCATCACGGTGCCCAGGTAGCCCTGGTGTCCGGTCAGCAGTACGCGCAATGTTCAGTCCCCCACAGTGAAAGTGCCCAGGTTGAGCATGAGTTTGGTGACGGCGAACGCCTCGGCGTAGCGGGCGTGGCATTCGATACCGCGGATCCGGGCAAGGCCGAGGAAGGCCTCCCGGCCGTACCAGGGCCGGTGCCGCTGCGAGGGGTAGTGCTCCTGCAGCAGCCGCACCTTCTGTTCGGCGGTCTCGGGCGTCAGCGGCTGGTAGGCCGACGGGCGGCCGAGATCGCCGTCCCACTTGACGATCTCGTAGCCGAGGACGAGGTGGTCGCGGAACGCGGTGGGCAGCAGCTGCGCCAGGCCGCGGTGGTCCTGGTGCGCGTCGTCGGTGCGCGGGGCCAGGATCAGGTCCGGCTCGGTCCGCTCGCGCAGCTCCTCGACCGCTGCCTTGGCCTCCTCCCAGTGCGCGGGTATCCGCCCGTCCGGCAGCTTGAGCACGGTCAGCCGCAGGTCGGCGCCCGGGCAGAAGGCGGCGAGCGCGGCCTGCTCCTCCTGCTCCCGGTCGCTGCCGCCGCCGGAGAGCACCAGCGCGTCGACGCGGATACCCGGCCGCGCGCGGCACAGCGTCAGCAGCGTGCCGCCGGCGCCGATGGCGATGTCGTCGCAGTGCGCGCCCACCGCGACGATCCGGTCCAGGGGCCCGGCCCCGAGCCGGATCACGCGCCCGCTCCGACGCCGTGCCTGCTGCCGGTCGCGTGCGCCCCCGCGCCGTCCCGTTCCCACACGGCCCACGGGCGGTCGCCCCGGGCGTAGGCGTCGTCGAGCGCGGCCCGCTCCTTCACGGTGTCGGTCGGCTTCCAGAAGCCGCGGTGCTGATGCGCCACCAGCCGCCCGCGCTTGGCCAGTTGGGCACATCCGTCGGCGACCAGGTCCCCGTTCTCCGGTATGTGGTCGAAGACCTCCTGGCGGAGCACGAAGTAGCCGCCGTTCTCCCACAGCGGCAGTTCGCTCACCGCGGTGATGCCCCCCACCAGGCCGTCCTCGCCCAGCTCCACGCAGTGGAAGGAGGACTGCGGCGGTACCACCATCATCGACGCGCCGGCGTCACGCGCGGCGAACCGGTCGATCATCTCCGGCAGCGGGGCGTCGGTGAGCACGTCGGCGTAGTTGGCGAGGAACATCTCGTCGCCGTCCAGGTGGTGGCGCACCCGGCGCAGCCGCTCACCGATCGGTGACTCGATGCCGGTCTGCGCGAACGTGATCGTCCAGTCGGCGATGTCGGTGGACAGCAGCTCGGTCCTGCCGCCCCGCAGCACGAAGTCGTTGGACGTCGTCTCCTCGTAGGTGAGGAAGAAGTTCTTGATGTGGTGGGCCCCGTAGCCGAGGCACAGGATGAACTCCGTGTGCCCGAAGTGCGCGTAGTAGCGCATGACGTGCCAGATCAGCGGCCTGGGGCCGACCATCGCCATCGGCTTGGGCACATCGTCCGCGGCACCGCTGCGCATCCGCATCCCGTAACCGCCGCAGAACAGGACGACCTTCATCGCTCTACCTCGACAATGCTCAGTTCCGGGATGGGGAAGACCAGGCGGCCGCCCCAGTCGTGGACGAAGGAAAGCTGCTCGACCAGTTCGGTCCGCAGGTTCCACGGGAGGACAAGGACGTAGTCCGGTTTGTCGGCGGCGATCTGCTCGGGCGGCAGGATCGGGATGCGGGTGCCCGGGGTGAACCTGCCGTGCTTGTAGGGGTTGCGGTCGACCGTGTACGCGAGCAGGTCGGGCCGGATGCCGCAGTGGTTGAGCAGGGTGTTGCCCTTGCCCGGGGCGCCGTAGCCGACGACCGTCTCGCCGCGCTCGGCCGCTGTGACGAGGAACGTGAGGAGGTCCCGGCGCACCTTGGCCACCCGGGCGGAGAACTCGGTGTACCCGGACAGCTCCTGGAGCCCGGCGGCCTTCTCGCGGGCCAGCACGTCGGCCACCCTCTGGGACGGTTCACCGGCCGCCTCGGCCGGTCGGGCCCACAGCCGGATGGAGCCGCCGTGCGTGGGCAGCAACTCGACGTCCACGAGGGCGAGTCCGCCGCTCGCCAGGGCGCGGATCGCGGACGCGACCGTGTAGTACTGGAAGTGCTCGTGGTAGATCGTGTCGTACTGGTTCTCCTCGATGAGGGTCAGCAGGTGCTGCACCTCGATGGAGACCCAGCCGTCGTCGGCCACCAGGGCGCGCAGCCCCTGGGTGAACCCGACCACGTCGGGGATGTGCGCGTACACGTTGTTGGCCACGACCAGGTCCGCCGGGCCGTGCTCGGCGCGGACGGCCGAGCCGGTGTCCGGGGAGAGGAACTCCGTGAGCGTGGGCACACCCGCTTCCCGTGCCGCGGCGCCGACGTTCACCGACGGCTCGATGCCCAGGCAGCGGATCCCCCGGTCCACCACGTGCTTCAGCAAGTACCCGTCGTTGCTCGCGACCTCGACGACGAAGGCCTCGGAGCCGTCGGTGCCGAGACCCACCCGCTCTACGGCGTCGGCGACGAACGTGCGCGCATGCTCCACCCAGGAGGTCGAGTACGAGGAGAAGTACGCGTACTCCTTGAACGTCTCCTCCGGAGTGATCAGCGGCGGGATCTGCGCGAGCCAGCAGTCGGTGCAGACCCGCAGGTGCAGCGGGTACGCGGGCTCCGGCTCGTCCAGTTGGTCCGCGGCGAGAAAGCTCTCGCAGGGTGGTGTCGCCCCCAGATCGACGACGCTCGCCAGCGTCGCCGAGCCGCAGAGTCGGCAACTTGTCATTTACTGCCCCCCATTGATTCGGTCCCCGATTGATTCCGTCCGCCCCGCGATCGCGGTGCGGTACCCCTCCACCAGGCGCTCCAGCCCGACCTCCGGGCTGAAGCCCTGCTCGTAGCGGCGGCGGGCCGCCCGGCCCATCTCCCGGTTGCGGGCCGGCTCGGCCGCGATCCGGCGTAGGCAGGACGCGAGCGAGGCGGGCTCGCCCGGTTGGTGCAGCAGCCCGGTCACCCCGTCCTCGACGAGTTCGACGAAGGCGCCGTGACCGGCGGCGACGGTCGGGACCCCCGCCGCCATCGCCTCCACGACCACCAGGCCGAACGCCTCCAGCCACGTCGAGGGAGCCACCACGGCGACCGACCGCGCGACGGCCCGACGGCATTCCTCCGCGTCGTACAGGCCGACGTAGCGCACGTCGTCCCGGCCCGCCGCCCACGCGGTCACCTCCCGCTCCAGCGGCCCCGCGCCCGCGAGCACGAGCGGCACGCCCACACCGCCGCCCGCCGCGATCTCGTCCCAGGCGGCCATGAGCAGCCGCACGCCCTTGGCCTCCGCGAGCCGGCCGAGATAGAGCAGATGCTCGCCGGCGCCCGTTCGGCGGGCGTCCGGGTCGGGCACGAAGTTGTGCTTCACCGCCAGCCGCTCGGCCGGCATGCCGGCCCCCACCAGGACGTCGCGCTGCGCCGCGGAGATGCAGAAGAACCGCGCCACGCCGGACCACCAGCGCCGCCGGTTGACCGACAGGCTGACCGCGAGCGGCACCGTCGCCAGCCGGGAGCTCCGGTAGCAGCCGTGCCGGACGGCGGGCAGCGGCGCCGAGCCGACGCACTCGGTGCACGGCCGGCCGTCCCGCTGCAGCGTGCCGGGCGGGCAGACCTGGGTGTAGTTGTGCAGCGTGGCGACGGCGGGCACACCGGCGTCGGCGCAGGCCGCCAAGACCGCGGGCGACAGGAGCGGGAAGACGTTGTGGACGTGGACCACGTCCGGCCGTTCGCTGCGCAGCCGGGCGCCCAGCTCCTTGCGGACCGCGGGGTTCCACGGCACCAGCAGCGGTACGGCGACCTTGCCCGGCAGGGACCGGGCGGCGATGTCGTCGCTGCGCCGCTCGAACACCTCGACCCGGTGGCCGGCCCCGCGCAGCAGCGCCACCTCCTGGTCGACGACCTTGTTCTCCCCGCTCGGCTGCGCCGAGGCGTAGCGGTTGTGCACCACGAGGACGTGCATGCTCAGGTCACCTCCGATTTCCGGGCCCATCGCGGGATGCGTCGTCGGGGGACCTCGGGTGTCGAGAGTCGAGGGACCTCGGGCGTCGCACGGGGCGTGGCCGCGGCGGGTGCCGCCAACAGCGAGGCGGCCACGGCCAGATGCAGCAGATACGGCGAGGCGTCGCCCAGCCCGGCCTCGGTGTACGACGCGATCGCGCAGTAGCTGATCAGGAAGATCGCGCAGGCCCTCGGCAGCGACGGTGGCCGCAGCAACGCGACACCGCCGAGGACGATGATGATCGCCGCCACCAGGGCGACGCCGGTCAGCCCCTGCTCCTGGTAGACGGCCAGCCAGCTGTTGTCGATCGGCAGCCCGCCGAAGGACTTGTCGCCCAGACCCACGCCGAACAGCTGCTCCGCGACCGTCCGGGGGGCTGCCAGCAGGGCGTCCCAGACCTTTTGCCGACCGGTGAGGCTGGTCAGGTACTCCTGGCTCTGTCCGCGCAGGAACCACGCCCGTAGCGCGGAGCCGAACCCCACCGCGGCCACCGCGGCGCACAGCACCGCCCAGACGAAGAAACGGCGGGCGGCGGCGCTGGTCAGGACGAGCGAGCCGATCGCCAACGCCAACCCGATGAGCAGGCCGAGCGTGGCCGTCCGGGTATGGGTCAACGTGAGCAGGACGAGGGACGGCACGATGATCACCGCCGCGCCGGCCCTGTCGGCCCGGCGGCCCAGTACGAGAAGCACGGTGAGCCCGATGATCACCGCGGCGTACTGTCCGATCTGCGGCGGGGTGAGCGGCCACAACGCGCCGACCAGCCGCCCGCCGTAGAGCTCGGGCATGGCCGCGCCCGGTGAGACGACCGCGCCGGCGGCGACCGACCCGAGCACCGCGAAGTACATCCGGATGTGGTGCCGGACGAACGTCGGGCTGCCGTCCCACCAGCGGCTGAGCAGCCACAGCGTGCCGACGAAGAGCGCCAGCCGGGCGCAGCGGAACAGCGCGCCGAACCCGGACGTCAGGTGCACGCTGGAGAGCACGCTCGGCACCAGCAGCAGGGTGAGCAGGAACACGAAGGCGCTGGCCCGGATGCGCAGCCGGGGATTGAGCGCGAGCGCCAGTGCGAACGCGGCGGCCAGCGCGCCCATCGTGACCAACTGGATGAGGGAGCGGGGCAGCGGGATGATGGTCTTCGCCCCGGCGGAGCCGAGCGTGTTGAGGACCAGCAACCCCCAGACGATCCCGACGATCTTCGGTGTGCCGGCAGGGCGCGGTTCGGCGCCGGGCTGCGTGCCCGCCGTCGTGTCCGGTCCGCCCGGCAGCCCCCCGCGGCGCAGGTCCCCGCCCATCTCAACCACCGGCCCGTGGGTCGAGGGTGCTGCCCGCGTCCTGCTGGTAGGGCGTGCCCCGCCACTGCCCGAAGTCGAGCACCCGGCTCGGGTCGTGGGCGACGAACGTCCAGGGTCCGAGGTAGACGTTGTCGTGCCAGCGGTTGTGCTGCTCGTGGGTGATCGCCTCGGCCACCCGCTCGCCCTGGTACGGCGACCAGTCCGGATAGGTGCCGTAGTTGGCCAGCACCGCCATGCGGTCGCACTTGACCGTGCACTCGACGACGGACTTGTCCAGTACGAAGCGGTTGCCGTGGATGTCCACCCGCTGGGTCTTCCACCGGCAGTCGGCGTAGAGCGGCGCGGTGGCGATCGCCGGCCGCGCGCAGCGGTCGGAGTGCCGTGCCAGCAACGTGCAGTCACCTGACGAGGTGTTGGCCGGACTGTTGCAGAACCGGTCGGCGTTCTCCCACAGGGTGATCCCGGACCAGTTGTTCTCCAGCACGTTCCGGTAGATCTCGATCTTGTCCGTGCGGGCGCGGATCCGTGGTTCGCCGCCGGCCTCGGACAGGTAGACGGTCGCGAACGGGAAGCTGTCGCCGCGGTCGGCCGCCTTGCGGCCCTCGACCCAGTTGTTCCGCCGGATGGTGTTCTTCCGGACGACCGCGTTGTAGCTGGTCTCGTAGATCAGCGCGGCACCGTCGTTGGCCTCCAGCACGTTGTCCTCGATGCGGAAGTCGTTGTTGTTGGTGTCCGCCCACAACCCGGCTCCACGGTTGTCGTGCACCCAGTTGCCGCGTACGTCGGCGCCGTTGACGGCCCAGAACTTCACGCCCGCGGTGCAGCCGCAGCCCGGCCGCCGCCGCTCCCAGTCATCGGTGTTGTTGGCCACGATCTCGTTGCCCTCGACCACCAGGTCACTGAGGGGGTCGCCGGCCTTGTACGCGTTCATTCCGTACTGTCCGTTGCCGCGCAGGCAGCTGGCGCGGACCCGCTGGCGGGCCCCGGCCATCAGCCCGGCACCGGAGTTGTGCTGGATCGTCGCGTGCTCGATCACCCATCCGTAGGCCGAGTCATGGTTGACCACGCCCTCGTTGTGCGGTGCGACGAAACGCTGCACGGTCAGGTAGCGGATGGTGACGTCGCGGGCGGTACCGCCGAACGCGTACTGGTTGGTCTTCCGGCCGTCGAGCACCGCGCCCGGCGCGCCCAGGTAGCGGTCCCCCTTCTTGGGGATGACCTGGGAGTAGCGGTCCGGGTCGAGCCGGTGCCTGCCCGGTCGAAGCCAGAACGTGGTGTTCGGGGGGCTGCTCTTGGTCTTCGTAGCCAGGTCACCGACCACCGCGGGGTCGACCGTCACCGCGCCCGCCGGCGCCTTCGCAGGACCGGCCGCGGGCTTGGCGCACACCCGGGCCACGGACCGGGCCACGGACGTGGAGGGTGCGACGGTCGGCTCCGCCGCCGGGGTGCCCGGCGCGTTCACACAGCCGGTCGCCAGCAGGGCCAGCGCCGCCACCGGTAACGCCCAGTGCCGTCTCTTGATCACCACGCGTCCTCCCTAGCCGCGGAACCTGAGTACGGTGGTGAACCCCTGCGCGCCGTCGGCGCTGTGCTGTCCGAGGAGGGCGGTGCCGACCAGCGTGGTGGTGGGTTCCTTGCGCCCGAAGCCGGCGGAGTACCAGCCCAGGATGGGGTATCCCCTGCTCGAAGAGCTTGGGGAAGGGTCGCTCTCGCCGCGATGCGCCCGCCAGGACAGCTCCCCGGGCAGGTCGAGCACCGCGGAGCGGTCCTCGCCGTCCCGGGTCCAGGTGAGCGCCGCCCGGTTCCCCACCAGCTCCGCGGCGATCGCCGGGCCGAGGTGGAACGCCAGGCGCACGGCCCGGCGCGGGCCGCGCACCTCGTCGACGACCCGCAGCTCCCGGCTCGCGGCGGTCAGCTCCACCCGGCGGCGGTGCACGGAGCCCTGGTAGCCGTCGTGCTCGGCACACCAGCGGGCCGTCCCCTCGCCGGACGTCTCCGCGACCAGGACGCGGCTGCGGGCATGCCGGGTCCACAGGAACGGGCCGCCGGAGACGGACTGGTCGACGCCGTCCAGTTGCAGGGTGTTGTGGCCGAGCGTCGACCGGAAGTACTGCCGCCACTCGGGCTGACCGTGGTAGCAGTACGTCCCCGGGTCGGCGAGCACGTCGACCCCGTCGTGCCGGACCTCCACGGACAGCGCGTCCGCGTGGGCGTGCGCGGCGATGGACAGGAAGCCGTGCGGACCGCCGTCGCAGCGGCACCAGATCTCCCCCGTCCCTTCCGGACCACGCAGGATGGTCATCCCCGCGTCGGCGAAATGGGCCGGTCGGCTCGCCGGTCGGGTCACGGCCGGTGCGGTGGTGTCCTTCGCGTACGGCCGGATGAGCGCGGCGAGGAGCGGGGTGCGCACATCGGTGCCACCCGTCGCGGGCCACCAGTCGAGCCGGCCGAACACGGCGTCCCCGGTGGCCAGCAGCGAGGCCCAGCGGTCGGTGCCCGCGCCGTCCACGACCAGACCGTGCCCGTCGTCCGCGTCCCCCTGGCGCGGCGGCCGCAGGTGGCCGTCCACGACGGCCGCGAGCGCGTCGGTCATCCGCAGCAGCACCAGCCGGACCGACGCGGGTACCGGCACACCGGCGGTGTCCGCCTCGGCCACCGCGGCCAGGCCGAGCTCCAGCACCAGTCCGTGGTACTCGGTGGCCAGCTCGCGGTTGAGGCCGGAGCCGAAGGTGTTGCCGCGCAGATGCCGCTCCAGCGACCGCAGCGCGTCGGCCCGCCAGCGCGCCGAGGAGGGGAACCAGTCGAACGCGCAGGCCGCGGCGAACTGCCCGGCGGCCTCGGCGATGACGTGGTTGTTCGCCGAGGACCCCCGGCTGGGGAAGGCGGCGAGCCAGCGCTGGTGGTGCCAGATCTGGTTCCGCGCCACCGGGTTGCCCTCGAACAGCCCGGCCGCGCCCGGCCAGTCGTCGAGCAGCCGACGGATCCACACCCAGGACAACAGCCGGATCCCCAGCTCGATGCCGCTGATCCAGTGCACTCCGCGCAGCGGCGCGTTGGCCGCCCACCACAACCGCAGGTGCTCGGCCACGCGCTCGGCGTACCGCTCGTCCCCGGTGATCGCGTAGGCGGCGGCGAGCTGGGTGAGGTACTGATGCCGGGACGGCTCCCAGATCTGCTTGATGTCCCCCACCGCGTCCTCGCTGCGGTACGGCACGTCGAAGGCGTAGCCCCACGGGGCCCGGCGCCCGGTCTTCGGGTCGTACCACCAGTCCGGGTCGACCAGGTCGTCGCGGACCACCCCGAAGTACTCGGCGTGCCCGGCCATCAGGCGGTCGGCCTCGGCGAGGAGACGCTTCGCGGCGTCCGGTGGCACCGCGTCGACCGTTCCGGCCGGCAGTGCCGCGGTGAACCGTGCGCCGGTCACCCTCGGGCAGTCCGGCAGCGCCGACCGCCACCGCCGTCTGCGCACCGCGTCGCCCGCCCGGCCCGCGACCTCCCGCGGTCCCATCCGGGACAGCCGCCGCAGGTACCAGCCCGCGTTCATGGTCATCGCGTCCTCGCCAACGTCACCGGCGCGCCGCCGGCCAGGCCGGCCTGCACGGCGAGGGTGGCTGCCGTGGTGGCGACCAGGGACGAAAGCGGCACCGGCATCGGCCCGCCGGTCCGTACGGCCTTGATGAACGCGGCCAGTTCGGCGTTCTGGCCCTTGTCCCGGGCCTTGGGCAGCCGCGAACTGACCCACCGCTTGTGGCTGTACACCGAGGCGCGGACGAAGTCGTCGAGGCGCAGCACCTTGCCGTCCGCGACCAGGTCCAGCGTCTCCTTGGGGAAGCCGGGCGCGCCGGTGGTGACGTAGCTGAGGGTGGCGGTGGACCCGTCCGGGTAACGCAGGACGATCTGCAGGTCCTCGTTGCCGGCCGTGGCGACCGCGTACACCGAGACCGGGTCGGCATCGAGCAGCCAGCTCGCCGTGTCGATGAAGTGCCCGCCCTCGCCGGCGAACCGCGAGCCCTCGGTGCCCTGTTGGAGGTACCAGCTACCGTGCTGCAACCGGCCCGCGTTGACCAGGTAGCGCAGGCTCGCCGGACCGGTCCGGGCGCCGAACCGCTTCCTGGCCTCCTGCAGCAGCGGCGCGAACCGGCGGTTGAAGCCCACCTGCAGCCGGTCGTTGCCGGACTCCTCCACCGCGGCGAGCACACCGGCCAGCTCGTCCTCGGTGAGGGCCAGGGGCTTCTCCACGAACACCGCCTTGCCGGCGAGCAGCGCCTTGCGGGTCAGGTCGGCGTGCGAGCTGTGCCGGGTGACGACGAACACCGCGTCGACGGACTCGTCGCCGAGCACGGCGTCGAGGTCGGTGGTCGCCTCGGCGAAGCCGAACTTCCGCTGCGCGTTGGCCGCGGACAGCGCCGTCGTGGTGACGACGGTCGACAACTCGACGCCGTCGCGCCGGGCCAGGTGCGGCAGCAGCATCGACGTCGCGTAGTTCCCCGCGCCGACGAAGGCGAGGCGCACCGGCGTCTTGGCGGCCCGGGCCGGGGTGGGCGCCGCAGCACTGGGTCGCTTCACCGCGGGCACGGCCACCGCCGGGGCCTGCGCTTCCCCCGCCTCCGCGTGTGCGGGGTAGCGGAACAGTACGGCCACTGCCTTCAACTCGCCGTCCTTCAAGCGCCGGTAGGTCTCGACGGCGTCGTCGAAGTCGGCGATGTGGGACACCAGGGGCTCCACGTCGACGCGGCCGCGGGCGGCGAGGTCGAGGAAGCACGCCAGGTTGCGGCGCTCGGTCCAGCGCACGTAGCCGATCGGGTAGTCCCGCCCTTCGAGCTCGTACTCCGGGTCGTAGCGCCCGGGGCCGTAACTGCGGGAGAACCGGACGTCGAGCTCCTTCTCGTAGTACGCGTTCCACGGCAGGTCCAGGCGGCACTTGCCGATGTCGACGACCCGGCCGCGGTCCCGGCAGAGCCGGGCGGCCAGCTCGACGGGCTGGTTGCTGCCGCCGCCCGCGGCCAGGTACACCTGGTCCACGCCGTGACCGCCGGTGAGTTCGGCGACGGCGGCCTCCACGGCCGTGGACGCCGGATCGCCGCAGGCCGCGGCGCCCAGGCGCTCCGCCAGTTCGCAGCGCGTCGGGTCGGGGTCGGCCCCGACGACGCGGACCCCCGAGGCGGCGAGGAGCTGCACCACCAGCTGCCCGATCAGCCCGAGGCCGATGACCAGCGCCACGTCGCCGAGTTGCGGCTCGCCGCGGCGGACGCCCTGCATCGCGATCGACCCGACGGTGCCGAAGGCCGCGTGCCGCGGCGCGAGGCCGTCGGGGACGGGGGCGTAGAGGTTCTTCGGCACCCAGTTCAGCTCGGCGTGCAGCGCGTGCTCGTTGCCGGCGCAGGCCACGAGGTCGCCGACCTTCACGTCGTCGATGCCGGAGCCGACCTGCTCGACCACCCCGCACAGCGAGTAGCCCAGCGGCGTGTAGGAGTCCAGCTTGCCCATCACCTTGCGGTAGGTGGCGGGCAGCCCGTTGGTGGCCACGCTCTGCATGACCTTGGCCACCTGGTCCGGCCGGGAGCGGGCCTTGCCCAGCATCGACATGCCGGCCTCGGACACCTTCATCAGCTCGGTCCCGGTGGAGATCAGCGAGTAGGCGCTGCGGACCAGCACACCGCCCGCCTTGCACCCCGGCGCCGGTACGTCGAGCACCGCCAGCTCGCCGCTCTTGTAGTTCTGCACAACCTGTTTCACCCGAAGTCCCCTTGTTTCTACGCCGTCACGTGAGCGTTCTGGCCGGACCCGGAGGTCGCGCCGCGATACCAGTACTCGAGGGTCAGCACATGCCACAGATGCTTGGAGAAGTCCCGCTGCCCGGCGGCGTCCTCGGCGACCATGCGCACCAGCGCGTCGCGGCGCAGGAGCCCGGAGCCCACGAGCACGCCGTCGTTGACCACCTCGCGCACCAGCGGTGCCAGATCCCGGCTCATCCAGGCCCGCAGTGGGGCGCTGAACAGGCCCTTGGGCCGGTACACGATCTCCCGGGGCAGGATCGAGGTGGCCGCCTCCTTGAGGACGGCCTTGCCCTGCCGTCCGACGATCTTGCGGTCACCGGGCACGGCGAACGCCGCCTTCACCACCTCGACGTCCACGTACGGCACCCGCACCTCGGTCGACGCGGCCATGCTGGAGCGGTCCGTGTACGTGAGGTTCAGGCCCGGCAGGAACATCCGGGCGTCTCCCAGGCACATGCGGTTGACGAAGTCGTCGAGGTCGTTGTCCTGGTAGACGTCGGCGTGCTCGGTCAGCACGTCCTCGACCGTCCCGGCCAGGTCCGGATCGACCAGGGCGAGCAGCTCGTCCTGGTCGTACATGGTGTAGCTGCGGCGGAACGCGGTCTCCTCCGGCAGCTCGGCGAAGGAGAGGAACCGCTTGGCGAAGCGCACCGACCGGTACCCCCGGCGGGCCGTGGCGACCGGCAGCCGGTCCACGGCCGCGGACACCCCGCGCCGCAGGGGCCGCGGGACGCGCTGGTAGCGCAGCGCGAGCAGGTTGGCCAGGTGCTTGCGGTACCCGGCGAACAGCTCGTCGGCGCCCATCCCCGAGAGCATCACCTTCACCCCGGCCTCCCGGGCGGCCGAGCAGATCAGATACGTGTTGATCGCGGCGGGGTCGCCGATCGGCTCGTCCAGGTGGTACGTCATCTGCGGCAGCAGGTCGAGCACGTTCGGGGCGATCTCGATCTCCCGCAGGTCGACGCCGAACCGCTCGGCCACCTGCCGGGCGTAGCGCAGGTCGTCCGGCATCGCCTCGAACTTCGCGTCCTCGGCGCGGAATCCGATCGTGTACGCGGAGATACCGGGCTGGTGGCGGGCCGCGAGCGCGGTCAGGTAGCTGGAGTCCAGCCCGCCGGAGAGGAAGGTCGCCACGGGTACGTCGGAGAGCAGGTGCCGCCGGGTCGACTCCTCGACGATGGCGGCCAGGTCCGGCCGCTCGCCGCCGCGGGCCCGCTCCCGGCCCTCGGCGGCGACGTCCTTGAGGTTCCAGTAACTGCCGCGCTCCACCCGGCCGTCGGGCCGGCACCGCAGCCAGCTCCCGGGCGGCAGCTTCTCCGCTTCGCGGTACGCGCACCGCGAGTCCGGCACCCAGTAGTACAGCAGCGAGGCCACCAGCGCCGCATGGTCCACCTCCAGCGTCCCGCCGGTGGCGGCGGCGAGCGCCTTGAGCTCGGAGGCGAACACCAGGCCCTCGCCGCGCCGGAGCAGGAACAGCGGCTTGACGCCCAACTGGTCGCGGGCCAGGACCAGTTCACCGGTCCGCTCGTCGAAGATCCCGAACGCGAACATGCCGCGCAGCCGGGGCAGGCAGTCCGTGCCCCAGCGCCGCCAGGCCTCCAGCAGCACCTCGGTGTCGGAGGTGCCGCGGAAGCGCACCCCGGCGGCCGCCAGTTCGGCACGCAGCTCGGGCGCGTTGTACAGCTCGCCGTTGTACGTCAGGGCGAGGCCGCCCGAGACCATCGGCTGGGCGCCGGTCCCGGACAGGTCGATGATGGCCAGCCTCCGGTGCCCGAGGTGCACTTCGCCGTCACCGGCGGGGTGGCCGTACCGGCCCGCCCCGTCCGGACCGCGGTGGGCGAGGGTGTCGGTGAGCCGGTCGGTCACGACCTTCCCGTCCGGCCACCGGTAGGTGCCTGCGATGCCACACACGTCTTACCGCGCCTCCTGGTCGGTGTCCGGGACGCGTACGGCCCAGGTCGGCCGCTCCGTCCTGAGCTGGCCCTCCCCCACTGCCTGAACGGCGTGGGAGGTACCCCCACCGTTCTGCCGGGTGAGGTGCTCGCTGTGGCCGCGCAGCGCGATGTGCAGCCCGTCCCACAGCGTGCCGTCGGTCCGGTCCCGCGGATCGGGGTCGATCAGCACCACGCCGACCACCGCGATGCGCTGGTCCGCGAGCTGCCGCGCCACGGTGTGCAGCCATGTGGCGCTGCCGTGCCCGGCGCGTACGACGAGCACGGTCCGGCTGCCGAGGTACCGCAGGTCGGTCCACGCCGTGCCGGGCGCGACCGAGCCGACGCCGAGCCGGCGCACCTCCTGCGGTACGGCCGCGGCACGCTCGCCGCTGACCACGGCCGGGTCTCCCGGCTTCTGGCGGCTGTGGGCGAGCTGCGGGCCGGGCAGACCGTCGACGACGACCACGGGACCCTCCGCCGCCAGTGCCCTGGCGACGTTCAGGGCGATCACGCTCGTGCTGCGCGCACAGCCCAGTTCCAGCAGCGACACCGGTTCCGTGGAGCCGCGCACGGTGCGGGCCAGGGTCGTGGTGAGCCGTTCGCGTGCCGCCCGGGTCCGTCGGAGCCGCCACGGCCACATCGGTCGGCGGGGCAGGCGGCGCAGCTCCGCGATGACCGAGGCGCCCAGGTTCGCCGCGATCTCCCGGCGCAGCACGGGGCGGTCCGCCACCACCGCGCCGACCGCGGCCACCGCGAGCCCGAGGGCGAGCCCGAGGAGGAGGCCGATCCCGGCGTTGGTGACAGCCGCCTTGGGCAGGGAGTGCCGCACCGGGCGCGGGGCGTCCACGATCTGCGTGCCGGCGACGAGCTGGGGCGTGCCGACGCGCGCGTCCTCGGCGCGCTGGGCGAAATCGGTGATCCGCGCGTTGAGTTCGGCCCGGCGGGCGAAGAGCGACTCGATGCTCGCCGACGCCTTCGGGTCGTTGCCCGGCGATCGGTCACCTATCGCCTTGTTGACCTCGGCGAGTTCGTTCCGCATGCGGTCACGCTGGTCGAGCAGGGCCTTGGCCTCGGCTTTCGCGGCTTCCCGCATCCGCTTCACATGGTCCGCGACGAACGCCTCGGCCAGCGCCCCGGCCCGGGCCACCGCCTCCGCCTCGCTGTCGCCTGTCACCTCGATCTGCAGCAGGTTGTTGGTCAAGCCGGTCCCCTGGTATTCCCGCATGAAGTCTTCCGGTTTTTCCGGTGACTTGAGGATCCGCAGGGCCCGCTCGGCGATCCGCGTGGTCCCCAGCAGCTCGACGTCGGTGCGGATCAGCGTTCCGGTGTCGTTGGGCTGGTCCTCCTGGTGCGCGACCAGCACCTTGGTCGCCGCGGTCGGCGGCGGCAGCAGTACGACCGCCATCGCCGCGCCGACCAGCAGCCCCAGCAGCGCCACGGAGCACCACAGGCGGCGGCGCCGGCGCACCGCCACCACCAGCCCCTGCAGGTCCAGCAGCGGGGCGGCGGCCGACGACTCCGAAGTCGTGCTCGTCGTCACACCGAACCTCCCGTCGCGTGGCCTCGGACCGCGAGCGCCAGAGGGGCGTCCTGCACAGGGCCGCCGGCAGACCGCGTCGGACGGGCCCGGACCGTGCCGGCGACGACGATGCCGACGACCTCGTGCCCGCCGTCCGCACACGCCTCGGCGATGCCGGCGAGCTCCCCTGCGGTCCAGCTGCCGGCGCTGAGCACGACCAGGGCACCGGACTCGACGTCGCGGTCCGGCACCATCGGCTGGGAGACCGAGACCCCCACCACTCGCAGCATGGGGTGTCCCCTGTTCGAAGAGCTTGCGGAAGGATCGTTCTCGGCCTCGGCGACGAGCTGCCCGGCGGCCCGGCGGGCGATGTCGTCGCCGTCCGGTACGACGACCAGCAGCCGCCGGGGGGCCGGCAGCCTCTCCCGGAGGCGGGCGCACACCCGCCGGTAGCGGATCCGCCGGCTGGCCTCGTCGCCGGACGTCCGCGGGGTCGGCAGGTCCCACCGGGTGTCGACGCCCAGCAGCCGGCGGATCCAGGCCCGCGGGCCACGTCCTTCGGGCCGGTGCGCGGGCGGTTCTCCCGGCACGTCGACGGTCCCCAGCAGCGTCGAGCCCAGCGCCGCGGCGATCTCCGGTTCGGTGCGCAGCCGGCGGCTCATCCGTGCGGCGGCGAGATGGCCGACGACCGCGAGCAGGAGGAACAACAGCGCCCCGGCGGCGATGAGTTGCCTCCTCGTCGGCGGTGCCTCGCCGGTCGGCCGGGCCGCCGGCCCCATGACGACCAGGTTGGCCTTGCTGGTCGCCGGGTCGGCCTCGTCCAGCTTCTTCATGGCCGCCTGCAGGGTGGTGCGCAGCTTCTCCAGCTCGGTGCGGGCCTGCACGCTCTCCACGGTCCGCCCCGGATCGGCCGCATTGGCCAGGTCGGTGATGCGGCGGTTGGTCTGCACCACCTTCTGCCGCAGCGCCTCGGGCTCCGCCGCCGCGTCGGGGTCGGTGTCGTCGCCCGCGATCCGCGCGGCGAAGGTGACGAACTGCTGGGCCACCTGGTCGGAGAGCCGCTGCGCGCCCTCCGGGGTGTCGGCCGTGCCCGAGATCTTGATGATGTTCCCGTCGGCGGCCTTGGCACCCACCAGATCCCGCAGCTCGCTGCCGGTGCGGCCGAGCGCGGCGGCCGCGCGGTCGACCACCGCCGAACTGGCCGCGATCTCCGCCTGGGTCAGCAGCTCGCGCTCCTCCCACTGCCCCGCCAGCAGTACCGACGTCGACGTCGTGTATCGCGGCGGGAACAGCACGGAGGCGCCGTAGCCGACGAGCGCGCCCACCACGGCGACGACGGCGAGCAGCCGCCAGCGCCGACGGAAGATCCGCCCGATCGTGACCAGGCGTATCGCATCCTCGCTCAACGCCGCTGCCTCCTTCGTGCCCGGACCGGGGCGCCCTGCGACACGGGAGCGCGGTCACGGCAGGCGGCGGCGTAGGCGGCGAGCAGCGACGCTTGCGAGTTCCGCCAGGAAAGCTGCCCGCCGATCCGCTCCTGGCCGACCTTGCCCATGCGGGCCCGCTGTTCCGGATCGTCCAGCAACCGCGCGATGAGCCCGGCGAATTCGGCCTCGTCGTTGGCGGGCGCGTAGAGGGCGGCGTCACCGGCGGAGACTTTCGCCTCCCGGAGGTCGAACGAGACGATCGGCCGGCCCATCACCATGTACTCCAGGACCTTGTTCATGGTCGACACGTCGTTGAGCGGATTGCGCGGGTCGGGAGAGAGGCACACGTCCGCGGTGGACAGGTAGCGCACCAGGTCGGCGTCCGGAACGCGCCCGGTGAACTGCACCTGCTCACTGAGCCCGAGCCGCCGGGACAGCTCCACCATCGCGTCGAAGGCGTCGCCGGCGCCGACGAACACCGCATGCCAGTCGGTCCGCCCGAGCTCGTCGCGCAGCTTCGCCAGGGCCCGCAAGGCGTAGTCGACGCCGTCCTGCGGGCCCATGACGCCGAGGTAGCACAGCAGATGAGGCTTGCCGCGCTTCAACTCCGGCTCGGGCGGCACCGGGTGGAACCGGTCGATGTCGGGCGCGCTGCGCACCACGAAGACGTCCTCCGGCCGCCGGCCGCCGCGGCGCATCGCGACGTCCCGGTAGCTCTCGTTCGTGGCGAGCACGATGTCCGCGGCCCGATAGGTCCGCCGTTCCAGCGCGCACACGGCGCGGTAGAGCAGGTCCTTGCCGCGGTCGAACCGGGAGAGGTACAGCTCGGGCACCAGGTCGTGCTGGTCGAAGACGAACCGCGCACCGCGCCGCTTCAGCCACAGTGCCGGCAGGAACAGCAGGTCGGGCGGGTTGCAGGCGTGGACGACGTCGACCGGGCCGACCTTGCGGGCCAGCCGGACCGTGTGCCACAACGCCGATCCGTACTCCCGCAGATAGCCGGCCGGCCCGCCGGTCGCCGCGCGCAACGGGTAGCGGTGGATCCGCACCCCGTCGATCACCGCCTCCGGCTCCGTGTCCCGCTTCTCTCCGCGGGGACAGATGACGTGCACCTCCCAGCCCGCGTCGCGCAGCGTCGTGCACTCCTGCCACACCCGCCGGTCGAACGGCACCGACAGGTTCTCCACCAGGATCAGCGCGCGACGGGCCGGCCCGTCGCCGCTGACCGTGTCACCGAACGATGTGTCACCAAGCAAGGCCCACGTACCCGGGTTCGGCCCGGCGCGCGTCGGCGTCGGGGAGGTGGATGAGGTCGACGATCATCGGGCCGTCGCCGTGCGGCAGCGCCGACAGGACGGCCGGATCCCTGGTCCCGACCAGGCACACCTCGGCATGCTCGAGCACCTCGTCGACGGACTCCGCGAGCAGCTGCGCGAGGTGCGGCAGCCGGGTCTCGATGTACTCGCGGTTCGCGCCCATCAGCCGGGAGAGGCTCACATTGGCGTCGTGGATCCGCAGGTCGTAGCCCTTGCCGAAGAGCCGCTCCGCCAGCTCGACGAGGGGGCTCTCGCGGAGGTCGTCGGTGCCGGGTTTGAAGGAGAGCCCGAACAGGCCGACCCGACGCCTGCCGGTGCGCTCGACCAGCTCCACCGCGCGCTGCAGATGGTCGGAGTTGGAGGGCAGCACATGGGACAGGATGGGCACCGAGACGTCCGCCCGCTTGGCCGCGTAGACCAGGCTGCGCAGGTCCTTGGGCAGGCAGGAGCCGCCGAAGGCGAAGCCGGGCCGCAGATAGGCGGGGCTGATGTTCAGCTTGCGGTCGGCCAGGAACACGTCGATCACCTGGTGCGAGTCCACCCCGAGCGCCTGGCACACCGCGCCCAGCTCGTTCGCGAAGCCGATCTTGAGGCCGTGGAACGCGTTGTCCGCGTACTTGATCGCCTCGGCCGTCGGGACCGGCACCCGGAACACCTCGCCGGGCAGGCCGTCGTACAGCGCCGCCACCACGTCGCCGCTCGCCGGATCGAGCTCGCCGATGACGGTCTTTGGCGGGTCGAAGAAGTCCCGCACGCTCGTGCCCTCGCGCAGGAACTCCGGGTTGACCGCGACCCCGAAGTCCACCCCGGCCGTGCCGCCGGCGTACTTCTCCAGGATCGGCACCAGCAGGTTCAGGCAGGTGCCCGGGAGCATGGTGCTGCGGAACACGACGGTCTGTCGCCCACCCCGCTCGGCCACCGCGGCGCCGATCTGCTCGGTGACCCGCTCCAGGTACGTGGTGCACAGGCTGCCGTTGGGCTCCGAGGGTGTGCCCACGCAGACCAGCGACACCTCGCTGCCCATGACCGCCTCGCGGACGTCGCCGGTGGCGCGCAACGCTCCGGTCCGCACGACCTCGGCGACGAGCTCGCCGATCCGCTCCTCGACCACCGGGGCCCTGCCGTCGTTGACCAGGTCGACCTTCACCTGGTTCACATCCACCCCGATGACCTCGTGCCCCAGGCTGGCCAGGCACGCGGCCGACACACAGCCCACGTAGCCGAGCCCTAAGACGCTGATCCTCATGACCCGCTCCTCCCCCCAGGCAGGCCCTTTCGGCCTGCGGTTCCTGTGCCGACCGATCGACGATCCCCGCGCATCAGTAGGCCCCCTGTCCCTGGAGCACCGCACGCAGCGTCTTCCACAAGATCACTGTGTCCAGGGCGAGCGACCAGTCCTCCACGTACCGCAGGTCGAGGCGGACCGCCTCCTCCCACGGCAGGTCGCTGCGTCCGCTGATCTGCCACAGGCCGGTGAGCCCGGGCTTGACGAGCAGCCGCCGCCGGATGTCCGGGCCGTACGCGGCGGACTCCTCCGGCAGCGGGGGCCGCGGACCGACCAGCGACATCGAGCCGGTGAGCACGTTGAAGAGCTGCGGGAGCTCGTCGATCGAGTACCGGCGCAGCACCGCTCCCACCCGGGTCACCCGCGGATCCCGGCGGAGCTTGAACAGCAGGCCGGCGCCCTCGTTGCGCTCGGCCAGTTCGGCGCGTGCCCCGTCAGCCCCGGCGACCATGGTGCGGAACTTGACGATGGTGAACTCGCGGCCGTCCTTGCCGACCCTGCGCTGGCAGTAGAACGCCCCACCCCGGCTGTCCATCAGCACGAGCAGCCCGACGCACACCATCAGCGGCGCGAACAGCATCAGCAGGACCGCCGCGCCCATCCGGTCGACGACCTCTTTGACCGCCCGGCGGCCCCCGGTGAAGATCGGCATGCTGACCCGCAGCAGCGGTATCCCGAGCACCGCGTCGACGTGCAGCCGCGGACCGGCCACCTCCATCAGCACGGGGGCCACGACCATCTCGGCATCGCTGCCTTCGAGGTTCCAGGCCAGCCGCTGCAGCCGGTCCGGTGACCAGTGCGGGTCCGGTGTGACCGCGACGACCCGGTAGCCGTCGCGGTGGACGTGGCTCGCGACGTCCACCAGTCGGCCCACGACCGGCACTCCGTCCAGTCGGTCCCCGTCGAGCCCGAGACCGTCCGGCGTGCACACCGCCTCCACCCGCCAGCCGAGGTGCGGGAACTTGCGGGTCCGGGTGATCAGGTCGCGCACGGTGGCCAGGCTCCCGGCAGCGAGCACCGGGCGCAGGCACCGTCCTTCCTTGCGCTGTTTGTGCAGCCAGAGCCGCAGCAGATACCGCTCGGTCATGGTGATGAGCGCGATCGCCGGGATCGCGACGAAGATCCAGAGCTTGATGTTGCGCGAGGTGAGGGCGATCCCGCCGAGCGCCAGTACGACGGCCGCCGTGAACAGTGAGCGCCCGAGCCGGCGGAATTCCTCGGCGCCCTGGCCGAGCACGGCCGGCGCCCACGACCGGCTCACCGCGAGCGCCGCCAGCACCAGCAGCTCGGTGCCGAAGGCGAGAATTCTCCACTTCTCATGCCAGTTGGCCGCGTCCCGGACCCCGAAGAAGCCGCCGATCGCCGCCACCACGAAGGCGGTGGCCACCGTATCGCTGGTGATCACGGTACGGCGGTAGCGCTGCTCCCAGTCGATCGCGGGCTGGCCGATCGGCCCGTTCTCCAGGCACCCGCGCGCCGATGGAAACGGGCTGACCAATTCCCCCTGCTGCACGGACCCCCCCAGGTCGCCAGCGGGCTCGACGTGTTCGCCCCACACGGTTCCTCCCCCCGGGAGGCCCCCGCCCCCCGCACTGTTCCACCCCTCGGGAGGCCCCCGCCCCCCGCGCCGCGCTGTTCCTCCCCTTGGGAGGCCCCGCCTCCCGCGCATGACATCCCGACCGTTGCCGCGCCATGTGAACAACCCGCCCTGGTGGCAGCGGACTTGCCTGCCCTGCCGGAGCTTCGAGGTACACGGGGACCGTCGAAACCTCGGGTGCTCCCCGCACCCGAGACCCCCTCGCGGACCCCTTGAATTGACCACCCCCACGTCTGACGTCGGGGACGCGACGGCCCACTGCCCGTAGCGCCGGACCTATAGATCATTTTGGTCGCCACGTGACCGACCGGCCGAAGCACGGTCAATCTAGACCATCGGGGCCCAGTATGTAGAGGGGATGTGTGCAACTTGTGCCCAAGCTTTGAGGCCGGATTCCTCGACCGGTGACTCCTACGGGGGCCTTGGCGACGAAGACATGCCGTGTGACCTGTGAGGACATGAGTTCTCCGGGCCGCCGAAACCGGCAACTCCCAGGCATCGTAAGCAAGTTCGGGGCGCTTCCATGGAAGCGGAGGGGCGCGCAGACCACCCGGTGCGCGCGGTCGGGGCGGGCCGACGCGGTCAGCGGGCCAGGCGCCCCAGGAGGGAGGACGCGGCGGCGATACCGAGGGCCGCGGCCACCACGAGGACGGCGTAGTCCAGGGCAAAGTGGGCGTGGGTGCCGAGCAGGAGGCCGCGCAGCGCGTCGATCTGGTAGCTCAGGGGGTTGACCTTGCTGACGGTCTGAAGCCAGCCGGGCATGACCGCCACCGGATAGAGGGCGTTGGAGGCGAAGAAGAGCGGCATGGTGATGGCCTGGCCGATGCCCATCAGACGGTCGCGGGTGAGCACGATCCCGGCGATCGTCATGGACAGGCAGGAGAAGAAGGCCGAACCGAGGACCACGGCGACGGCCACACCGATCAGCCGCAGCGGGTTCCCGGTCATGGCCACGCCGAGCAGCGCCGCGATGACGATCACCACCACGGCCTGGATCAGCGCCTTCACCCCGGCGGCGAAGGCCTTGCCGGCGATCAGGGCGGCTCGTGGGGTGGGCGTGACCAGCAGCTTGGTGAGGATACCGGCGTCCCGCTCCCAGATGATCATGATGCCGTAGAAGATCGCGATGAACATGGCCGACTGGGCGATGATGCCGGGCGCCAGATAGTCGATGTACGGGGTGCCGCCGGTGGGGATGGCGTTGATGCGGGTGAAGGTCTCGCCGAAGACCAGCAGCCACAGGGCCGGCTGGACGGCGCGGGTGTACAGCTCGGTGCGGTCGTGGCGCAGCTTCTGCACCTCGACCACGCACATGGCGACGACTCGGGCGGGCAGCACCCGCCAGCCGGTGCGGGAGCGCGGCGGGACCAGCAGCAGATCCAGCCCGTCGGCGCCGGTGGCGGTGTCAGCCGACCCGGTTGGCCGTGCGGCGGGTGCTTCGGACATCGCGGAAGTCTCCTGACTGCTCGTCGAGGCCGCTGCCGGCGACGTCCCGGAAGACGTCCTCCAGCGTCGGCGCGGCGTCCGATGAGCGCGATGCGGTGGAAGGGCCGGGTGCGGTGGAGGTGTGCGCGGCGCGGTCCGTGCGGCGGCGGGCGCGCAGGGCGGACTTGAGGGCGTCCGGTGTGCCGAGGGCGCGGATGCGGCCGTGGTGCATCAGGGCCACGCGGTCGCAGTACTGCTCGGCCTCGTCCATGTAGTGCGTGGTCACCAGCACGGTCATGCCGGTGGCCGCGCGTACCGCGTTGATGTGCTCCCAGACGCTGGTGCGGGCGACCGGGTCGAGGCCGACCGTCGGCTCGTCGAGCATCAGCAGACGCGGCGCGCTGACCAGCGCCTGGGCCAGTTCGAGGCGGCGGATCATGCCGCCGGAGTACGTCTTGGCGAGCCGGCCGGCGGCGTCGGTGAGGCCGACCGCCGCGAGCGCCTGGGTGACGCGTGCGGCACGTTCGCGGCGGGGGACGTCGAAGACGCGGGCGAACAGGGCGACGTTCTCGCGGCCGGTCAGTCCGGCGTCGGCGGAGAGCTGCTGCGGTACGTAGCCCAGCAGCCGGCGGACCGCCATCCGCTCCCTCGCCGCGTCGTGACCGAAGACCCGCACCATGCCGGCCGGGACGGGCAGGAGCGTGGTGATACAGCGGATGGTGGTGGTCTTGCCCGCGCCGTTCGGTCCGAGCAGGCCGAAGACCTCGCCGGCGCGTACGGAGAGGTCCACCCCGTCCACGGCCCGGGTCTCGCCGAAGGCGTAGTGCAGGGCGCGGCAGGTCACGGCGTCGGGAGTGGGGGTGGCGGGCGCCGCTGCGGCGGCCGGTCCCGGACTGCGCCCGTCGTCGGTGGTCATGTGCCCGCCAGTTCCTCGCGCAGCAGGGGGCCGGGCCGCAACCGGCACCGGATCGGCCGCCGGACACCGGCCGGGCCGTCGGCCAGGACGTCGGCGAGCGAGTCGGGGCACTCCCCTGCAGCCATGCCCCGATTTTAGTTCCGGGTGAGAGGCGGCGGCCAGGAAGCGCGCGGGAGCACGGACGAGCGGCACGCCCATGGCCCGGCCAAGGGGGTTCGACCCGCTCCCCCGGGGAGAAGATCGCTCAGCGCCGCCCTGGCAGGGACGCCACCGACGCGCGGGGGGCCACCGGCAGTGGTCCGGAGGCGGAGTTTCCGGGCGGCCGTGCGTTGTCCACAGCCCCAACCGACGGCCTTGACAGTCATGTTGTAGGCGGAGAAGTCTGGTTGTTCCGGCGATTGCCGGAAGTCGGGGGAATCCGAAGGTAGCGGGAGTACCTGAGGTATCGGGGGAATCGGGGGGCTCATGCCGGGATACACGTCTGTGCGCCCGACGGGCGGGACGTCGACGCACGGGGACGAGACGTCGACGTACGGGGACAGGACATCGACGTACGAGGGCGGGGCACGCACCGCGAGCGCACCGCGAAGGCCATGGCGGCGGTGGGCGCGCCGGACCGCCGGCCCCGGCGCCACGGCCCTCGCGCTCTGCTGCGCGCTGGCGGCCTGTGCGTCGGAAGGCCGCGGCGCGGACAGGGCGGGCGGCCCCGGCAGCTCGCCGGCCACCGCAACGTCGTCGATGCCGCCCCCGACGCCCTCCGTCGCCCCCGACACCTATCGCAAGGCTCTGGCCAACGCCCTCGCGCCGCTCGACGCCGCGCTGCGCGCGGTGGACCGGGCGCACGAGGGCGGCTCGCTGGACAAGGCGCTGGGCGCCGCCGCCACCAAGGCCGACGCCGCCGCGGACGCGCTGCAGACCACCCGCACACCGGACAACGCCGGGACGGGCAACGGTCAACTCGCCACGGCCCTGCGGGCGTTGGGGCAGGACCTCAGGAGCGCCCGCGGCGAGGGCGGCCGCTGCGCCACCTCACCGCGGGTCGAACTCGGAGCGGCCCAGAGCCCGAAGAGCGTCGAAGCGGCCGGTCGCACGCTTCGTACGCTCGGCTATGACGCCGCGCTGCGGCTGCCGCGCACGGAGCGGGCGCAGCACCGCAGGCTCGCCAACGGCGCCTTCGTCCGCGACGGCAGCCGGGGCGGGCTGGGGCGGCTGACGGTCAACAACGGCACCGGCACGGATGCGGTGGTGACGCTGACCCGCGGCCGGCGGCCGGCGTTCTCGGTGTATGTGCGCGACGGCTCGAACACGACCATACGCAGCGTCGACAGCGGCGCGTACACGGTGTACTTCACGACCGGCGAGGACTGGAACGGCGCCAAGAGCTCCTTCACCCGCGAGTGCAGCTTCGAGAAGTTCGACGACAAGGCGAACTTCCGGACCGTCCGGGTCGCCGGTGGGACGCAGTACACCGTGCTGACGTTCACCCTGAACAAGGTGAACGGCGGCAATGCGAGCACGAGCACGGTGCCGCCGGGCGAATTCCCGTCGTAGCGGGGACCGTGGGGCGCACGGTCGGACCGCCCCGGCTCGGCGCCCCGTGCACGCAAGCGGCTCGGCGTCGGGCGCGGCACAGCGGCTGGGTATTGTGGCGCCACGTGGGTGACAGCACATGGTGGACTCTGGCGATCGCGGCGGTGACCGGTGGCACGGCCGTGCTCGCCAGTTGGGTCACCAGCCGCGGCAGCACGCAGGCCGCGAGGATCCAGGCCGAGATCGCCGCGCGCTCGCAGCGCGCCGAGCGACTGCGGGAGAGCCGGCGCACCGCCTATCTGGATCTGATCGAACAGACCCATCGGATGGGCGAGTTGTACTGGGAGATCTCCGCGGCGCTGCGGCTGCCCGGCTCCGATGCCCGTACGGCCACGCTCGGCGAGCTGCACGACCGGGAGGTCGCCGAGTACGCGAAGATCCGCCGCTGCGCACGCGTCGTCGAGCTGGAGGGCCCGCCGTCGGCCGCGGCCGCGGCGCTCGCCCTCCAGAAGGCGACCGGCCCCTTCTACGTGGCCGTCAAGGCCGAACTGGACGGTGACACCGACCGCCGCGGTGCGTTCGACGCCGCCTACAGCCCCTTCTGGGCCGCGCTGGAGCGCTTCGTGGACGCGGCGCGGGACGCGCATCAGACGGACTGAGCGCGCCCGCACGGCCGTCAGGCGTTCTCGGCCTTCCGGCGGGCACGGTAGGCGCGCAGGTTGGCGGCGTTGCCGCAGATCCTGACGTCGTGCCAGACGCCGCTGTTGTTGCGCGAACGGTCGTAGAAGGCCACCCGGCAGCGGGGGTTGCGGCAGGTCTTGAGACGGCGACGGGTGTCGGCCTGCTGCGCCTGGAAGGCGGCGGTGAGGATCAGCGAGACCAGCTGGCGCCAACCGCTGCCGCGCGGCTCCAGGCGGACGAGTCCGTCCTCCCCGATCTGGAGCGCGGCGCTGGCGCTGTGCAGCACGGGTGCGACGGCGGTGGCCGCTCCGGCTGCGGTGCCCTGCGCCGTGGCGGTCAGTTCGTGCAGGTCGTCCCGGAAGGCGCGGAGCCCGTCGAGACCGTCGGCGTCCAGCGCCACAGGGGGAACGGGCTGCCCCGTGACCGCCGACCACTCAGCGATCGCCTGGTCCGCCCAGCCCTGCGCGTCCTCCGGGGTGGCGAGGAGGTCCGGCCTGCGCGGGGCGCCCGCGGCGACGGTGTTGAGCAGGTCCTGGACGAGGGCCAGCCCACCGGGTGCGGGGTCCAGGCGGTAGCGGGCGGTTGCGGGCCAGGTCATCGCGTCACACCTCCTGGCTGGACGTCGGTCGGGCGGTCGGGCGGTCGGGCGGTCCATCTTTTCACAGGGGCGGCGGGCACGCGCCCCTGCGATGAGAACAGAGCTGTAAGGGAATCGCCCCTTACGCCACCGCCCCAGGAGGTACGGGCCCGCCCGTGACCGCGGACACCTCCCGCGGCTACCGGCCCCCGACCGCCGCCACGGGACTCACCACAGCGTGTCGAGCAGGGCCGCGTCGTACGCGATCGCCTCGTCGAGCCGGCCGCCGAGGGCCTTGGCCGGCCAGTCGGGGTCGGCGACGAGGGCACGGGCCACGGCGACCAGGTCGAACTCGTCGCGCTCCAGACGGTCCAGCAGGAGGTCGATCCCGGTGGCCCCGGACCGCTGGGTCCGGCTCCGCGGGTCGGAGAACTCCTTGTCGAGGCCGACGGATCCCACGGTCAGCACGGCCCGGCCGGTCAGCTTCTTGACCCACCCCGCCAGGTTCAGCTCGCTGCCGCCGAACTCCGGCAGCCAGTAGCGGCGGGTGGAGGCGTGGAAGGCGTCCACCCCGGCCGCGGCGAGCGGGGTGACCAACTGCTCCAGCTCTTCGGGGGTCTCGGCGATCCGGGCCTGATAGTGGCCGGTCTTCCACTGGGAGAGCCGGAAGACGACCGGGAAGCCGGGCGAGACGGCCGCGCGCACCGCGGCGACGACCTCGGCGGCGAAGCGGGCGCGGGAGGCCGGGGCGCCGCCGTAGCCGTCGGTACGGCGGTTGGTGCGCGACCACAGGAAGTTGTCTATCAAGTAGCCGTGGGCGCCGTGGAGTTCGATGCCGTCGAAGCCGGTGCGCTCGGCGGCCGCGGCCGCCTCGGCGAAGGCCCGGATCACCGCGTCGATGTCCCGCGGCGTCATCGCGGTGCCGTGGGGGCGGCCGTCTAGACCCACCGCGGACGGGCCCTCGGCGGGGACGCCGGCCGGCAGGCTCCCGGGGCCGCGCGACACCCCCGTGTGCCACAGCTGCGGCATGATGCGGCCGCCCGCACGGTGGACCTCGTCGACCACCCGGGCCCAGCCGGCCAGCGCCTCCTCGCCGTAGAAGTGCGGTACGTCGTGGTAGGCGGCCGCGGCCTCGCGGCCGATGAAGGTGCCCTCGGTGATGACCAGCCCCGCCCCGCCGGCCGCCCGGCGCGCGTAGTAGGCCGCCACGTTCTCGCCGGGCACCCCACCCGGTGAGAAGCACCGGGTGACGGGCGCCATGGCGATCCGGTTCCGGAGGGTGAGAGCCCCGAGGGTGAACGGTCGTCCCAGCAGCCGTGCGGCTCGTGAGTCCTCGTACGTCGTCATCGCCATGGCGCGCTCCTCAGGTGCGGCAACTCATCGTCTCGAAATAAGCATAAGCCAAACACCTCTTTCTTGATCGTATGTCGTTCCGCACCCCCCGCACGGCCGCGAGTCACCTTCGAGGACGGAGGACCAACTTCCCCTTCGTCCGGCGGGCGAGCAGGTCCTCATGCGCGTCGCGGGCCCGCGCGAGGTCGTACTCCGCACCGACCAGCGGCCGCAGCCGACGCCGCGCCGTGAGGTCGAGCAGTTCCTCGAGTGCCGGGCCACCGGCCCCGTCGCGGGCGAGGAGCGGGATGAGCCAGAAGCCGGCGACGGTGAGGCTCTCCAGCGCGAGGCGGCCCGGCGCGATGGCGGAGGCGGCCTGCCGCGACGAGGCACCGTAGGTGACCAGCCGCCCGAGGTACCCGAGCGCGCCCAGGGCGGAGTCGAGGACCGGGCCGCCGACGGCGTCCAGGACGACGTCGACCGGGCGGCCGCGATTGGCGTCGAGGACCCGCTCGCGGTAGCCCTCCGCCGCACCGTCGATCGCCACGTCCGCGCCGAGCTCCAGGGCGAAGGCGCGCTTGTCCTCGGACGACGCCGTGGCGATGATCCGCCCCGCCCCGAACTCCCGGGCCAGTTGGACGGCGAGGCTGCCCGTTCCGCCCGCGGCGGCATGGACCACCACGCTCTCGCCGGGAGCCATACGAGCGGCCGACCGCAGCAGGTGCCATGCCGTCAGGCCCTGTACGAGCAGGGCCAGCGCCTCACCCGCGGTCACCCCCTCCGGCACCTCGACCAGGTCACGGTCGGCCACCACCGCCTTCTCGGCGTATCCCCCCTGCGGCAGATAGCCCAGCACCCGCCGGCCGTCCGGGGTCCGGCCGACGACCTCCAGACCGGGAATGCGCGGGAGCGACCCCTTCGGCGCGTACGGGCCGTCGGTGTGCTCGCCCGCGATCTGCTTGATGTCCCCGAAGTTGACGCCCGCGGCGGCCACTTCGACCAGCGTCCGGCCCGGCCCCGCCACCGGGTCCGGCACCTCGGCCTCCGCCAGGACTTCCGGACCGCCGAACCGCTCGAACCGCATGGCGCGCATGAGTGCCCTCCCAGATGTCGGACTGACCGCCGTTCCGTCGCCAAACTACGTGGCGTACGAAATCAGTGCGGTCGGCCGTCGCTCCCGGCGGTGTGCGGTGCGATCGTCAGGATGGCGACGTCGTCGTGGAACACGCGGGTGTGCAGCGGCAGATCCGTGTTGAGGAAGTCGACCACGTCGCCCGGGCCGGGCGCGGGCCGGTCGGCGAAGCCGTGGCGGAGGCGGTCGAGGAGCGGGTAGAAGGCGCCGGTGTGGTCACGGGCCTCGATCAGGCCGTCGGTGCACAGCAGGAGGACGTCACCGGGGGCGAAGGGGTGGGTGTAGGCGACGGGTGCTTCGTCGGCCAGGGTGGCCAGCCCCAGCGGCAGGGCGGGCGGTCCGGTGAGGGCCGTCACCGCGCCGCCGGAGATCAGGACCGGTTCGATGTGCCCGTGGTTGACGATCGTCACCAGGCCGGCGGGCGCGTCGTACTCGACCAGGGCGGCGGTGACGAACAGTTCGTCGTCGCGGATCTCCTGGGCCTCGCGGGCCAGGCGCCGTTCCAGACGCGCCGCTACGGACAGCAGGTCCCCCTGGTCGTAGGCGGCCTCGCGGAAGCTGCCGAGGGTGTCGGCGACGGTGCGTACGGCCTTGAGTCCCTTGCCGCGGACGTCCCCGATGATGGCGCGCTCACCGGCCGACGTGGCGAGGATGTCGTAGAGGTCGCCGCCGACCATGGTGCCGACCTCGCCGGCCCGGTAGAGACCGGCCGCGAGGACGTTGCCCACCTGGTGCGGCACGGGCCGCAGCAGGGTCCGCATCAGGGCTTCGGCCACCGAGTTGGCGCGGACCAGATGCCGCTCCTGGCGCTGGCGGTGGGCGGCCAGCGCCATGCCGAGGGCGCCGACCAGCCCGGTGGCGACATACGCGGCGACGTGGTGGTTCTCCCACAGCTGGTGGAGGTTGTGGCCCGTGCAGCACGGGGTGCCGGCCACCACACCCAGCAGCACGACGGCGAAGACCGTGACCAGGCCGACGCCGACCGGACCGAGGGTGTAGGCGGCGACCACCGGCAGTGCGATCAGCAGGAAGCTCACCGCCCACTTCGTGGGGGTCACCGTTTCGAGGAGCATGACGAACACGACGTAGGCGAGCGGCAGCCAGCGCATCCACGCGGGCGGGCGGGGCACCTCGAAGCCGCTGTTCTCCACCATCGGCGCGCAGCCGTCGGCCGGCCGGTCGCGGTCCGGCCGGCGGTCGCGGTGTATCCGTTCGAAGACCGTCTCACCCGATCTGTTCACTCACGGACTCCCGGTACGACCGTGCACAAGGGCCACAGCCTCGCGCGCCCGAACGGCCCCGCCCGGCCATTACGCCATCAGCGGCATGTCACACGGCGTGTCCCGTCAGGGCAGCGGGAAGGGGAGGGTCATGCCGGTGAGCGAGCCGGGGCAGGCGCAGGAGCGCTCCTCGGGGAGGCGGCCGAGGGCTTCGAGGACGAGGCCGCGCAGGCGCTCGGTGTTCTGGGCGAAGACGGTGAAGACCTCCTCCTGGGAGACGCTCCGGCGGGCGTCGACGCCCGCGTCGAGGTCGGTGACCAGGGCCACCGCGGTGTAGCAGAGCGCGAGTTCACGGGCGAGTACGGCCTCGGGGTGCCCGGTCATGTTGACCAGCGACCAGCCCGCGGCGGCGTACCACTGCGACTCGGCCCGGGTGGAGAAGCGCGGCCCCTGGACCACGACCATGGTGCCGCCGTCGGTCGCCTCGGTGCCGGTCGCGGCGGCCGCCGCCAGCACCGCCCGCCGGCCGTGCGCGCAGTAGGGGTCGGCGAACGAGACATGCACCGCGCCCTGCTCGTAGAAGGTCTGCGCACGCCCGCTCGTGCGGTCCACCAGCTGGTCGGGGACGACGACGGAGCCGGGACCCAGTTCAGGACGGAGCGAGCCGACCGCGCACGGGGCGAGGATCCGCCGGACGCCCAGCGAGCGCAGCGCCCACAGGTTCGCGCGGTAGTTGATGCGGTGCGGGGGTACGGCGTGACCGCGTCCGTGGCGGGGCAGGAAGGCGACCCGGCGGCCGCCGGCCGGGCCCAGGGTGATCGCGTCGGACGGCGCGCCGTAGGGGGTGTCGACGGTGACGCGTTCGGCGTCCGCGAGCAGCTCGTAGAAGCCGCTGCCGCCGATGACGGCGAACTCGGCGGTGGGGGTGGTGGTCATATGTCCTGTCCCGCTGCGACATGAAGTCGCTCCACATTAGTGGAGCACATGCGCCGGGAGGTCGTATCGCAACCTCTCTTGGGGCATCGGGGCCCGCGGGCGCCGGGAGCGGATCGGCACCCTTTGGTACTCCGCTCGGTAACCGGCCGGCGGGCGAGGCAGAAATCAGCACGGCCGGCAACTCGGCAAAGAATGTGAAAAACAAGGAGTGCGAAGGGTTTCGTTTCCGGCCGGGACCCGGTGTCGGCGGGAAAAGGGACCCACCACCCGTTCGGCGCATCGGAACCGACGCCGGGCCGCCCCGGCATCTCACGCTTCACGATAATGAGATCGCAAGTGGTGTCAAAAAAACTGGTGTCAAAACCTCTGACGTCGGGAGTTCAACATGGAATCCGGATCCAAGGTCTGGAACTGTCCCTTCGACTACGCCGAGGCCCTTGAATTCGATCCGACGCTCAAGCGTCTGCTGACCGAAGAACCCGTCGCACGCATCAAGCTGCCGTACGGGGAGGGCGAGGCCTGGCTCGTCACGCGGTACGACGACGTCCGCACCGTGACGACCGACCGGCGCTTCAGCCGCCATGCCGTCATCGGCCACGACTTCCCCCGCATGACGCCGGAGCCGATCGTCCAGGACGAGGCGATCAACGTGATGGACCCGCCCGCCAGCAGCCGCCTGCGGAGCCTGGTGTCCAAGGCGTTCGCCCCGCGCCAGGTGGAGCGCATGCGCGCTCGTACGCAGCGGGTCGTGGACGAGCTGCTGGACGGGATGGAGCGGCACGGGTCGCCGGCCGACCTGATGGAGTCCCTGGCCTCCCCGCTGCCCCTGACGACGATCTGCGAGGTCCTCGACATCCCCGAGGCCGACCGCGCCCAGCTGCGCGCCCACGCCCGGACGATGATGGACGTCGGCCTCGACAACAAGGACAACGCCGTACGGGCCAAGGCCGAGATGCGGGCGTACTTCGCGACGCTGACCGCGCAGCGGCGCCAGAACCCCGGTGACGACCTGATCAGCGCCCTGGCCACGGCGCGGGACGGCGACGAGCTCCTCGACGAACGGGAACTGACCGTCATGGCCATGGTGCTGCTCATCACCGGCCAGGACACCACCACCTACGAGATCGGCAACCTCGCCTACACGCTGCTCACCCGGCCCGCGGAGCTGGAGAGGGTGCGCTCGAACCCCGAGACGCTCCCGCAGGCGATGGAGGAGATGCTGCGGTTCATTCCCTTCCGCAAGGGCGTGGGCATCCCGCGGGTCGCCCTGGAGGACGTGGAATTGAGCGGGGTGAAGATCCGGGCCGGGGACATCGTGCATGTTTCGTATCTGACGGCAAATCGGGACGCCGCGAAATTCGAGCGGCCCGACGAGCTGGACCTGGAACGCCAGGGACCGTCCCATATGACGTTCGGCTGGGGCGGGCACCACTGCCTGGGCGCCCCGCTGGCCGTCACGGAGCTCGAAGTCGCCCTCAGCGCCCTCCTGGAGCGTTTTCCGGAGCTGCGGCTGGCCAAGCCGGCCGACGAAGTGCCCTGGAACAAGACCTCGATCTGGCGCTATCCGGTGGAGCTGCCGGTCAGCTGGTGACGGTGCGCCACAGGCGGGCATGCGGATTTTGCCCGCCTGGCTTACCGTTGGTGTTCGACCAGTTGGCCCATCTGGACAAGGAGAGTTCATCCCTCGGGGAGAGTTCCTTCTTCGAAGGCAGGCCCGCCGAATCGAATTGAGCACAGGGATGTGCACTGGCGGACCACGGTCTGCAAGGAGTGGAATCCCATGGCAGTTCTGTGCAAACCAGCGATAGCCGTCCCCGAATACGTCATCACCCAGGAAGACACCCTCGAACTGGCCCGGCGGCTGCACAAGGACCATACGCAGCTGAAACTGGTGCTCCGACTGATCGAGCACACCGGCGTCCTCACCCGGCATCTGATCCAGCCGATCGACAAGGTCCTCAAGCACCCGGGTCTCGACGCCCGCAGCGAGGTCTACGAAGAGGAGTCCAAGGCCCGCGTCCCCGCCGTGGTGCGCCAGGCACTGGACCAGGCCGAGCTGGAGGCACGGCAGATCGACCTGATCGTCTACGTCTCCTGCACCGGCTTCATGATGCCGGCGCTGACCGCCTGGCTCATCAACACGCTGGGCTTCAGGTCGGAGACCCGCCAGATGCCGATCGCGCAGCTCGGCTGCGCGGCGGGCGGCGCGGCGATCAACCGGGCGCACGACTTCTGCACGGCGTACCCGGACGCCAACGTGCTCATCGTGGCCTGCGAGTTCTGCTCGCTGTGCTACCAGCCCACCGACCTGGGCGTGGGGTCGCTGCTGTCGAACGGCCTCTTCGGTGACGCGGTGGCCGCCACCGTGGTCCGCGGCAAGGGCGGCAAGGGCGTCCGCCTGGAGCGCAACGGCTCGTACCTCATCCCGCACACCGAGGACTGGATCTCCTACGCGGTGCGGTCCACCGGATTCCACTTCCTGCTGGACAAGCGGGTGCCGGGCACCATGGAGCCGCTCGCCCCGGCCCTGCGCGCGGTCGCGAAGGAGCAGCAGTGGGACGCGGGCAACCTGGACTTCTACCTCGTCCACGCCGGCGGCCCGCGCATCCTGGACGACCTCAGTCGCTTCCTGGAGGTGCCGCCTGAGGCGTTCCGCTTCAGCCGGGCGACGCTGACCGAGTACGGCAACATCGCCAGCGCGGTGATCCTCGACGCCCTGGGCAGGATGTTCGACGAGGAGTCCTCCCGTGAGGGCCACCGCGGCCTGCTGGCCGGCTTCGGTCCCGGTATCACCGCGGAGATGTCGCTGGGCACCTGGACCTCGACTCCGGAAGCATCGGAGTGACCGTCACGGCCGGTCACCGCGCACACCGCGAAATCCGCCGTCGGCCGCGTGTCCAGATGTCGCAAACCAGGACATCTTGACACGCGGCACGGCGCGATCTATCCAGAGGGTGGAGGCGGTGCTCTCTCCATACCAGCAGGTGAGAGGGCCTGCGGCCAGGTAAGGAGAGGACCATGACACGTGCAGTGGGTATCGACCTCGGGACGACGAACTCGGTGGTCAGTGTGCTGGAGGGCGGTGAGCCCACGGTCATCGCCAATGCCGAGGGCGCCCGCACCACTCCGTCGGTGGTCGGGTTCTCCAAGGGCGGCGATGTGCTCGTGGGGGAGATCGCCAAGCGGCAGGCCGTGACCAACATCGAGCGCACCGCGCGGTCGGTCAAACGCCACATGGGCGACGCCGAGTGGCGCTTCCCCGAAGGAGGCGGGGACATCGACGGCCGGCGCTTCACCGCCCAGGAGATCTCCGCGCGGGTGCTGCAGAAGCTCAAGCGCGACGCCGAGCAGTACCTGGGCGAGGACGTGACGGACGCCGTCGTCACGGTGCCGGCGTACTTCAACGACGCGCAGCGCACCGCCACCAAGGAAGCGGGCGAGATCGCCGGGCTGAAGGTGCTGCGGATCGTCAACGAGCCCACCGCCGCCGCCCTGGCCTACGGCCTGGACAAGGAGAACGACCAGACGATCCTGGTCTTCGACCTCGGTGGCGGCACCTTCGACGTGTCGCTGCTGGAGATCGGCGAGGGCGTGGTCGAGGTGAAGGCCACCAACGGTGACACGCACCTGGGGGGCGACGACTGGGACCAGCGGATCGTCGATCACCTGACCAAGCAGTTCAAGAACGCGTACGGCATCGATCTGTCCCAGGACAAGATGGCCACCCAGCGGCTGCGGGAGGCGGCCGAGAAGGCCAAGATCGAGCTGTCCGCCGCCACCGAGACGACGATCAACCTGCCGTACCTGAGCGCGTCGGCCGAGGGCCCGCTGCACCTGGACGAGAAGCTCACCCGCTCGCAGTTCGAGCAGCTGACCGCGGACCTTCTGGAGCGCTGCAAGACGCCGTTCCACAACGCGGTCAACGATGCCGGGATCAAGGTCTCCGACGTCCATCATGTGATCCTGGTCGGCGGCTCGACCCGGATGCCGGCGGTGACCGAGCTGGTCAAGGAGCTGACCGGCAAGGACCCGCACAAGGGCGTCAACCCCGACGAGGTCGTCGCCATCGGCGCCACCCTCCAGGCCGGTGTCCTCAAGGGCGAGGTCAAGGACGTCCTGCTGCTGGACGTCACCCCGCTGTCCCTCGGTATCGAGACCAAGGGCGGCATCATGACCAAGCTCATCGAGCGCAACACCACGATCCCGACCAAGCGCTCGGAGATCTTCACCACCGCCGAGGACAACCAGCCCTCCGTGCAGATCCAGGTCTTCCAAGGTGAGCGCGAGATCGCGGTCTACAACAAGAAGCTCGGGATGTTCCAGCTGACGGGTCTGCCGCCGGCCCCGCGCGGCGTCCCGCAGATCGAGGTCTCCTTCGACATCGACGCCAACGGCATCATGCACGTCACCGCGAAGGACCTGGGCACCGGCAAGGAGCAGAAGATGACCGTCACCGGCGGCTCCTCGCTGCCGAAGGACGACATCGACCGGATGGTCCGCGACGCCGAGCAGTACGCGGAGGAGGACCGCCGCAGGCGGGAGGCCGCCGAGACCCGCAACCAGGCCGAGCAGCTGGTCTACCAGACCGAGAAGTTCCTCAAGGACAACGAGGACAAGGTCCCCGGCGACATCAGGACCGAGGTCGAGGCGGCCGTCGGCGAGCTGAAGGAGAAGCTCAAGAGCGGGTCCGCCGAGGGCGAGGGCACCGCGGAGATCCGCACCGCCACCGAGAAGCTCGCGGCCGTCTCCCAGAAGCTCGGCCAGGCCATGTACGCCGACACCCAGGCCGCGCAGGCCGCCGCGGGCGGCACCGGGGGCGCTGCCGCCGGCGGGCAGCAGGCCGGGGCCGAGGACGACGTCGTGGACGCCGAGATCGTCGACGACGACAAGAAGGAGGGAGGCTCCCGATGAACCGCCCGCCCCACGTCCACGGCCCTGCCCGCCCGCGGCTGGCACTCGTCGGACGCGGGCCGCAGGACGGCCCCGCCGTGCTCCCCTCGCGCACCGCCACCACCGGCGAGGAGCGGACCGCCACCGGGCCGCCAGCTTCGTCCGACGCCGCGGCGAGCGCCGAACTGCGCGAACGCACGGCCGACCTGCAACGGCTCAAGGCCGAGTACGACAACTACCGCAAGCGGGTCCGCCGCGACCGCCAGGCCGTCGCCGAGATCGCCGTGGCCAATGTGCTGGGCCGGCTGCTGCCCGTGCTCGACGCGCTCGCCGAGGCCGCCGAGCGGGGCGAGGTGACCGGCGGCTTCCGGCGCGTCGCCGACGCCCTGGAGACCGAGCTGGCGGCGCTGGGACTGCAGCCCGTCGCCCGGCCCGGCGCCCCCTTCGACCCCCACGTCCACGAGGCCCTCACCTGTACCCGCACCGACCGGGTCGGGGGCCCCACCTGCTCCGCGGTCGTCCGGCAGGGCTACCGGGTCGGCGGGCAGCTCCTGCGCCCCGCCCAGGTGACCGTCGCCGCACCACCGGACCGGGACACGTCCGGCAGGCCGGGGCCGGGTCCGCGGGGCGGCAACCCGCCCTGTGCCAGGGTGCGTTGAGATCCGCCGGGGCCGCGGGCGGTGCGGGGCGGACCGCCCGCGCCGCTGTGTGAGCGTCCGGCCCGCGAGCGGCGCATTTGCCCCGGACCTGGGGCGGTGTGCGACAGTGGTCGGCCCGGTCGGCCGGGCCCGCCGCGCGCGCAGCCGCTGCCGGGCTCCCCTACCGCATACCGACGGCTCCGGCCGCGCCTCGTGCGCGGCGGGAACCGGCTCCCGTACGTGTCCCCTACGTCCTTCCCAGAGAGCGATGCAGGCAACGACCCTCGTCCCCCGGACCGCCGACCTGTTCGACCAGGGGCTGGAGCGCCAGGCCGGCTCCGCCCTGCTGCGTTTCGGCGCCGCGCGGCAGCGCCCGGCCGACCGGATCAGCTGGTCCGGCGACGGCGCCGCCGCCTGGCTCGACGGCCCCCGCGGCCACGTATGGAGCGTCGGCTCTCCGGACGCCGCCGCCGGACTGGTCCTGCGCGCCGCACACGGGCTCGCCGGCGGTGTGCGGGAGTTCACCGGCCCGCGCGGCACCGACGCCCTGGTCGGCCGCCACCTGGCGGTGGCCGACGCCGTCGAGTGGGTCTTCCGCTGGACGCTGGAGGAGCCGCCGGTCCAGCGGGGCGAGGAGCGGGTGGCCGCGCTCGACGAGACCCACCACGAGGAGCTCTTTTCCTTCCTCACCGAGCACAGCCCGGCCCACTCCACCGGCCCCGGCTCCTCGGGGGTCAGCCTGTGGGCCGGCATCCGCGACGACGCCGACGGGCGGCTGGTGGCCTGCGGCGCCCTGAGCAGTCTGCGGGACAGCGGCGCCCCGCTGATGGCGTCCGTCGCCACCGACGCCGCGTTGCGCGGCCAGGGCCTCGGCGCCGCGCTGACCGCCTGGCTGACCCGGCTCGCCGTACGACGGCACGGGTTCTGCACCCTGTGGCAGCTCGCCGACAACGCCCCGGCCGAACGCCTCTACACCCGCCTCGGATACCGCAACGAGGACCCCTGCGTGGCCGCCCGCATCGGCACGCCCTGAGGCTGTCCGACGTACGCGACGGCCACGACGTCGCACGGGAGCACCCGCGCGATCACGCCCGCCTCCCGACCCGGTCCCGCAGTCGGTGCGGCGCGCTACGCGCCTGCGGTGGACAGCAGTTGGCCGGATATCTCGCGGACGACGGCGTCGCTGTGCTCGTTGAGGTAGAAGTGGCCGCCGCGGTAGGTCTTGAGGTCGAACGCCCCGGTGGTGTGGGTGGCCCACGCACGGGCCTCCTCGGCCGTCACCCGGGGGTCGGCGTCACCGATCAGGGCGGTGACCGGGCAACTGAGGCCGGGGCCGGGCACATAGCGGTAGGTCTCGGCGGCCTTGTAGTCGCCGCGGAGGGCCGGCAGGACCATGCTGCGCATCTCGGGATCCCTCAGCAGCTGCGCGTCGGTGCCGCTGAGCTCCTCGACGTCGCGGATCAGCCGGTCGTCGCTCTGCCGGTGCACGAACTCGTCCCGGTGCGCGGACGGCGCCCGCCGCGCGGAGGCGAACAACACGACCGGGACGACGCCGTGTTCGTGCTCCAGCGTCCGGGCGACCTCGAAGGCGACCGAGGCGCCCATGCTGTGCCCGAACAGGGCCAGCGGGCGGTCGGTCCACGGGAGCAGCCGGGGGACGACCTGACGGGCCAGCTCGGGGAGGGAGTCGATGCACGGCTCCTTGCGGCGGTCCTGGCGGCCGGGGTACTGGACGGCCAGGACGTCGACACGGGGGGCCAGGGCCGCCGAGACCGGGAAGTAGAAACCGGCCGCGCCACCGGCGTGCGGGAGGCAGACCAGGCGGGTGCCGGCTCCCGGTGCCGGGTGGAAGCGCCGCACCCACAGGCCGTTGTCCTCGGTGGTGTTCATCGACCGCAACTCCTTTGTTTCTTCGCTCACTCGGACTGCTCGGGTCAGCCAGGTTGCCGACACGGCGCACGGTGGAATTCGTGTGCGCCGGGCGCCTGGGCGGTGTCCGATGGTTCAAACCCTAGAGGGGGATCCCGGAAGGCCGCGGTGAGCGGCGTACAAGGCCGCGCCGTGGAGTGTACGTTCCGTGCATGAGTGGCGCGCCGTGTTTATCGAAACCGCGCACGCCGCGGCCGGACACCCACGCCGCATCCGGCATCGCGCGGGGTGTCCGCCGACCCTCCGGTATTTTTCGAAAGCTTGACTGCAATTTTTTGCACATCGTCCGGCGGATAAACGCCGTCGGGCGTGAGGTGAAATTTTCTGCAGATGCATCGGAGTGCAATTCTCTGCAGGTGAGCAGCTTCACCACGGCTCCCACCTGCTGCGTTCCGACTGACAATGCATCAGGCCGCAATAATCTTGACGACATTACGGAGCCGAAGATAACTTCGGGGCTGCCGCAAGCCGCACGATCTTGTGGGGCGGCGCGGCCGATGGGGGTGGCTGACGTGAAGCCGGCCCGGGCGCGCGCGCTCGGGCCGGCCCGCGCGGCCCAAGCGGCGAGTCCGTGGCTACGGGGTTAATGGGGGAAGGCGTGACGGGGGTGCGGGACGGGGTGGACACCCCGCTGGCGTGTGTGCCACAGGGCATGGCCCACCACTACGGAAACCGCTTTCCACTCAACGGGTTTCTGCACGTTACACATTTCTTTTCCACGCCTGATGCGGCCGCCTTTTCGACCGTCGCCGCAATTTCCGCACCTGGCCGCGCCGCCGGTGGCCGGCGCACCTGATCACCAGAACTCGACGGGGGATTTGAAATGAACTCGGCCGACTGCTGACACCTGCGAGAAGCGCTGCCCTGCGAGGTAACCGAACTACCCCGCAGCATGTTCCCCCCTACCTCCCCTGAGCGGCGACGCCGTCCTGGTCACCAGGCTCGCCGCATGGCTGCGGGAGACCTGTCGGATCCCGCTGGAGGCCCGGGAGGTCTTCACCGCCCCGACCGTGCCGGGCCTGGCCGAACCGACCGACCTCCGACTGAAGGAAGGCGAGCACTGATGGCTGCCACCTCACCCTGGCTGGTGTGCCGGCAACGGCGCCCGGAGGCCTACCTGCGCCTGTACTGCTTCCCGCCCAGCGGCGGTTCGCCGGGCGAGTACGTGCGCTGGGCCGACGACCTGCCGGACGCGGAGGTCTGGGGCATCCAGCCTCCCGGGCGCGGGATGCGGGTGACGGAGAGGGAGCCGCCGCCGGCCTCGATCACCGAGTTCGTCGACGGGCTCATCGCATCGGTCGACTTCACCGGTCCCTTCGTGTTCTTCGGGCACAGTCTCGGCGGGCTCACCGCCTTCGAGACCGCCCGCGCGCTGCGCGCCGCGGGCCGGCCGCTGCCCGAGCGCCTGGTGCTGTCCGCGTACCCCGCGCCGCACCTGCCGCACCCCCGCAGCCCGCTGCACAAGCTGAGCGACGACGAGCTGCTCGTGGCCGTCAGCAAGCGCTACGGCGGACTGCCGGCGGCCCTGCTGGAGGACCCCGAGCTGGTGCGGCTGGTCCTGCCCGCCTACCGGGCCGACTTCACCATCTTCGAGACCTACCAGCACGTCCGTCAGGAGCCGCTGGACATCCCGATCCACGTCCTGGGCGGGGAGAGCGACCTGGCGTCGCCGTTCCTTCCCCAGTGGCAGGAGCACACCACGGCGGACTTCACCGTGGAGCTGTTCCCCGGCGGACATTTCTACCTTCGCGACCAACCGCAGGAATTCCTGAACACGCTGAGGAAGCTGATATGCCCTTGAGTGTCCTGATGGAGATGAGCCGCGGCCGGCTCCCCTGGGACCGGTTACGCGCCCTGGACACCCGTGCCCGGATCGGTGAGGACCGCCTGCAGGCCGTCCGCGCCGCGGACGGGGGCAGGTGATGGAGCAGCTGGCGGCGGCTCTCCTGGAGTCCGGCGAGCCGGGTGGCCCCGAGCTGTCCGCGCGGGACGTCGCGGCGCTTCCGGTGCCCGGTTCCTACCGTGCGGCGACGCTCCTGAAGTCGGACGCGCAGCTGTTCGCCGGGATGAGCAGCGAGAGCAAGGACCCGCGCAAGTCGCTGCACGTGCGGGAGGTGCCCACGCCCGAACTCGGGCCGGGCGAGGCGCTGGTGGCCGTCATGGCCAGTTCCGTCAACTACAACACCGTATGGTCGTCGATCTTCGAGCCGGTGCCGACGTTCACCTTCCTGGAGCGGTACGGGCGCAGCTCACCGCTCGGGCGCCGGCACGACCTGCCCTATCACGTGCTCGGCTCGGACCTGGCCGGCGTGGTGCTGCGCACCGGGCCGGGGGTCAACGCCTGGAAGCCGGGCGACGAGGTCGTCGCGCACTGCCTGTCCGTCGAGCTGGAGTCGCCGGACGGGCACGACGACACGCTGCTCGATCCCGAACAGCGCATCTGGGGGTTCGAGACCAACTTCGGCGGGCTCGCCGAGCTCGCGCTGGTCAAGTCCAACCAGCTGATGCCCAAGCCCCGGCATCTGACCTGGGAGGAGGCCGCCGCTCCGGGCCTGGTGAACTCCACCGCCTACCGGCAGCTGGTCTCCCGCAGCGGTGCCGACATGAAACAGGGCGACAACATCCTGATCTGGGGTGCGAGCGGCGGGCTGGGCAGTTACGCGACCCAGCTGGCGCTCGTCGGCGGCGCCCACCCGGTCTGCGTGGTCTCCAGCCCGCAGAAGGCGGAGCTGTGCCGCTCGATGGGGGCCGAGGCGATCATCGACCGCGCCGCCGAGAACTACCGGTTCTGGGAGGACGAGCACACCCAGGACCCCAAGGAGTGGCGCCGGTTCGGTTCCAGGATCCGCGAGTTGACCGGCGGGGAGGACGTCGACATCGTCCTCGAGCACCCGGGCCGGGAGACCTTCGGCGCCTCCGTCTACGCGGCCCGCAAGGGCGGCACCATCGTCACCTGCGCGTCGACCTCGGGCTACCGGCACCAGTTCGACAACCGCTACCTGGGGATGTCGGTGAAGCGGATCATCGGCTCCCACTTCGCCAACTACCGCGAGGCGTGGCAGGCCAACCGCCTGGTCTGCAAGGGCCGGATCCATCCGACCCTGTCGCGGGTCTATCCGCTGGAGGAGGCCGGGCAGGCCGCCTACGACGTCCACCGCAACCTCCACCACGGCAAGGTCGGCGTCCTGGCCCTCGCCCCTCGGGAGGGACTGGGGGTGCGGGACCCGGAGACGCGCGCGCGTCACCTGAGTGCCATCAACCGCTTCCGCACCCCCACCGCCGCGCCCGTGTGAACCACTGCTTTCCGCTCAACTGAACAGGACCGCCGGGCCCCTGTCCGCCGGCTGACGGACGGTCCGGACTGTCGCTCTGCGCACGTTGAAGAGAGGTATCCAGTGACTGGCAGACAGCAGGTCAAGGAATTACTACGCCATCCCGAACGCCGCGTCGGCCCGACGATCGAGAGCATCGCCGGACCGCCCACCAGAGGAGAACTGGCCGACCAGCACCCCGGTGCCGAGTACTTCGAGCTGGCCGAGAGCCTGTTCCGGACCGCCCGCAAGGAAGTGCTGCTGGTCAACGGCCAGATGAACGGGTTCCGCCGGGAGGACATCGATCGCTTCCGGGGAAGCATCGCCGCCCTGGGCGAGCGGTCGATCGCCCTGTCCGTGATCTGCCACCCCGACGAACTCGACGGGCACGGCCGGCAGGAGTTCCTGCGGCGGATCGGCCGGGAGCACGGGGCGCAGACCCGGATCAGCACCGTGGACCTGCGCGGGATGCTGGTCATCGACCGCAGGCGCGCCCTGATGTGGCCGGCCAAACACGGCCGCGACTGCCTCCTGGTGCACTCCCCCGTCATCGTCGAACCGCTGCTGACGCTGCTCGACGCCAGCTGGGACAGCGCCTGCGACCTGGAGACGTTCGTCCGCTACCACCAGAACATCCTGGACGAGAAGACCCCGCAGATACTGCGGCTGCTCGGGTCGGGGCGCAAGGACGAGGTCGCCGCCCGCCAGCTCGGCGTCTCGGTGCGGACCTACCGCCGGCATGTCGCGAGCCTGATGGAGATGCTGGGGGCCGAGTCCCGGTTCGAGGCGGGGGTGAAGGCGGCGGCGCTCGGGCTCATCGACGTCGACATCCGCGGTGGCACTCCCAGTGGCACTCCCCGTCCCGCCGCGCCGCCGGGGCGCGGGGCCGTGCCGGTGGTCCCCCACCAGCGCAGCGTCCTCGGCTCCGGTGCCGCCCCGGAGGTCGGCGGCGACCGCGACCCGGCCGACGAGCAGCTCGGCTGCGCCGGCGCGCCCCTGGCCGTGGGGCGGCCCCGTCGTGGTGGCAGCCCGACGGCGCCCTGGGCGGCCCGCTGGTGCCCAAGGTGATCCCGCCCCGCCCCCGCCCACGGCGATGGCAGCTTGCTGCCTTGCGGGCGGGGGCGGGGCGGGCCCGGCCTACGCTTCCCTGGAGGTGTTCCCCCGAGGGGTTTCCCCTGCGGGGCAGGGCGCAGACGACGCGACGGAAGTGATCCGGGACCGTGCACACCACAGCTGCCGACGATGCGACGCCGATGTTCGCGCGGGACAAGACCATCTGGTTCCACCACTGCGACCCGGCCGGCATCGTGTTCTATCCGCAGTACCTGCTGCTGATGAACGAGATTCTCCAGGAATGGTTCGAAGCCGGACTGCGGACCGACTACGCGGGGCTGTTCCAGAAGCGGCGGCTCGGCATTCCGACCGTGCGGCTGGAATGCGACTTCCTCGCGCCGAGCCGGCTGGGTGACACCGTGCGCTTCAGCCTCGCGGTGCACCAGATCAAGACCAGCTCGTTCCACCTGGCGTTCTCGTGCACCGGCGCCGACCCGGCCGACGTACGCGCGCGGATCAAGGCCGTTCTGGTGTGCATGTCGCTCGATTCCCACCGGCCGGTGCCGATTCCCGACGACATCCGGACCGCGATGCGGGACTGGCTGGTCCCGGCGGCCGACGCGGCGACCACGTGACAGGGGAAGGACGAGAGCGAGAGATGGCAGACGAACTGATGCTCACCGAGGGCATGGGAGCGGGCAACTTCTTCCGCACCGCGGCCGCCGCCGGCACGATCGCCGGCAAGAGCGTCATCGAGCTGGACAAGGACTACCACCACCCCGAAGGCCACACCGTCCGGGCGTTCACCCTCGCCGAACTCGACGCGCTGACCGACCGGGTGGCCGCCGGGTTCCAGCGCGACGGCATCGGGCCCAAGGACCCGGTGGCGCTCTTTCTGGACGAGAGCGTGCGCTATCTGATCCACTACATCGCCCTGACGAAGATCGGCGCCATTCCGGTATTCCTCAACAGCCTGCTTCCGCCGGACATCGCGGCCACGTTCATCACCCGGGTCGGGGCGGTGGCGGTGGTCTGCGACGGCAGGCTCGACAAGGGGGCACTGGACCTCCCCTTCTACGACGCCGACCCGTATGCCGCCGAACCCTTCCGGGTGTTCACCCACGCCGACAACGACCCCGTCCTGATCGCGCACACCTCCGGTACCACCGGTGTGCCGAAGGCCGTCCAGTTCAACCACCAGGGCTTCTTCTTCGGCATCAGGCAGCAGATCGGCGCGGAGCTCGGCGCGCGCGTGCTGTCCGCGCTCCCGCAGAGCCATGCGTCGGCGATCTCGGTGCTGATGTCCTGCGTGGCCCGCGGCTGCCGGGTGCAGCTGAGCACCGGGCGTGAGCCGGAGGGCCTGGCGGGACGCATCGAGGAGTTCCGGCCTGAACTGGTCGCCGCCTTCCCGAAGGTCTTCGTCGACCTGTGCCGGCTGGACCTGGACGACTACGACTTCGGGTCGGTCGCCCGCTGGATGTCCACCGGTGACGCCAACCACGAACGGCACATCCGACGGCTCGTCCGGCTGGGCAACCACCGCGACCGCAGCGGGACCATGACCCCCGGCTCCCTGTTCATCGACAACTTCGGCTCCTCGGAGTTCGGCTTCGCGATGTTCCGGCAGGTCCACTCGCCGGCCACCGACCGCTACGGCCGGTGCATAGGGCGGCCCTTCGACTGGATCGACGCCCAGGTCTTCGACGACACGGACACGCCGGTGGCGCACGGCACCGTGGGGCGGCTCGCGCTGAAGTCCCCCACCGTCACCGCGGGTTACTGGAACAACTCGCTGCTGAGCGAGAAGAACCGGGTGCGGGGCTACTGGCTCACCGGTGACCTCGCCTACCGCGACGAGGAGGGCCGCTTCTACCACGTCGACCGCACCTCCGACAGCATCACCACTCCACGCGGCACGATCTACAGCTGCCAAATCGAGGAGTTGATTTTGCGTCAGATTCCGGAGGTCTTCGACTGCTCCCTGGTGCACACCTCCGCGACCGGCTCGGCGCCGCGGCGCCTGGTCCTCACCGTCGACCTGTCCGAGGCCGGCACCGACCTGGAGGAGCTGCGCACCCGGATCAACGCGGCGCTGTCCCAGGCGCGGTTCCCGGTCGTCGACCGGCTCGTGGTCAAGGAGTCCGACGACCACGTCGGCATGACCGGCAAGGCACTCAAGCGCACCATGCGGGACGCCTACCAGAGCGTGTGACACCTCCGCCCGCCCGGGCGCGCCGCCCACCCCCCTACGGCGCGCCCGGGCCATTTCCGTAAGCCAGGTAAGGAAAGAAGCACTATGCCGACACCCAAGCTGCGCACCCGGGTGGGCAGCGCGCACGCCAGGCCCGCGCCCCGGACGGCGGCGGCCTGGACGGTCACGTACATCGTGTTCACCTTGCTGCTCGGGGGGACCGTGCCCACCCCGATGTACGCGCTGTACGCGCAGCGGCTCGCGCTGTCGCCGGTCACGGTCTCGGCCGTCTTCGCCGCCTTCGCGGTCGGCGCGCTGTCCTCCCTGGTGCTGTTCGGCTCGCTGTCCGACCAGATCGGACGGCGGGCGACGATCGCTCCGGCGCTGTGCCTGGCCGTGTGCAGCTGTGTGACCTTCGCGCTCTCCCCCACGCTTCCCGGGATCATCGCCGGGCGCCTGCTGTGCGGCCTGTCGGTGGGCCTGGCCAACGGCGCCGCCACCGCCTACCTCGGCGAACTCCTCCAGGACCGCGGGCGGGCGGCGCTGACGTCGTCGGCCGCCAACATGCTGGGCCTGGGTGTGGGGGCGCTGCTGTCCGGGGCGCTGGTGGAGTACGTCCCCGCGCCGCTGACCGTCTCCTACCTGGTGCTGGGCGGCCTGCTGCTGCCCGGCTTCGCGCTGCTGCTGCTCCCCGAGACGGTGCGGCGGGAGGGCAGGGCGCGCTTCCGGCCACAGCGGCTCGGGGTTCCGGCGGAGATGCGGTCGGTGTTCACCGCCATGGCGGTCGCGGTCTTCGGGGCCTTCGCCCTGCTGGGGCTGCTCGCGGCGCTGGCCGGCAAGTTCCTCACCAGCGGGCTGCACATCGACAGCCATCTGATGGTGGGGGTGGTCGCCTTCAGCGCGTTCGGCTCCGCGGGGCTCGCCCAGCTGCTGGGCGCCCGGCTGGCGCCGCGGGTGGGCTCCGTGCTCGGCATGGTGGCGGTCCCGGTCGGGCTGGGGCTGTTCGTGGCCGCGCTGCCGGCGGCCTCCCTCGCCCTGTTCCTGGCGGGGTCGGTGATCGGCGGTGCGGGCAGCGGTCTCGCCTTCCGCGCGGGCCTGGCCCTGGTGTCCCACCAGGCGCCGCCCGACCGGGTGGGCCAGGTCGTCTCCAGCTACTTCGCCGCCGCGTACCTGGGCCTGACCCTTCCGGTCCTCGGCATCGGCGTGCTGGTCACGGAGCTGCCGATGCTCACCGCGGCCGTGGTCTTCGCCGTCATCATCAGCCTGCTCGCCGCCCTCAGCATCACGGTCACCGTCGCGACCCGGACCAGGGCGGTGGCCTGACCGGACCCCGAGCATCAGAGAGGACACCTCATGTCTGACAGCGGCACGACCACCGTGGACTTCTGGTTCGACCCCATCTGCCCGTGGGCGTGGATGACCTCACGCTGGATGCGGGAGGTGGAGCGGCTGCGGCCGGTGCGGGTCCGCTGGCGGGTGATGAGCCTGTCGGTGCTCAACGAGCACCGGCTCGACGATCTCCCGGAGCGCTACCGCGAGATCGTACGGACGGGCTGGGGCCCGGTGCGGGTGTGCACCGCCGCCGAGCAGAAGCACGGCGCCGAGGTCCTGGGGCCCCTGTACACCGCGCTGGGCACCCGGCTCCACCCCGGGGGAATGCCGCGCGACCGGGCGACGCTCGCCGCGGCGCTGGAGGAGGCGGGCCTGCCCGCCGACCTGGCGGACGCGGCGGACACCGACGCCTTCGACGGCGCGCTGCGCGCCTCCCACCGCGAGGGGATCGAACTGGTGGGCCAGGAGGTGGGCACCCCGGTGATCGCGGTACCGGGCGCGGACGGCGGGCGGATCGCCTTCTTCGGGCCGGTGGTCACCCCGGCGCCCAAGGGCGAGGCGGCGGCCAGGCTGTGGGACGGAACGCTGCTGGTCACCTCGGTACCGGGCTTCTACGAGATCAAGCGGAGCCGGGAGGCCGGCCCGGTCTTCGACTAATGCGAGAGGTATGCAACAGCAACTTGACACGTTTGACCGGAAACCGGCAACAAGCTGCCGCCCACGGCGATCACACCGCGCACGGCGCGCACAGTGGGATCGACCAGTGCACGGATCCCAGGGAGGGCGCGGCGCATGACCGACACCACATCCGTCACCGCGGGCGCCGCCGCGGCGGCGCCCGGCGAGACCGACGCGGGGCTGCTCTCGCCGGTGCGGGCCGGCACCCCCGTCGAGGGCGTGGTCGGCGACCGGGCCTGGCTGCAGGCGATGCTGGACGCGGAGGCGGCGCTCGCCAGGGCCCAGGCGAGCGTCGGCGTGGTACCGGCCGGCGCCGCCGCCACGATCACCGACACCGCGCGGGCGGAGCTGCTGGACCTGCGCGCCATCGCCCTCGCGGCGCGCGAGACCGCCAATCCGGTGGTGGGTCTGGTCGCCGCCTTCACCCGTGAGGTCGCCGCCAGGGACCCACAGGCGGCCGAGTACGTACACCGCGGCTCGACCAGCCAGGACATCCTCGACACCGCGTGCATGCTGGTGGCACGCCGGTCCCTGGGCCTGATGCGCGCGGACCTGCGGCGCGCGGCCACGGCGCTCGCCCGCCTCGCGCTGCACCACCGCGCCACCCCGATGGCCGGCCGCACCCTCGCGCTGCACGCGGTGCCCACGACCTTCGGTCTGAAGGCCGCCGGCTGGCGGCAGTTGCTGCTGGACGCCGACGAACGCCTGCGGCGGCTCGTGGAGGACGGCGGCCTGCCGGTGTCGCTCGGCGGCGCGGCGGGCACCCTGGCCGGATACCTGGAGTACGCGCGGATCGACACCGCCGAGGCGGACGCGCGCCCGGGAATCCGGTCGTACGCCGGTGAGCTGACCGAGGCCTTCGCGCGGGAGACCGGTCTGGCCCGGCCTGCGCTGCCCTGGCACGCGCTGCGCACCCCCCTGGCGGATCTCGGCGCGGCGCTGGCGTTCACCGCGGCGGCCCTGGGCAAGCTCGCCGTCGACGTGCAGACCCTCACCCGGACCGAGGTCGCCGAGGTCGAGGAGGCGCCGGTGGCGGGCCGCGGCGCCTCCTCCGCCATGCCGCACAAGCACAATCCGGTCCTCGCCACGCTGCTGCGGTCCGCGGCCCTGCAGGTCCCGCCGATGGCGCTGGGGCTGACGCAGAGTCTGCTGTCGGAGGACGAGCGCTCCGCGGGCGCCTGGCACGCCGAATGGGAGCTGCTGCGCGAGTGCCTGCGGCTGACCGCCGGTGCCACGCACACCGCCGTCGAACTGGCCGAGGGCCTGCGCGTCAAACCGGAGCGGATGCTGCACAACCTCGGCCTGACCGGCAGCCGGATCGTCTCCGAACGCGTCGCGGCGGTCCTCGCGCCCCACCTCGGCAAGGCCGAGGCCAAGCGGGTACTGACCGACGCCTCGCGGCTGGCCGCCGAACGCGGCTGTTCGCTCGCCGCGGCCTTGATGACCCTCCCGCAGGTCGCCGACCACCTGGACCGCGCGGAGCTCACCGCGCTCACCGACCCGACCGCCTACACCGGTGCGGCCGCCGTCCTGGTGGACGGCGCGCTGGAGACCGGCCCGGCGGCAGCACGGTAGGGCGCGGCGCGACCTGCCGCACCGGCCGTGCGATGCGCCCCGCGCCCTTCGCCCCCCAAACCCCCAACCCCCCAACCCCCCACGACGACCATCTGCCCGGCTGAACACAGGGAGCCCCTCATGCCCTCCGTACGCGTCTCGGGACCGAACCGCCGCACCTCGCACGCCTCGCGCACACCGCAGGGGGCGGTGTGCAAAGAGGAGTCGGGGCCGCTCAACCCCGCGCTGCTGCGTACCTTCGTCGAGGTCTACCGCGCCGGTTCCTTCGGCAAGGCCGCCCACCGGCTGCACATCTCGCAGCCCGCCGTCACCCAGCAGATCCGCATGCTCGAGGAGCGGGTGGGGGTAGCGCTGTTCGTCCGGCACGCCACCGGATCGCGGCCCACACCGGCAGCCGAGTCCCTCGCCCGCGACGCCGAGGGCGCGGTCGACGCCCTCGACTTCGTCTTACAACGCTACTTCGGCACCGAAGGACCGGCCCGCCCACTGCGGCTGGGCGCCCCCAGCGACCTGATCAGCGACCGGATCCTGCCGGCCCTCGCCGACATGCTCAGGGACAGCGTGCAGCTGCACACCACGCTGGCGCTCTCCGACGCCCTGCTGTCCCAACTGGCCGCGGGAGAGCTGGACATCGTCATCGCGCGGGTGCGCCCCCGCCTGAAGGGGATCACCGCACTGCCCTTGTACGACGAGGAGTGCAGCCTGGTCGCCTCCCCCGAGACGGCGCGGGACCTGGCGCCGGTCCTCACCGCCGGCGAAGCACCCCACGTGCTGTCCGCCTACCCCCTGGTCGCCTTCGCCGAGTCCGTGCCGCTCATCGACCACTACTGGTGGTCGGTCTTCCACGCCCCGCGGTCCGCCGCACCCGACGTGGTGGTGCCCGACCACCGCGCGGTGCTCTCCGCCGTCCGGGCGTCGGTCGGCATCACCGTGGTCCCGACGTACCTGTGCGCCGACGACTTCGCCCGCGGCACGCTCGTCCCGCTGCTGAAACCCGAGATCCCGCCGATCACCACCACGTACCTGGCCACCCGCGAAGGGGACGTCTCCCGTCCGCAGGTCTCCGCCGCGCACGGCAAGCTGATCGCCTGCGGACGTACCTGGAACTGACCTCACGGGGCGGTCAGCCGCCAGTCGAGGGCGCGCCGGAAGTAGACCAGCGGCTCCCCCGGTCCGACGTCGCAGCCGGCGACGTGCCCGACCAGGATGGCGTGGTCACCGTGCTCGACGACCTTGGCCCGTACGCACCGCAGATACACCAGCGCGCCCTCCAGGCGGGGCACCGGTCCGTCCCACGACCAGTCCTGCCCGGCGAACTTGTGGTCGCCGCGGCCCGCGAACACCGAGGCGATCTCACCCTGCGCCGAGTGCAGCAGGTGGACCGCGAACTCCGGTGCGGCCAGGAGCGAGGCGTAGGAGCGGGCCCGCTGGCCGACGGCGAGCATGACCGACGGCGGGGCGGCGCTGTAGGAGCACAGTGAGGACACCAGCAGTCCGCACGGTGCGCCCGAGCGGTCGGCGGCGGTGACCACGGCGACGCCGGACGCGAGGCTGCTCATCGCGTCGAGGAACGTCTCGGGTGCCACGGCGGACATCCGGGAATCAAGCATTTTCACCACGCATTTCGTCGGCGGGAAAACCATGCGGCGCCACTTCGTGTATCGCAGGAAAAGGCGACCGCACCGGGGCGGGTCCACCGAAAGGCACCTTCACCGAAGGCACGTGCACCGAATGGCACGTTCACCGAATGGCACCTTCGCCGAATGGTGCCGCCGGCGGCCGCCGCTGCCGGGCGAGGAATCCC